>JAPLSJ010000130.1 GCA_026398695.1 Arenimonas sp.
CCCAAGGGTATGGCTGTTCGCCATTTAAAGTGGTACGCGAGCTGGGTTCAGAACGTCGTGAGACAGTTCGGTCCCTATCTGTCGTGGGCGTTGGAGATTTGAGAGGGGCTGCTCCTAGTACGAGAGGACCGGAGTGGACGACCCCCTGGTGTTCCGGTTGTCATGCCAATGGCATTGCCGGGTAGCTATGGTCGGAAACGATAACCGCTGAAAGCATCTAAGCGGGAAGCGTGCCTCAAGATGAGATCTCCCGGGACTTCAAGTCCCCTAAAGGAACCATCAAGACTAGGTGGTTGATAGGTCAGGTGTGTAAGTGGGGCAACCCATTGAGCTAACTGATACTAATGATCCGTGAGGCTTGATCATATAACCTCAAGACGCCTTATCCTCGACAACACGTGGATATGGCAATTACCCAAAAAATGTTCGCTACGTCCCCCCTTTGAGAGCGTGAGCGCATAACTCCGTCTATCCATCAGACCGAGCCACTGCGACCCTCCACCCTCTCCCTGGCGACCATAGCGCTGTGGAACCACCCGATCCCATCCCGAACTCGGAAGTGAAACGCAGCTGCGCCAATGGTAGTGTGGCCTAAGCCATGCAAGAGTAGGTCATCGCCAGGGTTTTTGGGCGATGCTTCGCCCACTATCGCCGCCCCGTTTGGGGCGGCGTTTTCTTTTGCGGGTTTAAAGTCCGGCGAGAACCGCCGCACCTCGGCCGTCGCGGACGCCGGCGGCCGGGGCGCTGCCGGTGACGTGGCCATTGCCGAGATTCAGGATGCCGCCAAAGCTGAGCTTCGGAGCCTGCTCGTCGGTCAGTTCGTTGTCTTCGAGCAGCAGTCCGTCGGCCTCGACGCTGCCGAAGTTCAGGATTCCGCCCGAGACGGCCACCGTTGGCTGCCTGCCCACGGCCCGGTTGTCATGGATGTGCGTGTTCTCGAGCGCTATCTCACCGTAGTTGAGAACGGTGCCGGCATCGCGGCGGTTGGCGAGCAGCAGGTTGTAGGCGACCTCGCTGTCCACCGCCTGCAGTCGGCCATGGTTGAGCACGATGGCCGGCATCTTGTCGACAGAACTGTCCACGATGGCGACGTTTTCAAGCCGGAGGTCGCCATAGTTCCGGACCGCGCCGTCGGTACCTTCGGCGATCACCAGGTCCTGCAGATGGAGCTTGCCGCCTTGCTCCACCTCGAGGATGGCCGTGGGGATGCCTGAATAGCCGCGGATTTCCGCATGGTGGCCCTCGATGGTCAGACCGCCCTGGACAGCGGGCAACAGCAGCCCCGTTTGGGCCGGGTGGCTCAGGATGTAGAGGCCGTTTCGCGCGAGCCGGATGGTGTCGTGGCCCGGGCTGGCGTTGGCCTGGCGAATGGCTTCGACCAGGGCCGCACTGTCGTTGTTGGCGATGTCGATTTCGATGCCGCGCGAGCAGGCGGCGAGGGTGCCCAGTCCGGCTAGGAGAAGCAAAGCGGGTGTGTAGCGCATGGTCGATACTCCTTGGGGGACGCCAGAACCTTCCCAGACGCCGGTAGAGCATCGACTCCATCGGGTTGCCCTCCAATCCGGAGGGTGCAGAGGCCCGGGGCGTCGTTTCCGCCTGCCTTTTGCCCCGTCGCCGCCCAGGGTGGCGACAGCGGTCACGCTACGGCCACCGCTGCGTCGACAAGCCATAAATGGCGTGTTATCTAACTGTCACAGTCGAGGATGTGAAGGCCGCACCGGGGTGGTGCCGCTCCTTCTGGACGATGTTCCGGCCGCGGGCCGATGGGGATGGCGGACGTGGCTCTGGCGGCTACAAAGGCACGTTTTCCGTGAGCGTGAGCGCAGGCCCGTCGGCCTCGCTCGGCCAGGCGCTGGCCCATGCCGCACGCCTGCTCGAGCGCTCACCGTCGTTGGCGCTGGCCCAGACCGAGGAAATCATCAGCGCCGCAGGCCCACATCCCCAGGCCATGCTGCTGCAGGCGCGGGCGCACGAGGCTTGCGGCAGCCGGGATGTCGCCGTCGGGATACTGCAAACGCTGGCGAAAGAGCATCCCGGCTGGGGCGATCCGCAGGTGGAACTCGGCCTGATGCTGGCCCGTGCGGGTCGCGGCAACGAATCGCTGCGCTGGCTCGGCCGCGGGCTGGCCCTGTCGCCGGCGCATCCGCATGCCTGGCGCGTCATGGGCGACCATCTGGGAGCCACCGGCGATTTCGAAGGCGCGGACCGCGCCTATTCCATGCACGCCCGCCATGCCGCCAACGATCCCCGCCTGATGGCGGCCGGCGACGCCCTGATCGGCAACCGCATTCCCGAGGCGGAGCGTCTGCTGCGAGCCCAGCTGCAGCAAAGCCCGACCGATGTCGCCGCCATCCGCATGCTGGCCGAGGTCGCGGCTCGCCTGGGCCGGCTGGACGATTCGGAAACCCTGCTGCAGCGCTGCCTCGAGCTCGCGCCGGGCTTCCAGGCGGCACGCCAGAATTACGCCATGGTGCTGCACCGGGCCAACAAGCCCGAACAGGCGCTCGAACAGATCAACCGACTGCTGGCCGATGACCCGGGCAATCCCGGCGCCCGCAACCTCAAGGCCGTGGTGCTGTGCCGCGTGGGCGACTACGTGCCGGCGATCGACCTGTACGACGGCATCCTGTCCGAATACCCCGACCACGGCCGGATCTGGCTCAGCCAGGGCCACGCGCTCAAGACCGCCGGCCTGCGTGAGCGCGCGGTGGCCGCCTACCGCCGTTCCATCGCCCTGGATCCGGGTTTCGGCGAGGCGTACTGGAGCCTGGCCAACCTGAAGACCTTCCGTTTCGATGCGGAAGACATCCAGGCGATGGCAACGCAGCTGCGCCGGCACGACCTCGACCCGGAGCAGCGCAGCCAGTTCGAGTTCGCGCTCGGCAAGGCCCACGAAGATGCCGGCGACCACGCGGCCTCGTTTGCCCACTACCGGGAAGGCAATCAGATCCGCCGCAAGGCGCTGCCCTATCGCGCCGACGACGCCACCGCCCGCGTGCGGCGTTCGAGCGAACTGTTCACGCCGCCGTTCCTCGCCTCGCGCCACGGCAGCGGCAGCACCGCATCGGACCCGATCTTCATCGTCGGGCTGCCGCGCTCGGGCTCCACGCTGGTCGAGCAGATCCTCTCGAGCCACCCGGCGGTGGAGGGCACGATGGAGCTGCCCGAGGTGATCGCGCTCACCCACGACCTGCGCCGCCAGGGCGCCGACGCCCGCGGCGGTTCCTACCACGACGTGTTGGCCACCCTCGACGCGGGCGAGCTGCGCGCCCTGGGCGAACGCTACCTCGACCGCACCCGCGTGCAGCGCAAGACCGACGCCCCGTTCTTCATCGACAAGATGCCGAACAACTTCTTCCATGTCGGCCTCATCCACCTGATGCTGCCCAACGCCCGCATCGTGGACGTGCGCCGGCACCCGATGGCCTGCTGCTTCTCGGGCTACAAGCAGTACTTCGCGCGCGGCCAGAACTTCAGCTACGGCCTGCAGGACATCGGCCGCTACTACCGCGATTACCTGTCGCTGATGGCGCACTTCGACCAGGTGCTGCCCGGCCGCGTGCATCGCGTGGTGTACGAACACCTGGTCGAAGACACCGAGGCCCAGGTGCGCTCGCTGCTGGATTACTGCGGCCTGCCGTTCGACCCGGCCTGCCTGCGCTTCTTCGAAAACGAACGGCCAGTGCGCACCGCCAGCTCCGAACAGGTGCGCCAGCCGATCTACCGCGAGGGCCTGGACCAATGGCGCCACTTCCAGCCCTGGCTGGGCGAACTGGAAGCCGCGCTGGGGCCCGCGCTAGATACTTACCCGGAGGCGCCGCCCGAAACGGCGACGGCTCCGATTCAGTCCAACGACACACCACGGGGAGAGTGAGATGAAAGGCAAGACAAAGCCTCGCAACGGGGCAAGGCTGGCGCGGGGAACGCTGGCGACGGCGATCGTGTTCGCGATCAGCGGCGGCGCCTGGGCGCAGCAGGCAAGCACCGAGGAAGCGCCGATGCTGGAGGCCGTCACGGTGACGGCGCAAAAGCGCAGCGAAAACCTGCAGAAGGTGCCGATCAGCATCCAGGTGCTGGGCACCGAGCAGCTGGACGAGCTGCATGTCACCGACTTCCAGGACATCGCCACGCAGTTCCCCAGCGTGTCGTTCCAGCGCCTGGGCGAAGTGCCCAGCAACTTCCAGGTCTACATGCGCGGCGTGGCCAGCGGCGGCGACGGCAACCACTCCGGCCCGCTGCCCACCGTGGGCGTGTACGTGGACGAGCAGCCGGTGACCACCATCCGCGGCGCCATCGACCTGCACCCCTACGACATCGAGCGCGTCGAAGCGCTGGCCGGTCCGCAGGGCACCCTGTACGGCGCCAGCTCGCAGGCGGGCACGCTGCGCATCATCACCAACAAGCCTGACGCCTCCGGTGTCTCTTCCGGCTATGGGCTGGAGCTCAACTCGACCAGCGGCGGCGGCAACGGCCACGTGGCCGAGGGCTTCATCAACCTGCCGATCACTGAAAACGCCGCCATCCGCATGGTGGCGTGGGATCGCGAGAACGCCGGCTTCATCGACAACGTGTACGGCGAGCGCACGTTCCCGACGTCCGGCATCACCATCAACAATGCCGGCCTGGCGCAGGACGACTTCAACTACAGCAGCACCACCGGCGCCCGCGCCGCGCTGAAGATCGACCTCAACGACAACTGGACCGTGACGCCCACCATCATGACCCAGATGCAGGACATCAACGGCAGCTTCGGCGTGGACCCGGACGTCGGTGACCTGGAGACCACCCAGTTCTACCCGCAAACCTCCGAAGACCGCTGGACCCAGTCGGCGCTCACCGTGCAGGGCCGCATCGGCAACTTCGACGTCACCTACGCGTATGCCCACCTCGACCGCGACCTCGACACCGAGTCCGACTACAGCGACTACGCCTACTGGTACGACACCCTGTTCGGCTACGGCACGTACTTCTACGACGACAACGGCGACCTGATCAATCCGTCGCAGTACATCCAGGCCGCCAACACCTACAAGAAGCAGACCCACGAGCTGCGCATCGCCTCGCCGGCGGAAAACCGCCTGCGCTTCGTCGCGGGCGTGTTCTGGCAGGAGCAGGACAACGACATCCAGGAGCGCTACCGCATCGACGACCTGGCCGACACGCTGTCGGTCACCGGCTGGGAAGACACCATCTGGCTGACCCGCCAGCAGCGCCAGGACAAGGACAAGGCCCTGTTCGGCGAGGTGTCGTTCGACATCACCGACCGCCTGACCGCCACCGCCGGCATGCGCTTCTTCGAAGTGGACAACAGCCTGCGCGGCTTCTTCGGCTTCAACGACGGCTACATCTCCAACCCGACCTACGGCGAGGGCGCCTGCAATACCCAGTCGCTGCCGCCTTACCCGGATGCGCCCTGCGAGGTGTTCAACAAGCGGGTGGAGGAGAACGACTCCATCGGCAAGTTCAACCTCAGCTACGAGATCAACGACAACGCGATGGTCTACGGCACGTGGTCGGAAGGCTACCGCCCCGGCGGCGTCAACCGCCGCGGCACGCTCGACCCGTACCTGTCCGACTTCCTGACCAACTGGGAGCTGGGCTGGAAGACGCGCTGGGCCGATGGCCGCCTGACCTTCAACGGCGCGGTGTTCGAGCAGTCGTGGGACGACTTCCAGTTCGCGATCCTCGGCCAGAACGGCCTCACCGAGATCAAGAACGCCAACCAGGCCCGCATCCGCGGCATCGAGGCGGACGTCATCTGGGCGGCCACCTACAACCTGCGCCTGTCCGGCGGCATCGCCCTGTACGACGCCGAGCTGACCGAGAACTACTGCGGCTTCACCGACGCCAACGGCAACCCGGAAACCAACTGCGCCTCGCCAGAGGCGTCGGCGGGCACCCGCCTGCCGATCACGGCGGACTTCAAGGGCAACCTGACGGCGCGCTACACCTTCGACGTCGGCTCGTTCGAAGCCCACGTCCAGGGCCAGGTGCTGCACGAAGGCAAGCGCAGCACCGACCTGCGCGAGGCCGAAGGGGCGATCCTGGGCGACCTGGACGCGTACACGCTGTTCGACCTCACGGCCGGTTTCGGCCGCGGCAACTGGGACGTGGACTTCTACGTGAAGAACGTCTTCGACGAGCGCGCCGAACTGTCGCGCTTCACCCAGTGCGCCGAGGCGGTCTGCGGCGACCAGGCCTACACCGTGGTGGCGCGCCCGCGCACCTTCGGCGTGCGCTTCTCGCAGGACTTCTGATCGCCTGAAGGCTGGAAACAGGACCGGCGCCCTCGGGCGCCGGTTTTTTTTCGCCCGGACCGTGGCCCGGGGCGGGGTGGCGCGACCTCAGCGCAGCGCGTAGCCGAACTGCTGGCGGAACTGCTCGGCGAATTCTTCGTAGTCGAAGCGCTGGTTCTGCGGGCCCAGGTGTTCGATCTTCAGCGCGCCCATCAGCGAGGCGATGCGGCCGGTGGTGGGCATGTCCAGGCCGTTCATGAGCCCGAAGATCAGGCCCGCCCGGTAGGCGTCGCCGCAGCCGGTGGGGTCCACCACGCGCATGGCGTTGGCCGAGGGGATATGCAGTTCGCCGGCCGTGCTGTGCACTTCCGAGCCCTTCGGGCCCCGGGTGATGATGTAGGCCTTCACCCGCTCGGCGATCTGCTTCTCGCTCAGGCCGGTCTTGTCCTGCAGCAGGTTGGACTCGTAGTCGTTCACGGTCACGTAGGTGGCCTGCTCGATCATCGTGGTCAGTTCCTTGCCGTTGAACAGCGGCATGGCCTGGCCCGGGTCGAAGATGAACGGGATGCCGAGTTCGGCGAACTCCGTCGAATTCTGCAGCATCGCCTCGTAACCGTCGGGCCCGACGATGCCGAAGCCGACGTCCGCCACGTCCCGGACGTGGTTCTCGTACGAGCGCATCATGGCCCCGGGATGGAAGGCCGTGATCTGGTTGTCGTCCAGGTCGGTGGTGATGAAGGCCTGCGCCGTGTACAGGTCGCCGAGCTCCTTGACGTGGTCGAGGCGGATGTCGCAGGCCTCGAAGTGCTCGCGGTAGGGACCGAAGTCCTGGCCCACGGTGGCCATCGGGATCGGGTTGCCGCCCAGCAGCTTGAGGTTGTAGGCGATGTTGCCGGCGCAGCCGCCGAACTCGCGGCGCATCCTCGGCACCAGGAACGACACGTTCAGGATGTGGACCTTGTCCGGAAGGATGTGGTTCTTGAACTGGTCCTGGAACACCATGATGGTGTCGTACGCCAGGGAACCGCAGATCAGGGCAGAAGGCATCGTCGGACCTCGAAGGTGGGGCGGCCGGGAGCGCCCCGGGGAAGGCCCACATGTTAGCTTTTCGTAGCGGACATCGCACGAAAAAGAGCTGTTTTTCCTTGCCGGGGCCGGGGGTGGTTGGTAACCTAGTCAATCCATAAAACCCCCTTTTCCCAAGGCTTCCCCCTGATGTTCAAGAAGCTCCGCGGCCTGTTTTCGAACGACCTGTCGATCGATCTCGGCACCGCCAACACCCTCATCTTCGTCCGCGGCCAGGGCATCGTGCTCAACGAACCCTCGGTGGTGGCCGTCCGCCACAGCCAGGGTGGCCGTGAAGTGGCCGCCGTCGGCGCCGAAGCCAAGAAGATGCTCGGCCGCACCCCGGGCAACATCACCACGCACCGGCCCATGAAGGACGGCGTCATCGCCGACTTCACGCACACCGAGGAAATGCTCAAGCAGTTCATCAGGAAGGTGCACACCTCGCGCTTCCTGCGGCCCAGCCCGCGCGTGCTGATCTGCGTGCCCTGCGGCTCCACCCAGGTCGAGCGCCGCGCCATCAAGGAATCGGCCGAAGAGGCCGGCGCCCGCGAGGTCTACCTGATCGAAGAGCCCATGGCCGCCGCGATCGGCGCCGGCATCCCGGTCGACGAGGCGCGCGGTTCGATGGTCATCGACATCGGCGGCGGCACCTCGGAAGTGGCGGTCATCTCGCTCAACGGCATCGTCTATTCGCAGTCGGTGCGCATCGGCGGCGACCGCTTCGACGACGCCATCATCAACTACGTGCGCCGCAACCACGGCACGCTGATCGGTGAAACCACCGCCGAGCGCATCAAGCTCGAGATCGGCTGCGCCTTCCCGCAGGCCGTGGTCAAGGAGATGGAAGTCTCCGGCCGCAACCTCGCCGAAGGCGTGCCGCGCATGATCGTGCTCAACTCCAACGAAGTGCTCGAGGCCCTGCACGAGCCGCTCAGCGGCATCATCAGCGCGGTCAAGCAGGCGCTGGAACAGACGCCGCCCGAGCTGTGCGCCGACGTCGCCGAGCGCGGCATCGTGCTCACCGGCGGTGGCGCGCTGCTGCGCGACCTCGACAAGCTGATCTCCGAGGAAACCGGCCTGCACGTGCACGTCGCGGACGACCCGCTCACCTGCGTGGCGCGTGGCGGTGGCCGTGCGCTGGAGCTGATCGACCTGCACGGCAACGAGTTCTTCTCGCCGGAGTGACCCTGGGCCACTTCCGGAAAACCACGTGGCCTATCCCGGTTCCACCGCGTCCCGCCTGAGTGAGAGTGCCGGCGGCACCCTGCCGCTGCTGGCCTACCTGGCGGTGGCGGTGATGCTGATGGTCGCCGACCAGCGCGGCGGCTTCGCCAACCAGGCGCGGCAGCAGCTTTCCGTGCTCGCCGAGCCCGTCTGGTGGCTCGCGGCCGCGCCCTCCCGCCTGGCCGAGGGGGCCGGCAACCTGCTCAGCTCGCGCAGCGAGCTGCAGTCCGAAAACCAGCGCCTCACCCGCGAACTGCAGGTGAGCGCCAGCCGCCTGCATCGCCTGCTCGCCGTGGCCGAGGAAAACCAGCGCCTGCGCGAACTGCTCGGCGGCACCCGCGGCTATCGGCTGTCGGCGCAGCTGGTGGGCATCATCGACATCGACCTGGACCCGGCGCGCCAGCGCATCCTGCTCGACGCCGGCAGCGACGAAGGCGTGTTCGTGGGCCAGGCCATGATCGACGCCGGCGGCGTGCTGGGCCAGGTGATCGAAGTCACGCCGCGCCGCGCCACCGCGCTGCTGCTCACCGATCCCGACCATGCCATTCCCGTGCAGGTGACGCGCTCGGGCCTGCGCACCATCGCCTTCGGCACCGGCCGCACCGATCGGCTGCGCCTGCCCAACATCCCGCAGAGCGCCGACATCCAGGTCGGCGACCGCCTGGTCACCTCGGGCATCGGCGGGCGCTTCCCGGCGGGCTTCCCGGTGGGCGTGGTGGAAGCGCTGCACCCGGACGACACGCGGCTGTTCGTGGTGGCCGAGGCGCGCCCCGCCGCCCGCCTGGACCGCGGCCTCGAGGTGCTGCTGGTGAGCAACGCCGTGGACGAAAGCGGTGCCGGCCCCGAAGCGCCGCCGCCGGCGCCCGAGGCCACGCCCGAGGCCACGCCCGCCGCCACGCCTGGAACGGCGCCCGAAACGGCAGCCCCCTCCGCGCCCGCCACCCGGACCCCGCGGCCATGACCCGCACGCCTTCGGGATGGCTGCTGTACGGAAGCCTGGTGTCCAGCCTGCTGGTGCTGGTGGTGCCGCTGCCGGCCGGCGTCGACATCGCGCGGCCCTACCTGCTGGCCATGCTGCTCTGCTACTGGATGCTCGAAGCCCCCGACCACGTTGGCCTGGGCATCGCTTTCATCGCCGGCCTTGCCGCCGACCTGGTGTCGGGCACGCTGCTGGGCGAGCAGGCGCTGCGGCTGGTGGTGCTGGCGTTCCTGGTGCAGCGGTTCCGGGCCAGGCTGCGCTTCTTCCCGCTGTGGCAGCAGGCGGGCGCGGTGTTCGCGCTGCTGGTGAACGATCGCCTGATCGCCATGGCCATCCGGCTCGCCAGCGGCGACGGGCTGGCGCCCTGGGGCACCTGGATCGCGCCGCTGGTGGGCTTTGCGCTGTGGCCCTGGATGTTCCTGCTGCTCGACGAGCTGCGCCTGCGGCTGCGTGAGCGCGAGCGCGGCGCCTGAGCCGGCCCATGCGAGCCCCGCGCCGGCAAAAACTCAAGAACCACAACGCCGAGGCCGAGCAGTTCCGCCGGCGCTCGCTGCTGGGCTTCGTTGGCATCGCGCTGGCGATGCTGGGCCTGGCCGGCGGCTATTTCCGCCTGCAGGTGCTGCAGCACGAGGAATACCAGACGCGATCGGAGGCCAACCGCATCAAGCCCCGCCCGATCGTGCCGGCGCGCGGCCTGATCTACGACCGCAACGGCCGCCTGCTGGCCGACAACGTGCCCGCCTACCGGCTCGAGATCGTGCCCGAGCAGGTGCGCGACCTCGAGGCCACGTTGACCGGCCTGGGCGAGCTGGTGCGGCTGGACGCCGAGGACATCGAGCGCTTCCGGCAGACGCGCCGCGCCACCCGCGGCTTCCGCCCGATCCCGCTGAAGCTGCGCCTGGACGAAGCCGAACTGGCGCGCCTGGCCGTGAACCGCCACCGGTTCCCGGGCGTGGAAGTGGTGCCCTACCTGACGCGGCGCTACCCGTACGGGCCGCTGTTCTCGCACATCATCGGCTACGTCGGCCGCGTGGACGTGGCCGACCTGGAGGCCATGGGCGACAGCCGCAACGCCGCGCTCACGCACATCGGCAAGGCCGGCATCGAACGCTTCCACGAAGCCCGCCTGCGCGGCGAGATCGGCTACGAGGAAATCGAGACCAACGTCGAGGGCCGCGCCCTGGGCGTGCTGCGCCGGCACGACGCCAAGCCCGGCGTCGACCTGTACCTGAGCGTGGACGCGCGGCTGCAGCAGGCCATGGTGGACGCCTTCGAAGGCAAGGACGGCGCCGCGGTGGCGATCGATCCGGCCACCGGTGAAATCCTGGGCATGGTCAGCCTGCCGGGCTACGACCCGAACCTGTTCATCAACGGCATCAGCCACAAGGATTGGGAAGCGCTGCAGGGGCCGTCGCGGCCCTTGTTCAACCGCAACGTGCTGGGCGGCTTCCCGCCGGGCTCCACCATCAAGCCGTTCATGGCGCTGGCGGGGCTGGAATACGGCCTGCGCAAGCCCGAGGACCGCACCCTGTCCACCGGTGAGTTCTTCCTGCCCGGCCAGGCCCGCGGCTACCGCGACTGGCGGGCCGGTGGGCATGGCTGGGTGGACCTGCGCGAATCGCTGGCGCAGTCGGTGAACACCTACTATTTCAAGCTTGCGCTCGAGCTCGGCGTGGACCGCATCGACACCTTCTTCCAGCGCCTGGGCTTCGGCGAGCCGACGGGCATCGACCTGAGCGGCGAAATCGCCGGCGTGCGGCCGTCGCGCGCCTGGAAGCGCAAGCAGTTCAACGTGGACTGGTACCCCGGCGACACCGTCAATTCCGGCATCGGCCAGGGCTTCTGGGTCACCTCGCCGCTGCAGCTGGCGCAGGGCACCGCGATGATCGCCAACGGCGGCGTGCGCCACCGGCCGCACCTGGTGCGCGAGTTCCAGGCCGGGTTCGACCAGCCGCGCAGGCCCGAGCCGCAGCCGCCCGGCGTGCGGGTGGTGGCCGACGACGCCAACCTGGCCGCCGTGCGCGACGGGCTGGAGGCGGTGATGCACGGCCCCACCGGCTCGGGCCGCGTGGCGGCCAGCGGCGCCGCCTACCGCATGGCCGGCAAGTCGGGCACCGCGCAGCGCACCAGCCGGCGCGGCCTGGCCAGCACCAATCCGGCCAACCTGCCTTACCACCTGCGCCACCAGGCCTGGTTCATCGCCTATGCGCCGGCGGACAAGCCCACCATCGCCATCGCGGTGCTGGTCGAACACGGCGGCTCGGGTTCGGGCGCGGCCGCACCGGTGGCGCGCAAGATCCTGGACGCATGGCTGGTGCCTCCGCCCGAGGACACCGCGCGATGACCGCCCTGCTGCAATGGCTGCGCGACACCCTGGGCCGGCTGCTCGACAAGGTCGACCTGCCGCTGCTGCTGGCCCTGCTGTGCGTGATGCTGATCAGCCTGGTGGTGCTGGCCAGCGCCGGCGGCGACAACACGCGGCTGGTCATCTCCCAGGCCGCGCGCTTCGGCCTGGGCGTGGGCGCGATGGTGCTGGTGTCGCGCGTCACGCCGGCCAAGCTCCGGCTGTGGACGCCGATCGCCTACGGCGTCAGCCTGGTGCTGCTGGCCCTGGTGTTCGTGTTCGGCTCCGGCCGCAGCGCCAACCTCTGGCTCGACCTGGGCGTGTTCTACCTCCAGCCCGGCGAGCTGCTGAAGCTGTCGGTGCCGATGATGCTGGCCTGGTACCTGCACGGCGTGGTGCTGCCGCCGCGCTGGAAGACCCTGGCGGTGGCCGCCGCGATCATCGGCCTGCCGGCGGCGATGATCATCAAGCAGCCCGACCTGGGCACCGGCATGCTGGTGGCGGCGTCGGGCGTGTTCGCCATCTACCTGGCCGGCATCGCCTGGTGGCGCATCGGCCTGTTCGCGGGCGTGGGGCTGGCGTCGCTGCCGGCCGTGTGGCCGTTCCTGCTGCCGCACCAGCGCGAGCGCGTGCTCACCTTCCTCGACCCCGAGTCCGACCCGCTGGGCACGGGCTGGAACATCATCCAGTCCAAGATCGCCATCGGTTCGGGCGGCTTCAGCGGCAAGGGCTGGGGGCAGGGCAGCCAGGCCCACCTGGACTTCCTGCCCGAACACACCACCGACTTCATCTTCTCGGTGCTGTCCGAGGAGTGGGGCTGGCTGGGCGTGGTGACGCTGCTGGCGCTGTACCTGTTCATCGTCGGCCGCTGCCTGTGGCTGGCCGCCGGTGCCCGCGACGGCTATTCGCGCATCCTGGCCGGCGCGCTGGCGATGACGTTCTCGGTGTACGTGATCGTGAACGGCGGCATGGTCGCCGGCCTGCTGCCGGTGGTGGGCGTGCCGATGCCCCTGCTCAGCTACGGCGGCACGTCGGCGGTGTCGCTGCTGGTGGGTTTCGGCATCGTGATGTCGGTGCACGCGCATCGAAAATTCATGGCCTGAAACCGCGCCCGAGGGCCTTGGCGCAGGTTCGCCGTGGTAAATTGCCGCATCCCGGACACGACCAGACCCATGCCCCGAACCGCACTTCGCCTGCTCGCTCCGCTGCTGCTGCTCGCCAGCGCCGCCGTCTTCGCCCAGCCCGCCGCCGCGCCCCAGGCCGACCCCGTGCAGCGCGCCGCCTTCGTCGCCGAAACGGTGCGCAAGTACGGGCTCGAACCGGCCGAGGTCAACGCCTGGCTCGACCGCTCCAACTACCGCCAGAGCATCGTCGACGCGATGTCGCGCCCGGCCGAATCGGTGAAGACCTGGAAGCAGTACCGCCCCATCTTCATCGTCGAGCGCCGCATCACCGAAGGCCGCGCTTTCCTCGCGCGCCATCGCGAGCAGCTGGCCAAGGTGGAAGCCGACACCGGCGTGCCGGCCGAGATCATCGTCGCCATCATCGGCGTCGAAACCAGCTACGGCGGCAACACCGGCAGCTACCAGGTGCTTGATGCGCTCTACACGCTGGCGTTCTTCTATCCCATCAGCGGCAAGCCCGACCAGGTCGAGCGCGAAGCCATGCGCACGAAGTTCTTCCAGGACGAACTGGCACAGGTGATGCTGCTGGCGAAGGAAGAAAACCTCGACCTCGCCGCCATCAAGGGCAGCTACGCCGGCGCGATGGGCTACGGCCAGTTCATGCCGTCGAGCTACCGCGCCTACGCCCGCGACGGCGACGGAAACGGCCGCCGCGACCTGTTCGGTTCGCTGCCGGACGTGTTCGCGTCGGTCGCCAACTATTTCGTGGCGCACGGCTGGCAGAAGGGCGAGCCGGTGGTGGCCCTGGCCACGCAGGCGCCCGGCGCCGCGCCGTTCAAGCCCGAAACGCTGGAAGCCAAGTACAGCCTGGCCGAGCTGGGCGAAAAGGGTTACCGCCCCGCCACCGCGCAGGGCCACGACCTCAACGCCACGCTGCTGACCTTCGAAGGCAACGACGGCATCGAGCACTGGCTCGGTTTCCGCAATTTCTACGCCATCACCCGCTACAACCGCTCGCCGATGTACGCCATGGCGGTGTACCAGCTGTCGCGCGAGATCGCCGCGGCCCCGGCCACCGCCTCCGCGCCGTGAGGGCGCTGCCTGGCCTGCTGGCGCTGGCGTTGCTTGCGGGCTGCGCCGGCAAGCCGGTGAAGCCGCCGCCGCAGGCCGCGGCCGCCCCGCGTCCGGCCACGACGGCTGCCGCCAACCCGCCCGCGGCCGCGGAGGAGGGCGTGCCGCCGGCCTGCCTGCAGGTGCGCGAGCACCGCGACGAGGACTACACCCCGGGCGGCCTGTATGCGCCGGGCGTGCGCGACAGCGCGCCCCAGCACGCGCTCGACATCAGCGGCATCCCCGAGCCGGTGCCGCGCGCCGAGCCCACCTCCGCCTACGGCAACCGTTCGCCCTACACCGTGCTGGGCAAGAGTTACCGGGTGCTGCAGCGCGCCGACGGCTACGTCGAGCGCGGGCTGGCCTCGTGGTACGGGCAGAAATTCCACGGCCGCCTGACCTCCAGCCGCGAGGTCTACGACATGTGCAGCTTCAGCGCCGCGCACAAGACCCTGCCGCTGCCGAGCTACGTGCGCGTCACCAACCTCGACAACGGCCGCAGCGCCATCGTGCGGGTGAACGACCGCGGCCCCTTCCATGCCGGCCGCATCATCGACCTGAGCTACGCCGCGGCGGTGAAGCTGGGCGTGGACCGCACCGGGACCGCGCGCGTCGAGGTCGAGGCGATCACTGGCGGCGAGGCGCCGCGCCCGGCCCTGGTGCCCTCGGTCACCTCGCGCGCCCCCACGCCCACCAGCCCCGACGGCGTCGGCCGGCAGATCGTGCAGGTGGGCGCTTACCGCGATGAATCCAACGCCCGACGCATCGCCGGCCAGCTGCGCGACTCGGACATCCGCGACGTCCAGGTGGAGAAGGTGCGGCTGCACGAAGGCTGGGTCTGGCGCGTGCGGGTCGGCCCGATGGCGCCGGCGGTGCTCGAAGGCGTACTCGAGCGCATCCGGACGCTGGGCCTGCCCAGCCCGCGAGTGTTCAGCGAATAAGGTCTAGCATTACCCCCACTTTTCCCCGGCCGGCCTGCGCCAGCCCATGATTTGGAGCCACCCCCGGATGTCCGTTTCCCGCTTCGCTACTGCCCTGTTGGCCGGCCTGATGGCCACGGCCGCATTCGCCCAGGTCCCCGCCCCCCAGCCCGTGCCCGTGCCGGCGGCCCCGAGCGCGCCCGCCGCGCCGATGCCCACCGCGCCGGTGCCCAAGGGCGCCAAGGCCTGGATCCTGATGGACCACGTCAGTGGCCAGGTGCTGGCCGGCGAAAACTACGACACGGCGCTGGACCCGGCGTCCATCACCAAGGTGATGACCTCGTACGTGGTCGCGGCGGAAATGGCCAACGGCAAGATCAAGCCTACCGACAGCGTGCGCATCAGCGAGAACGCCTGGCGCTCCGGCGGCGCCGGCACCGACGGCAGCTACAGCGCGCTGGCCATCAACTCCGAAGTGCCGCTCGACGACGTGCTGCACGGCCTGGTCATCCAGTCCGGCAACGACGCCGCCATCGCCCTGGCCGAACACGTGGCCGGCAGCGAGGCCGCCTTCGTCGACCTGATGAACGCCTACGCCCAGCGCCTGGGCATGACCCGCTCGCACTTCGTCAACGCCCACGGCCTCACCGCCGAAGGCCACGTGATGAGCGCGCGCGACATCGCCATCCTCGGACGCGCGATGATCAACCAGTTCCCCGACCACTACGCGCTCTACAAGATCAAGGAATTCACCTACGGCGGCATCCAGCAGTGGAACCGCAACGGCCTGCTCTGGAAGGACGCCAGCGTGGACGGCCTCAAGACCGGCCACACCGACGCCGCCGGCTACTGCCTGGCCGCGTCGGCCAAGCGCGGCGACCAGCGCCTGATCTCGGTGGTGCTGGGCGTGCAGACCCAAAGCAAGGCCGAGGGCTTCAAGGCCCGCGAAGAGGGCAACCTGGCCCTGCTCAACTGGGGCTTCCGCTTCTTCGAAACCCACAGCGTGTACGAGGCCGGCAAGCAGGTCGCCGACCAGAAGCTGTGGCGTGGCGAGGCCGATACGGTGGCCCTGGGCCTGGCCCAGCCGCTGCTGGTGACCCTGCCGCGCGGCCGCTACGCCGACCTCAAGCCCAGCATGGACGTGCCCAAGCAGCTGGTGGCGCCGATCACCAAGGGCCAGAAGATCGGCACCATGCGCCTGTCGCTGGACGGCAAGGTGGTGGCCGAGCGCCCGCTGGTGGCGCTGGCCGACGTGGCCGAGGGCGGTTTCTTCAAGCGCATGAACGACGACTTCTGGCTGTGGTGGGAAAGCGAGTAACCGCAGCCGGCTTTTTCCCCGGCGCGGGGTTGGGGCGGCGGCATGCCGCCCCCATAATGTCCGCATGAGCATCGAGTCCGACAACCCAGAGCACGGCTTCCAGTTCCCGGGCATCTTCGAGATCAGCGCCATGGGTGCGGCCGAGGCCGACCTGCACCTGGTGATGCCGATGGTGCTCGAGGCGCTGGGCCTGACCGTGTACCCCGACCGCATCCGCATCAAGCCTTCCTCCAAGGGCAATTACGTCTCGGTGGTGCTGGTGTTCGAGGCGCATTCGCGCGAGGACTACGACGCCGCCCACGGCGCCCTGCGCGAGCACCCGGCGGTGAAGTGGACGCTGTAGCCCCGGCCTGCGCGGCCCCCGTGGCCGCACCCGGCACGCGCCCCTGGATCGTCCGCGAACTGGGCCGCCAGCCCTACGAACCGGTCTGGCGCGCCATGCAGCGCTTCACCGACGCCCGCGGCCCCGACACCCCCGACGAGCTGTGGCTGGTGGAGCACGACCCCGTGTTCACCCTGGGCCAGGCCGGCAAGCCCGAGCACGTGCTGGCCGCCGGCGACATCCCCGTGCTCAGCGTCGACCGCGGCGGCCAGGTCACGTACCACGGCCCCGGCCAGATCGTCGCCTACCCGCTGGTGGACCTGCGTCGCCTGGGCCTGGGCGTGCGCGAGCTGGTGTGCCGGATCGAACAGGCCGTGATCGACGTGCTGGCCGGCCTGGGCATCGCCGCCGCCCGCCGCGATGGCGCGCCCGGCATCTACGTGGACGGCGCCAAGGTGATGGCCCTGGGCCTGCGCGTTCGGCGCGGCTGCAGTTTCCACGGCCTGGCCTTCAACGTGGCGATGGACCTGGAGCCGTTCCAGCGCATCAATCCCTGCGGTTTCCAGGGGCTGGAAGTGACCACGGTGCTAGACTTGGGCGGCCCTGGCGACCCGGCGGCGCTCAAGCCCGCCCTGGTCCAGGCCCTGTCCCGAACGCTGGGGCTGGCCGCGGATTTTTCGCCCGACGCGCCCGACCTGACCCCCTCCGCCTGAGCCGCCGCCGACCATGTCCGACAACGCCAAGACCATTCCGCTGCAGGTGCTGGGTTCGCCGCTGGTGGAAGGCGCCAAGCAGCTGGGCGGCGACAAGATCGGCAAGAGCCCGGTGAAGTTCGACGAATCGGCGCCGGTGCTGCGCAAGCCCAGCTGGATCCGGGTGCGCATTCCGGCCGGCAACGCGGTGGCCAAGCTCAAGTCCAAGCTGCGCGAGAACCGCCTGGTCACCGTGTGCGAAGAGGCCAGCTGCCCCAACATCCACGAGTGCTTCAGCCACGGCACCGCCACCTTCATGATCCTGGGCGAGGTGTGCACGCGCCGCTGCAGCTTCTGCGACGTCGCCCACGGCCGGCCCAAGCCGCCCGACGCCAGCGAGCCGGCCAACCTGGCCCGCACCGTGGCCGACATGGGCCTGCGCTACGTCGTCATCACCTCGGTGGATCGCGACGACCTGCGCGACGGCGGCGCCCAGCACTTCGTGGACTGCATCCGCGAGGCGCGCGCGCTGTCGCCCGAACTCAAGATCGAAATCCTCACGCCCGACTTCCGCGGCAAGGGCCGCATGGACCGCGCGCTGGAGATCCTGGCCACGAATCCGCCGGACGTGTTCAACCACAACCTGGAAACCGTGCGCGAGCTGTATTCCAACGTGCGCCCGGGCGCCGACTACGACTGGTCGCTGCAGCTGCTGCAGCGTTTCAAGGCCCAGCATCCGGACGTGCCCACCAAGTCCGGCATCATGCTGGGCCTGGGCGAGGAGTGGGACCAGGTGCTGGGCGCACTGCGCGACCTGCGCGCGCACGACGTGGACATGGTCACCATCGGCCAGTACCTGCAGCCCACGCCGCACCACCACCCGGTGATCCGCTACTGGACCCCCGAGGAGTTCAAGGCGCTGGAAACCGAAGGCCTGGCCATGGGCTTCACCCACGTGGCGTCGGGCCCGATGGTGCGCTCGTCCTACCACGCCGACCGCATGGCGGCCGACGCCGGCTATGTGGCCCTGCCGGCCTGAGCCGGCGCGCCGCTGACACCGGGCTGAACCAACGCCCCGGCACGGTGTCGCACATCACTTAAGGCACACGCACCGCCGCTATGCTGGGCGCATGCTCTACCCCTGAATCACCGGATGCCCTCCATGCTCAAGCACAAGCTGATCGCCCTCTCCGTCGCACTGCCGCTGGCCATGGCCATGGCGGCCACGTCCGCGCCTGGCACGCCAGCCGCGCCGGTCGCGAAGGCCGCCAGCTACCAGCCCAGCGTCGAGCAGGCAGCCGCGGCGCGCCTGGTCTACGGCATCCTGTCCGACAGCCGCTACGTCTACCGCGCCAAGCCGCTGGACGACGCGATGTCGATGGAAATCCACCGCCGCTTCCTCGAAGCGCTCGACGCCCAGAAGCTGTTCTTCACCCAGGCCGACATCACGCGCTTCGACGCCTACCGCCTGCGCCACGACGACGCCATCAAGAACCAGCAGCTGGGCGCCGCCTACGACATCTTCAGAACCTACGTGAAGCGCGTGGACGAGCGCGTGGCCCATGCCAACCGCCTGCTGGCCAAGCCCTTCGACTTCAGCACCAACGACACCTGGCTGTATGACCGCGAAGACGCCGCCTGGGCCGCCAACGGCGCCGAGCTCGACAAGGCCTGGCTCAACTACGTCAAGAACGACGCGCTGCGCCTGAAGCTGGCCGGCCGCAGCCAGGAAGAAATCCGCAAGACGCTCGGCAAGCGCTACGCCGGCCTTGCCGAGCGCGTGCACGAGCTGCGCAGCGACGACGTGTTCGAGACGTTCATCAACGCCTACGCCACCTCGATCGACCCGCACACCAGCTACATGTCGCCGCGCAGCGCCGAGAACTTCAACATGCAGATGCGCCTCTCGCTCGAGGGCATCGGCGCGGTGCTGCAGCGCCAGGAAGAATTCGTGGTCATCCGCACCATCGTGCCGGGCGGCCCGGCCGGCACCGGCGGCAAGCTCAAGGTCGGCGACCGCGTGGTGGCCGTGGGCCAGGGCGCCAGCGGCCCGATGACCGACGTGGTGGGCTGGCGCATCGACGACGTGGTGGAACTCATCCGCGGCAAGAAGGGCACCCAGGTGCGCCTGGACGTGCTGCCCGCCGAAGCCGGCGCCGACGCCAAGCCCACCACCATCGCCATCGTGCGCGACAAGGTGAAGCTCGAACAGCAGGCGGCGCAGAAGCGCGTGATCGACGTGGACGGCCGCCGCATCGGCGTGGTCGAGCTGCCCACCTTCTACCTCGACTTCGAGGCCAAGCGTCGCGGCGACAAGGACGCGCGCTCGGCCACCGCCGACGTCGCCCGCCTGCTGCGCGAGCTGCGCGCTGAAAAGGTCGACGGCGTGGTGATCGACCTGCGCGACAACGGCGGCGGCTCGCTGCTCGAGGCGGTGGAGCTCACCGGCCTGTTCATCGACACCGGCCCGGTGGTGCAGGTGCGCGAAACCGGCGGCCGCGTCAGCATCGAGTCCGACACCGTCGGTGGCGTGGCCTGGGACGGCCCGCTGGCCGTGCTGGTGAACCGCAGCTCGGCCTCGGCGTCGGAAATCTTCGCCGCCGCCATCCAGGACTACGGCCGCGGCCTGATCATCGGCGAGCCCACCTTCGGCAAGGGCACGGTGCAGAACCTCATCGACCTCGACCGTTTCCCGCGCAAGGACGACGTCAAGTTCGGCCAGGTGAAGCTGACGGTGGCGCAGTTCTTCCGCGTCGACGGCGGCACCACCCAGCATGCCGGCGTGGTGCCCGACCTGCAGTTCCCGGTCACCCTGGACGCCAGCGAGTTCGGCGAAAGCAGCTTCGACAACGCGCTGCCCGCCTCCCGCATCGCCCAGGCCGCGCACGTCAACGTCGGCAACTTCACCTCGCTGGGCCCGCAGCTCAAGGCCCGCCACAAGGCGCGCGTGGCCAAGGACGCCGAGTTCGGCTGGTGGGCGCAGGACGTGGCCACGTTCCGCGCCGAGCGCGACAAGAAGACCCTCTCGCTCAACGAGACCGTGCGCCGCGCCGAGCGCGACCGCATGGAGGTCCAGCGCAAGCAGCGCGAAGCCGACCGCAAGGCCGCCGGCCTGGGCAGCGACGTGCTGGCCCGCGCCGACGACGGCCTGAGCGCCAGCGAGCGCAGCGTCGCCGACCAGGCCGCCGCGGAAGAAGCCGCCAAGACCCGCCCCGACCCGCTGCTGCGCGAGTCGGCGGCCATCCTGGCCGACGCACTCGACCTGCTCAGCGGCAACCGGGCCCTCACCGCGCAGGTGCTGCCGGTGACGCGCCAGCCCACCGTCTGGGCCGAATAACCCCGCAAGATCCGGATAGCCGGCGCCCCGCGCGCCGGCTAGCCTGAGCGCATGGAAAACCGCGCCGCCGCCACCGTCGATCTCCGCCTCGAACAGGCCCGCCGCCTGCTCGACCAGGACGACCTCGGCCTCGATGCCCTCGGTGCCGCCGTGGGCCTGAGCCCCACCCACCTTCAGCGCCGCTTCCGTGACCAGTTCGGGCTCACGCCGGCCGAGTACCGCGCGCAGCGGCGGCTGGCGGCGCTCAAGCGCGGCCTGCGCGGCGGCCAGAGCGTCACCCACGCGCTGTACGACGCCGGCTACGGTTCGCCCAGCCGCGTTTACGAAGACGGCGCCGCGCGCCTGGGCATGCCGCCGCTGGCCTATGGCCGCGGCGGCGAAGGCCTGGAGATCCGCTGGTCGCTGGTGCACACCGCGCTGGGCCAGGCGCTGGTTGCGGCCACCGAGCGCGGCATCTGCGCCGTGGCGCTGGGTGACGACGCCGCGGCGCTTGAGCGCGAACTGCGCACCGAGTTCCCGCGCGCCACGCTGCAGCGCGTGGACAGCGGCCGCGACGCCTTCCTCGCTCCGCGCCTGCGCGCGGTGGCCGACGCGCTGGCGCGCAAGTCCGGCAGCGTGCCCGTTGAACTGGTGGGCACCGCCTTCCAGCTGCGCGTGTGGCAGGCGCTGATGCGCATCCCGGCCGGCGAAACGCGCAGCTACGCGCAGCTGGCCGCCAGCCTCGACGCGCCCAAGGCCGCGCGCGCCGTCGCCCGCGCCTGCGCCAGCAACCGCGTGGCGGTGCTGGTGCCCTGCCACCGCGTGATCCGCGGCGACGGCACGCCCGGCGGCTATCGCTGGGGGCTGCCGCGCAAGCAGGCGCTGCTGGCCTCCGAATCCCTGTCGTCGCACGCCCAAACCAAGGGCCGCGCATGAATTCCGGAAAATCCGCGGCCCCGTCCGCACTCGCGGTCGCGCTGGCGCTCGGTTCGGTTTACCTGGTGTGGGGCTCGACCTACCTGGCGATCCGCGTCGGGCTGGAAGGCTACCCGCCGTTCCTGATGGGCAGCCTGCGCTTCCTCGCCGCCAGCGCGGTGTTCTACGCCTTCCTGCGCTGGCGCGGCCACGCCGCACCCACGCGCGCGCAGTGGAAGAACGCCGCGGTGCTGGGTTTTTTCATGATGCTGATGGGCAACGGCCTGGTGAATTTCGCCGAACAGACGGTGTCGTCGGGGCTGGCGGCCATCGCGGTGGCGTCGATGCCGCTGTGGGCGGCGCTGTTCGGCGTGATGAAGCGCCAGCATCCCAGCCGGGGTGAATGGCTCGGTCTGGCGATCGGTTTCGTCGGCGTGGTGTGGCTCAACGCCGGCAGCGAGATGCGCGCCAGTCCGGGCGGCATGCTGGCCCTGCTGGCGGCACCGATCGCCTGGGCCTGGGGCTCGGTGTGGAGCCGCGGCCGCGACCTGCCGGCGCCGTTCATGAGCACGGCGGCGCAGATGTTCTGCGGCGGCGTGGCGATGGGCGTGCTGGGGCTGGCGCTGGGCGAGCGCATCACCCAGGTGCCGCCGCTGGAAGCGACGCTGGCGGTGGGCTACCTGGCGGCGTTCGGTTCCATCGTCGGCTTCAGCGCCTACGTGTGGCTGCTGCACCACGTGCGGCCGGCGCTGGCCACCAGCTATGCGTACGTGAATCCGCCGATCGCCGTCCTGCTGGGCGCGCTGCTGCTGGGCGAGCGCTTCGGGGCCAGCGCCATCGGCGGCATGGTGGTGATCCTGGCCGGCGTGCTCATCATCACCCGCGCCAAGGCGCGGGTGGCGTAGCGGTCAGGCCTTCGCCAGCGCCAGCGGCAGCGAACGCAGGCGCTGGCCGGTGAGTGCGAACACGGCGTTGGCCACGGCGGGTGCGATGGGCGGCAGGCCGGGTTCGCCGACGCCGCCGGGCTTTTCGCTGCTGGCCACGACGTGGGTGTCCACCGCCGGCATCTCCGGCAGCCGCAGCGCCGGGTAGTCGTGGTAGTTGGACTGCTGCACGCGGCCGTCCTTCAGCGTGATCTTGCCGTGCAGCGCCGCGCTCAGGCCGTAGGCGATGCCCGACTCCATCTGCGCGGCGATCATCAGCGGGTTCACCGCCACGCCGCAGTCGATGGCGCACGTGACCCTGTGCACGCGCACCGCGCCGTCTTCCACGGACACCTCCGCGACCTGCGCCACGTAGCTGCCGAACGACTCATGCACGGCGATGCCGCGGCGGCGGCCCTCGGGCAGCGGCGAACCCCAGCCGGCCTTTTCGGCCGCGAGGTTGAGCACGCCGAGGTGGCGCGGGTGGTCCTTGAGCAACGCGCGGCGGTAGTCCAGCGGATCCTTGCCCGCGGCGTGCGCCAGTTCGTCCACCAGGCTTTCCATCATGAAGGCGTTCTGGCTGTGGCCGACCGAGCGCCACCAGAGCACCGGCACGCCGCTGGCGGGCGAGTGCAGGTCCACGCGGTGGTCGGCCAGGCCGGTGATGTAGGGCGAGTTGTTCACGCCTTCCACCGACGAGCCGTCCACGCCGTCCTTGATCATGCCGGCGAAGGGCGTGCCGGCCATGATCGACTGGCCCACCAGCACGTGGTCCCACGCGGTGGGCAGGCCGTCGTCGCCCAGCGCGATGCGGGCATGCGCCAGGTACATCGGGCGGTAGTAGCCGCCCTGGGTGTCGTCTTCGCGGGTCCAGACCGTCTTCACCGGCAGGCCGGCGGCTTTCGCCACGTGCACCGCTTCGGTGACGACGTCGGCGGCGGGCGTGGCGCGGCGGCCGAAGCCGCCGCCCAGGAAGGGCGTGTTCACTTCCACCTGTTCGGGCTTGAGGCCGGTGATGGCGGCGGCGGCGCCTTGTTCGACGGTCTGGAACTGCGTACCCACCCACAGCTCGCACTTGTCGGCGCCGATGCGCACGGTGCAGTTGAGCGGCTCCATCGCGGCGTGCGCGAGGTAAGGCACCAGGTATTCGGCTTCGACGGTCTTGCTGGCTGCGGCGATCTTCGCGCGGGCGTCGCCCTTGCGTGCGGCGTTGGCGCCGTCGGCCTTGGCCAGCTCGCGGTACTGCGCCAGCTGCCTGCCCGAGTCCATGCCCGCGTTCGGGCCCAGGTCCCAGTCCACCGACAGCGCATCGCGGCCCTTTTTCGCGGCCCAGAAATGATCGGCCACCACGGCCACGCCCGACGGCACCTGCACGACCTTGACCACGCCGGGCACGGCCAGCGCCGGCGCGGGGTCGAACGACTTCACCTTGGCGCCAAACACCGGCGCGCGCGCCACGACGGCGGTCTTGAGGCCTTCGAACTGGATGTCCAGGCCGAACTTCGCGCTGCCGTTGATCTTCTCGGGCGTGTCCAGGCGGCGCGTGGGCCTGCCGATCACCTTCCAGTCGGACGCGGCCTTGAGCGCGACGTTGGCCGGCACCGGCAGCTTGCCGGCGTCGTCGGCCAGTTCGCCGTAGCGCGCGCGCTGGTCGCCCGAAATCACCACGCCGTTCTCGGTGCGGCAGGCCGAAGCCTCCACGCCGAAGCGCGCGGCGGCGGCCTGCACCAGCATGGCGCGGGCAGTGGCGCCGACCTGGCGGTAGCGGTCGAACTCCGACCACGTGGTGGTGGAGCCGCCGGTGCCCTGCATGCCGAACACGCTGCTGAAGTACACCGGCGCGGCCGGCGCATGCGCGACCTGGAATTTCGACCAGTCGGCGTCGAGCTCTTCGGCAACCAGCATCGGCAGCGTGGTCCAGATGCCCTGGCCCATTTCCGAATGCGCCAGCAGCACGCTGATGCTGTCGTCGGCGCCGATGCGCAGGAAGGCGTTGGGCGTGAGCGCGGGCGCAGCGGCGGGAGCCTCCTGGGCGAAGGCCAGGCGCTTGCCGCCTGGCACCACGAAGGCGATCACCAGGCCGCCGCCGATGAGGGCGCTGGCCTTGAGGAAGGTGCGGCGGGAAGGATTGTTTTCAGCGTTCACGGGGTGTCTCCCGATTTGCCGATCTCGGCGGCGCGGTGGATCGCGGCGCGGATGCGCGGGTACGTGCCGCAGCGGCAGAGATTGCCGGCCATGGCGGCATCGATCTGGGCGTCGTCGGGATTGTTCACCACCTGCAGCAGGGCCGCGGCGGCCATGATCTGGCCCGACTGGCAGTAGCCGCACTGCACCACGTCCAGTTCGGCCCAGGCTTTCTGCACCGGGTGGCTGGCGTCGGCCGAGAGGCCTTCGATGGTGGTGATCTTCCGGCCGGACATCGACGACGCCGGCGTGATGCAGGCCTTCATCGGCACCCCGTCCACCAGCACCGTGCAGGCGCCGCACTGGGCGATGCCGCAGCCGTACTTGGTGCCGGTGAGTCCGACCAGGTCGCGCAGGACCCACAGCAGGGGCATGTCGCTGCTGGCTTCGACGTCGTGGTCGACGCCGTTCACTGAAAGTTTCATCGGGTTCCTCGCGGCGGCTGGGCGACCCGCCGAGCCTACTCCTGCTGGTTGCCCGGTCCAAGTGAGGACGCCCGGGCGTGAAGGTCGGCCGGCACATCAATGTCGCGCGACAGCGGCGCGCAGGCGATGGCATGCACGTCGGCCGCGCGCTGGCGCAGCAGGTCGCGGGCGCCGCGGTCGCCGTCCAGCGCGGCCAGGTCGGCGAACCAGGCGCGCGGCAGCAGGGCCGGCACGCCCAGCACGCCGGCGTAGGCGCTGGCGGCGGCGCGCGCCGGGTCGAGGCTCCAGGCCGCCACGAGGGCGTGCAGGTGTGCGGCGCCCAGGTCGGGCTGGTCGCACAGCAGCACCAGCGCGCCCGCGCAGTCGGGCGACAGCGCCGCCAGGCCGGCGCGCAGCGAAGTGCCCATGCCGCGCTCCCAGTCGGCGCACTGCACCGGGCGCAGCGCCAGCGTGGCCACGCCGGCCAGCACGGCGTCGGCGTGTGCGCCCAGCACCAGCACCGCGTCCTGCGGCGCGGTGGCCAGGGCCAGCCGCGCGGCGTGATGCACCAGGGTTTCGCCGCCGAATTCGAGCAGCTGCTTGGCCTGGCCGAGCCGCTTCGAGCCGCCGGCCGCGAGCAGCACCACGCCGTGGCGGGGCGCGGTCATCGGCCGGCGTGGAAATACTGCTGGAGCTGGGCGGCGATGGTCATCGCGATGGCCTCCGGGCCCTCGCCACCCAAGGCCAGGCCGACCGGCGCGCGCAGGCGCGGCTGCAGCGCCGCGCGCTCGGCGTCCGTGAGTTCGGCCATCAGCTCGTCGCGGCGACTCGGCGGGCCCAGCAGGCCGACGTAGCCCACCGGCATCGCCGCCAGCGCGCGCAGGGCCTCGAGGTCGGTGCTGGCGACGTGGGTCATCACCAGCGCGGCGTCGGGCGCGGCCGCGAGCGCGGACAGTACGGCGGCAGGACGACCGTGGCGCAGCGCGTTGGCCTCACCCAGGCGAGCCGGCTGCAGCAGGCCTTCGCGATGGTCCGCGACGTCGGCCACCCAGCCCAGCGTATTCGCCAGGCGCAGCATCGCCGGTGCCTCGGGGCCGGCGCCGATCAGCAGCAGCCGCGGTGCGGGCGCGATGCGCAGCCGGGCAACGTGCGCGCCGTCGTGTTCGTGCAGGCCGGGGGCGGACTCACCCAGCGCGCGTGCGGCCGGGGGCGGGTCGAAATCGATGCGCACACCCGGGCGCCACGCCAGGCCGCGGCCCGCGTCGGCGGCATCCACCGCCAGCAGCAGCTCCAGCGCCACGCCGTCGGCCTGCGCGGCGCAAATCGCGTCGAAGAACGCATGCCTGCCCGGCGCCACCGGCCAGGCCAGCACGCGCATGCGGCCACGGCAGCCCGAGCCGGACCCGAACACCACGTCGTCGTCGCCGCGCGTGTCGAACAGCGCCAAGGCCACCTTGCCCGAGGCCAGCGCATCGCGCGCCAGCTGGTCGAGCGCGGGTTCGAGGCAGCCGCCGGAAATCGCGCCGAAGCGCTCGCCGTCGTCGGCCACCAAGGCCAGCGCGCCGGGTTTGCGATAGGTCGAACCTTCGGTGTCGGTGACCAGCGCCAGCGCGAAGGCGCGGCCCTGGTCGCGCAGCGCGCGCGCGCGCAGCAGCACGCCGCGGTTGCCGCCGACCGGGCTCATGCCGGCTCCGGTGCGGCCAGCGCCGCCTGCAGCGCTTCCCAGGGCAGCAGCGCGCAGCGGTGGCGGCTGGGGTGGGCGGACACGCCGGTCAGTGCGGCCAGTTCGGCCAGGCCGTTGCCGTCGCCGGAGACCAGGCCACGGCGCAGCACGTCCAGTCGCGCGGCCACGGCGGCGGCATCGCGCCCGGCCACGTCGGCGGCCATCAGCGACGCCGATGCGGTGCAGATCAGGCAGCCCTGCGTGCGATGGCGAAGCTGGGCCACGGCGCCGCGCGCATCCAGGTGCACGTCCACTTCGATCCGATCGCCGCACAGCGGATTGCTTGCCTGCGCCGACCGCGCCGGAGGCGGCAATGCGCCGGCGTGGCGCGGTGCGCGGCCGTGGTCGAGCACGGTGTCGCGGTACAGCGCGGCGAAGGCGTCGGTGGAATCCATGGCCAACGATTAGCGCATGCCGGCCGGCATGCGACAAGCCGCGCTCAAGCCTTGGGCGGGGCGTCGTGCGGCGGCGCGGCGCCGTCGCAGGCCGGCACCTGTTCGGCGACGTGTTCCTGCGCCGCCTGCACCGGCGCCCGGCGCGAGCGGCGCCAGCCGTCCACGCCGTAGATCGCCAGCGCCACCCAGATGGCGCCAAAGCCAACGGCCTGGGTGCCGGTGAAGTCCTCGCCCAGCAGCCACACGCCGCTGATCAGCTGCAGCGTGGGCGCGATGTACTGAAGGATGCCCACCAGCGAATACGGGATGCGGCGCGCGCCGTAGGCGAAGCCGATCAGCGGCAGCGCGGTCAGCGCGCCGCCGAAGATGAGCAGCGCATCGCTGCGCCAGTCGCCGCTGCCGAACGCGCCCACGCCCTGGGCCTGCGCCACGCCCAGCCAGGCCAGCGCCGGCAGCAGCAGGATCAGGCTTTCAATCGCCAGGCCCGGCACCGCGTCCACGTTGGCGAGTTTCCGGATCAGGCCGTAGATGGCGAAGCTGAAGGCCAGCGCCAGCGAAATCCACGGCGGGTCGCCGTGCAGCAGGGCCAGCCAGAGCACGCCCAGCGCGGCGATCGAGACAGCGACCCACTGCGCGCGGTTCAGCCGCTCATGCAGCACCAGCACGCCGATCAGCACGTTCACCAGCGGGTTGATGAAATAGCCCAGGCTCGCCTCGACCACGCGCCCGTGGGTGACCGCCCAGATGTAGATGCCCCAGTTGACGCTGATCAGCAGGCTGCTGGCGAGCAGCATCCAGCCCACCTTCGGCCGCGACAGCGCGGTGCGCAGCCAGCCCCAGCCTTCGCGCAGCACCAGGAAGCCCACCACGAACAGCGCGCACCAGACGATGCGGTGGGAAATGATCTGCAGCGACGGCACTTGCTTGAGCAGGTACCAGTACAGCGGGAACACGCCCCACAGCACGTACGAGGCGATCGCGGCGCTCAGGCCCTTGCGGTCGATGGCGGGGGAAGCTGCGTGCACGGGACGTCCGGACAGTAGCGCGGAAGGGCCGCGCCGGGCCGCGATTATCCGCCCAAGACCGGCGGCATGCCTGCAACGGTGTGGTGCCCGCCCTCGGCTCAGCCCAGCCCGTACAGCCAGGCATGGGCCAGCTGCCAGGCGCTGGCCAGCGAAGCCAGCACCACCCAGGCCGCGGCCCAGCGCTCCCGGCGCGTGAGTGGCTGGCCGGGGTCGTCGGACAGCGCGCTCACCGGGACATCGTCGGACGTGGCGTGCCGGGAGGCGGCCAGGAATTTCTGCGCCGCGGCCAGGGCCAGGCGCGGCTCGCAGTCCAGGCCGTTGAGCGGCAGCCACACCGGGCCCGCCACGGCGCCCCGGTCACGCGGCGCGCGCCAGAATCGCCGCACGATCCAGGGCAGGCGCCTTTCGAGATCGCGCGGCGAGGTCACGTCCAGCGCCAGCATGAACACCGGCTGGGGCTTGCCCTTGTCTTCGGGCTGCACCAGCGACACCGCGCGCACCTGCGACCACGGCACCTGCCCCAGCCACGAATGTTCGAGACCGCGGGCATGCATCACCAGCGCCGGACGGCCGTCGTTGGGCAGCAGGGTGAGCATGTGCAGCGACCCGGCGCACAGCCCCGCGAACAGCAGCGAGGACAGCATCGCCATCGTGTCTTCGCGCATCGCCACCGCCAGCGCCAGCAGCAGCGGCACCACCAGCATCAGCAGCGCCGCCAGGGCCTGCTGGCTGTCCTTGGGGCGCGCCTCGAAGCGCAGCGACGCGGGCTCGCGCCGCAGGCGGCGCGCGCGCCCGGCCTGCAGCCGGCGCGACAGCCGCCACGCATCGGCCACGGCCCAGGCGCCGCCGGCCACCAGCGCCAGGGCGACTAGCGTGCCGGGAAACACCAGGGGTGACCGGGCCAGCTGCGTCGCACCCAGCACCACCATCGCCACGCACAGCGCGGATGCCATCAGCAGGCCGAAGCGGGCAAGCAGCAGGGCCATGGCGGACTCCGGAGGGGACGCGGCGATTGTTGTTCGGGGCCGTCGACCGCCGCAAGCGCGCCTAGCCGCGCAGTGCGGCCGTCACCTGCATGCGCGCGGCGCGGATGGCCGGCAGCAGGCCGCCCACGAAGCCAATGAACAGCGACAGCGCCAGCCCCTGCATCACCAGGCCCGGCGTCACCGCGAACTTGAATGCCACCTGGGTGAAGCCGCTGCCCAGCGTGCTCACCGAATAGCCGTTGAAGAAAACATAGGCCAGCAGCGCGCCCAGCACGCCGCCCGAGATGGCCAGCGCCAGCGCCTCGGCCATCACCGAGGCGATCACCGGCATGGCGCCAAAGCCCAGCGCGCGCAGCGTGCCGATCTCGGCCGTGCGCGCCGACACCGCCGAATACATGGTGTTGAGCGCGCCAAAGGTGGCGCCGATGGCCATCACCAGCGCCACGAAGCCGGCCAGCACGCCGATCACGGTGGTGAGCGTGCCGGACTGGCCGCTGAAGAAATCACGCTCGGTCTTCACGTCCACGTTGAGCTGCGGGTTGCCGGTGAGCCGCTCCTTCATCGGCTCGAAACCATCGGTGCTGGCCAGCTTGGCCAGGATCGAGGAATAGCCGCTGCGGTTGAACGCCGACTGCGCGGTTTCGGTGTCGGTCCACAGCTCGGACTCGTGGGCGTCGCCGCCGGTGGAGAACACGCCCACCACCGTCCAGGTGGAGCCGCGGAAGCGCAGCGGCGTGCCGATCTCCAGGCCCGCGAACTGCAGGCTGGCGGCCTCGCCGACGATGATCTCGCGCAGGCCCGGGCGGAACTTGCGGCCCTGCACGATGCGCAGCTCGGGGCGGATGGTGAAGCCCACGGGTTCGACGCCACGCAGCGTGACGTTGGCGCCGGTCTTCTGCCCCACGCGCGGCACCTCGGTGATGATGATGATCTCGCCCGAGGCCAGCGGAAGGCCGTCGGCGCCGCGGGCGATGGCCGGGTCCTGCTTCACCAGCGTGCCCGAGGCGCGGTCGAGGAAGCTGGCCAGTTCGCCGTTGCTGCCGCCGCGCGTCACCACCACGCGGTCGTCGAGGCCGGTGCCGCTGAGCGTCTTCTCCAGGCCCGCCGACATCGACAGCAGCGCCACCATCACGCCGACCACGCCGGCGATGCCGATCACGATCACCAGCGACGCGCCCAGCCGCTGCGGCACGCTGCGCAGGTTCATCATCACGATCTCGCGGACTTGCGTGTACGAGCTCATCAGCGGCCCGCCAGTGCGTCGACGATCTTGATGCGCAGCGCATGCAGCGCCGGCGGCACGCCCACCAGCAGCGACAGCACCACCACGCTGACGCCAGCGATGGCCCACACCTTCAGGTCGGTTTCGATCGGGAACTCGGCCGGCAGGAAGCGCGTGGAGAAGTTCGCCAGCAGCATGCCGGCCAGGGCGCCCAGGAAGCACAGCAGGAAGGCTTCGGCCAGCACCAGGCCCATCACCGTGCGGTCGGTGAAGCCCAGCACCTTGAGCACCGCCAGCTCGGGCACGCGCTCGCGCACGCCCTGGGACATGCTCACGCCGGTCAGGAAGAGGATGGAGAAGAACACCGCGCTGGTAATCAGGTTCACGATCAGGCCGATGTCACCCAGCTGGCGCGCGAAGCCCAGCTGGAACTCCTGCTCGCTCTGGGTCTTGGTTTCGTCGGGCGAGTTCTCGAACTTCTCGTCGATCAGCGCCGCCACGCGCTCGGAGGCGTCCGGGTCGTCCACCACCACCACGAACACGCCGGCCAGGCCCTTGCCGCCGGCGCGGCCTTCGTCGAACTGGCCGTAGTTGAGGTACATCAGCCCGGCGCGCTTCTGCCATTCCTCGTCGCGGCCGTCGAAGATGCCGGCCACTTCCCACTCCCAGACGCGGGTGCCGTCGGTCTTGGTCCAGATGAAGGAGTTGAGCGGGATCACGTCGCCCACCTTCCAGCCGAACTTGTCGGCCAGGTTGCGGCCGACGATGGTGGAGTTGCGCGTGGTGATGAAGCGGCGCCAGCCGTCCTCGTCCATCACCCACTCGGGGTAGGTGTCGCGCAGGCGCTGCGGGTTCACCGCGAACTGCGGGAAGAAGTTGCGCGGGTCCTGGTACACGCCGCCGAAGAACTGCGAGTGCGAGACGCGCGCCACGCCGGGCACGGCTTCGATCTGCGGCAGCAGGCGCATCGGCAGCGGCTGGGTGAAGCTGGTGCGGGCCTGGCTGATCAGCCGGTTGGCGCCCAGGAAATCGGCGCCGCCCGAAAACAGCGAGTTCACCGCCTGCAGCAGCCCCAGCAGCACGAAGGCGCAGACCAGCGAGAACAGCGTCAGCGTGGTCCGGAGTTTCTTCCGGAACAGGCCCGCCCAGATCAGCCCGAGGTATTTCATGGCTCAGTGCGCCGGCGCGTCGTCGACCAGGGTGCCCTTGTCCAGGTGCACCGTGCGGCTGGCGTATTCGGCCGCCTTGGGATCGTGGGTGACCATGACGATGGTCTTGCCGAACTCGCGGTTGAGCTGCTGCAGCAGGCGCAGCACTTCGTCGGCGGTGGCGCGGTCGAGGTCGCCCGTGGGTTCGTCGCAGATCAGGATGCGCGGGTCGGACACCAGCGCGCGGGCGATGGCCACGCGCTGCTGCTGGCCGCCGGAAAGTTCGTTGGGCTTGTGCTTCGCGCGGTCTTCCAGCCCCACCAGGCGCAGCGCCACGCTGGCGCGGCGGGTGCGCTCGCCGGCCGACATGTCGGCCAGCAGCAGCGGCAGCTCGACGTTCTTCTGCGCGGTGAGCACCGGCATCAGGTTGTAGCTCTGGAAGATGAAGCCCACCGTGCTGGCGCGCCACGCCGCCAGCTGGTCGCTGCCCAGGTCGTCGATGCGCTGGCCGTCGATGGTGAGCGTGCCGTCGCTGGGCGAATCCAGGCCGCCGATCAGGTTGAGCAGGGTGGTCTTGCCCGAGCCCGACGGGCCCATCAGTGCGACGAAATCACCTTCGGGGATGTCCAGGTGGATGCCGTGCAGCACTTCCACGCGCTGCTTGCCGCGCACGTAGGCCTTGGTCAGGCCGCGGATTTCGACCAGGGTCTTGGCCATGGCTTACTTGACCGCGACCTTGGCGCCGTCGCGCAGCTTTTCCGAAGGCGACAGCACCACGGTTTCGCCGCCCGCCAGGCCGCTGGTGACCTGCTGTTCGGTGTCGCGCTTCTCGCCCAGCGTCACCGCCACGCGGGTGGCCTTGCCGTCGACGACGGTGAACACGTGCGAGGCGCCGTCCACCGTCACCACCGCGCGCTCGGGCACGAAGGCGCCCACGGGCGGCGCGGCGTCGGGCTTGGCCTCGTCCAGGAAGCTCACGCGCACGCCCATGTCGGGCACGATGCGCGGGTCCTTGGACTTGAGCGCGATGCGCACCTTCACGGTGGCCTTGCTGCGGTCGGCGGTGGGCACGATGGCGATCACCTCGGCCGGGATCTTCCAGTCGGGATACGCGTTGAGCACCGCCTCGACCGGCATCTTCGGCGTGACGCGGCCGATGTAGGCCTCGTTGACGTCCACCTGCACCTCCAGCGACTCCATGTCCACCAGGGTGCCGATGCCGGTGCGGATCGAGCCGCCGCCGGCGCTGATGGGCGAGATCATTTCACCCGGCTGCGCGGCCTTGGCGACGATGACGCCGGCGAACGGCGCGCGGATGATGGTGTTGTCCACGCTCAGCGCGGTGATGGCCAGCTGGTCCTGGGCCACCTGCACGGCGCGCTGCAGGCTGGCGAGGCGCGCGGCGCGGGAATCGCGGTCGGCCACGGCGGCGTCGAGCGACGAGGCGGCCACCAGCTGGCGCGCCGCGAGTTCCTTCTGGCGCTTGAGCGTCTGGTTGGCCAGCGTGAGCTGGGCCTGGGCCTCGGCCAGCTGCGAGCGCGCCGAGGCGAGCTGGGCGTTGGCCAGGTCGCGCTGCGCTTCGGCGTCGGCGGGGTCGAGGTAGGCCAGCACTTCGCCCTCGGCCACGCGCTGGCCTTCTTCGATCAGCACTTCGCGCACCTTGCCGGTGATCTTGGACGACACCGTGGCGATGCGCCGTGCGGTGACGTAGCCCGACGCGTCCAGCACCGAGGCCGTGCCGAGTTCGGCGGCGGCCCGGGCCTGCGCGGTTTCCACCGTCACCGGGCGCATGGACGACATGAACACCACGCCGACCCCGAGCACCACGGCCACCAGCGCGGGCACCATCCAGCGCGGGCGACGCTTCTTCGCGGCCGGGCGGCGGTCGATGTGCAGCTGTTTGAGCAGGTCCTGCGACGAATCCATGGGGTACTCCAAGACGATACCCATGCAGTCTGCACGGGCCGGGGTCAGGGCATTGTGAGCCGCCGTGGCGGCGGCGGGGTACTGCCGGTCGTCACTTATTGAGGGTAGCGGCCCTTGAGCAGCTGCCACGCCGCGCGCAGTCCCTGCGCCTCGCCGCCGGCCGGCTTGCCCGGGCGGTCGGTGTCGTTCCAGGAATACACGTCCACGTGGGTCCAGGCCTGGCCCTCGGGCACGAAGCGCTCCAGGTAAAGCGCGGCCGTGACGCAGCCGGCCATGCGCGAGGCGCCGGAGTTGGCGAGGTCGGCGATGCCCGACTTGAGGTAGCTCAGGTACGGGCGCCACAGCGGCATGCGCCACAGCGGGTCCCGGGTGCGCTCGCCCGCCGCGAGGTAGTCGGCGGCCAGGGCATCGGAGTTGGTGAACAGCGCCGGCAGGTCCGGGCCCAGCGCAATGCGCGCGGCGCCGGTGAGCGTGGCGAAGTCCATGATCAGGCCGGGCTTGGCTTCGGCGGCGTAGGTGAGCGCGTCGCACAGCACCAGGCGGCCCTCGGCGTCGGTGTTGTCCACCTCCACGCTCAGGCCCTGGCGGGTGGCCAGCACTTCGCCGGGGCGGAAGGCGTCGGGCCCGATGGCGTTTTCCACCGCGGGCACCAGCAGGTGCAGGCGCACCGGCAGCTTCAGGCCCATCACCAGCTGGGCCAGGCCCAGGGCGTGGGCGGCGCCGCCCATGTCCTTCTTCATGTTGCGCATGCCGTCGGCGGGCTTGATGTCCAGGCCGCCGGTGTCGAAGCACACGCCCTTGCCGACGATGGCCAGGGCCGGGTGCGACGGGTCGCCCCAGTGGATCTCGATCAGGCGCGGCGCGCGGTGGCTGGCGCGCCCCACGGCGTGGATGGCCGGGAAGTTGTGCTTGAGCAGCGACTCGCCCTCGATCACGGTCAGGTCGCCGCCGTAGGCCTGGGCCAGGCGCGCGGCCACGCCCTCGAGCTCGGCCGGGCCCATGTGTTCGGTCGGGGTGTTGATCAGGTCGCGCACCAGGGTGCTGGCCTTGAGCAGCGCGAAGGCTTCGGCGTCCCCGGCCTGGGACGCGTCCAGCACCAGGCGCGCGGGCGCGCGCGCCGGCTTGAGGTAGCGGTCGAACCTGTAAGCGCCCAGGCCCCAGCCCAGCAGTGCGTTGCCCGGTCCGGGCGACACCGGCGAATCGGGCGACAGGCGGTACGTGCCGACCGGAAGCAGCAGCGGCAGGTGCGCCAGCGCCAGCGGGTCAGCGGGGTCGGCGATGCCGGCCAGGAAATGCGCGGGCCGGCCGTCGGCGCCGGGGATCATCAGCGGCGCGCCGGGCTGCGCGTTGAAGCCGTGCGCGTCCAGCCAGGCCTGCACCGCCGCCGGCTGCCGGTCCCGCCACGCGGGCAGGCTGGCGCGGTCCACCAACACCAGCGGCAGCGCGCCGTCGGCCTGGTCGGGGGTGGCGAAGCAGGGCGGCAGGCTCATCGGGGCTCCGTGATGGGGTGGGTGTGGTCCAGCCAGTCGGCCAGTCCGGCAAGCGTAGCGAATTCAAGGTCGGGGCGCGGCAGCTCCGCCGGCCAGCGTTCCTTGCGGCGGTTGATCCAGCAGCTGGGCATGCCGGCCCGGCGCGCGCCCACCACGTCCATCAGCGGGTCGTCGCCGATGTGCAGCACGTCGGCGGGCGCCACGCCCAGGCGCTGGCAGGTGGCGTGGAAGATCGGCGTCTCGGGCTTGGCCTGGCCGTGGTCGCGGGCGCTCACGAACACCTGGAAATGGTCCTGGATGCCGATGCGCGCCAGGTCGGCGTTGCCGTTGGTGAGCGCCGCCAGCGGCAGCCGTGCCGACAGCCGCGCCAGCGCGGCCAGCGCGTCGGGGTAGAAGTCCACCTGGTTGCGGGTGGCGAAGAAGGCTTCGTAGGCCGGTTCGGCGTGGGCCACGTCGTCGCCCGATTCCTCCAGCGCGTGGCGCAGCGACAGCACGCGCTGGTGGCTGAAGTCGTGTTCGAACTGCGGGTGCCTGGCCGCGATCACCTCGCGCAGCTGGCGCATGCGGTGGATCGGATAGCGCTGGGCGGTGCGCGGGCAGTGCTGCTGCAGGAAGGCGTCGAGCGCGCGTTCGGCGCGCTCGATCGAAGGCCAGATCGGCCAGAGCGTGTCGTCCAGGTCGAGGCTGAGGGCGCGCGGCGGAGTCTTCATTCGAGCAGCCTAGACCAACCCTGCCAGGCTTCCACCCGGCTGGCGACGATCTTCAGGCACACCAGCATCGGCACCGCCACCAGCAGGCCCATCACGCCCCACACCCAGCCCCACAGCAGCAGCCACAGGATGATCGCCAGCGGATTGATGCGCATCGTGCGGCCCAGCACCATCGGCGTGAGCAGGTTGCTTTCCAGCGCGTGCAGCACCACGAAGCCCGCGGCCGGCAGCAGCGCCGCGCCGATGGTGTCGAACTGCGACAGCCCCACCAGCGACAGCAGCATGGCCATGATCAGCGGGCCCACGAACGGCGTGAGGTTGAGCGCCGCGGCCAGCACGCCCCACAGCAGCGGGTCTTCCACGCCCAGGTACCACAGGTAAAGCGCGGTGACGCCGCCCAGCACCGCGCTGGTGGCGCTGATGGTGAGCACGTAGCGCGACAGGTCGCTCTGGATGTGCTGCACGATGTCGGCCGTGAGCCGTTTCTGCGCCCGCGTGGGACGCAGGCGCATCAGCTTGTTGAGCACGTCGTCGCCGTACACCAGGAAGGCGAAGGTCAGCAGCAGCACCGCCAGCACCGAGCCCAGCACGCGCGGCGTGGCCGACAGCAGGTCGGTGGTGGGCGGGCGCACCACCACGCGCTCGCCGGCGTCCACCTTGCCGCTGGTGAATTCGTCGAACGATTGGCTGGCGCGGCGCGCGTCCTGGATCGGTTCGATCATGCCCTTGATCTTGGGCGCCGCCTCGCGCAGCAGGAACGGCACGTTGCGCGCCCACTCCGACGCCGGCCGCGCCACGAACACCGCCACCGCGCCCAGGCTGCCCACCAGCGCGGCCACCAGCATCAGCGCCGCCAGGCCGCGCGGCAGCCAGCGCAGCGGCGCGCGGTTGATCAGCGGGCTGAGCAGCATGGCGAAGAAGGCCGCCATCACCAGCGGCAGGATCAGGCTGCTGGCGAAGTAGCAGGTGTACAGCCCGATGATGATCACCAGCGCCCACAGCAGCCGCGAATTGCTGCGCATCGCGGCCAGGCGGGCGTTGTGCGAGCTGGCGGCCTGCGCCGGCGTTTCGGGGCGCGCGGACAGGGGCTCGGCGGCAGGTTCGGGCAGCGGCGCGCCGGCGGCGTCAGGCGTCGGCGCGCTCACGGCGGGGCCCCCTGGGTTTGCGCTTGCGCCGGGGCTTGGCGGGCGCGGCCTCTTCGGCCGGCTCGGCCTGCCCTTCGTCGATGGCTTCCTCCACGGCCTCGCCGGCCGCTTCCTGGACCTCGCCCGACGCGGTGGCGGCGGCGGTGATGCCGGCCAGCAGCCCGGGCACCACGGTGTCCATCAGCATCGAGAAAATAGGGCCGCTGATGAGCTTGCCGTTGGCCGCCGCCGCCACGCCCGAGGTGGCGGCGCCGCTGGCGAAGCCCAGCGCCAGGCCCGACACGACGATGCGCACCGGCGTGGCCGTGCGCCGGATCTCGGCGTGCATGTGGTGCCAGGCCGCGTGTGCCTCGGCGCGCTGGCGGGCGCAGTCGTGCTCGGCCTGCTGCACGGCGGCGATCTTTTCTTCCAGCGCCTTCACAGCGGCGTGTCTTCGTGCGGGTTGACGTGGAAGCCGCGCTTGAGCTGGCGGCGGGTGGCTTCGAAATCGGCGTAGTGCAGCATGTGGCGCGCCCGGACGATCCCGAAAGCCGCGATCGCCACGCTCACCAGCAGCGGCACGCCCAGCGCCAGCGGCCACGGCGCCCCGGCGGAGCGCAGCGCGGCCACGGTGAGTGCGGTGAGCAGCAGGTAGGCGGTGCCCAGCATCACGGTGGCCACCAGCAGGTAGATCAGGGCGCGCACCAGCGCGTCGCGCGCCAGGCTCACTTCCGCCGCGAACAGGCGCCGCAGCGTGGTGAAGCCACCGAGGTACGAACCGGCCGCCGCCTTGGCGGCGTCCAGCACGGCCTGGGCATCGGCGCCCAGGGCGCCGGCCGGGGCGGGCGCCGCGGCCGGTGGTTCGCCGGCGGGCGGGGTGGGCTCGGGCGCCGGGGTAGGGTCGCTCATGGCGACGGCTTACTTGCGGCGGGTCAGCGCCGCGACCAGGTAGCCCGCCGCGAAGGCCACGCCGAACGAGGCCAGCGGCTTGCTGCGGATCAGGTCTTCGGCCTGCGTGAGCATGCCCTTGCCCTGGTCGAGCAGGCCCTGCAGCTTGTCCTCCAGCTCGGCCTTGGCTTCGTTGGCCGCGGCGGCGGTGGCGCCGAGCGCGTCGGTGACGCCGGACTTGAGCGCGTCGCGGGCCTCGCCGAGGTTTTCCCTGGCGGCGTCCAGGTGACGGGGCGCGGCGTCGTCGTGCAGGGCGTCGTCGGTCTTGGGTCGGTTCATGGCCATTCTCCTGCGTGTTTCAGGGCTTCACATTACACCGTCGCCGCGGCCGTGGCCGGTGCGGCGTCGCACTTACTCCATCACCAGATAACCGAAGCGGCCGCCGCGCGCCACGCTCAGCACCAGTTCGCGCGGCGGGGACACCAGGGCGCTGCGGAAGGCGGGCAGGTCGGCCACGTTGGCGCGGTTCACCTGGCCGATGCGGTCGCCGGCGCGCAGGCCGCTCTCGGCCGCACGGCTGCCGGCGGCGACCTTGCTGGCCACCACGCCGATCAGGCCCTGCTGGCGGAAGCGCTCGGGCAGCTCGGTGATCGTGGCGCCGGCCAGGCGCGGATCAATCTCGCCGCCGTCGATTTCCTTGGCCTGGGCCTTGAGCACGGCCTGCACGCTCAGCTTCTGGTCGCCGCGCATCAGGTCCAGCGTCACCCGCTGGTCCACCGGCAGCAGGCCCTCGATGTTGCGCAGGGACTGGGCGCCGTCCACGCGCTCGCCGTTGGCGGCCGTGATCACGTCGCCCGGGCGCACGCCCGCCGCTTCGGCCGGCGAGCCGCGGTAGACGCGCGCCACCAGCGCGCCGCGCAGGTTGGCGGCCAGGCCCAGCTGCCTGGCGCTGAATTCGTTGATGTCCTCGCCGTCCAGGCCCAGCGAGCCGCGGCGCACTTCGCCGTAGGCCATCAGCTGGCGCATCACTTCACGGGCGAGGTTGGCCGGGATCGCGAAGCCCAGGCCGATGTTGCCGGCGGCACTGCCCCGGGGATTGAAGCTGGCGGTGTTGATGCCCACCAGCTCGCCGTTGAGGTTGACCAGCGCGCCGCCGGAATTGCCCGGGTTGATGGAGGCGTCGGTCTGGATGAAGTTCTGGTAGCCCAGGCCCTGCAGGCCGCTGCGGCCCACGGCCGAGACGATGCCGCTGGTGACGGTCTGGCCCAGGCCGAAGGGGTTGCCCACGGCCACCACGAAGTCGCCCACGCGCAGCTGGGCCGAATCGGCCAGGTTCAGCGCCGTGAGGCCTTCGGCCGGGATGCGGATCACGGCCACGTCGGTGTCCGGGTCGGCGCCCACCAGCTCGGCTTCCAGGGTGCGGCCGTCGGCCAGGGTGACCGAGACGCCGTCGGCGTTCTCGATCACGTGGTTGTTGGTCAGCACCAGGCCGCGCTCGGCGTCCACGATCACGCCCGAGCCCAGCGACTGCTGCATGCGCTGCTGGGGCATGCCGGGCATGCCGAACAATTCCTGCAGCGGGTTGCGCACCCGCACCACCTGGCGCGTGTAGATGTTCACCACGGCCGGGGTGACGTTTTCGAGCATGGGCGCCAGCGACGGCATCACCAGGCTGCCGTTGCCCGCCGGCAGGGCGGCCTGGGCGGCCCGGGGCAGGGCGAGGGCGGCGGCGTTGTCCAGCGCGGCCTGCGCCCGGGTAGGCGCGGCGGCCGGCACCGGCTCGGCGGGCTGGGACAGCCAGTGGCTGGCGCCGGCGCCAGCAGCGGCGGCGATCAACAGACAGGTGGCGGCGGTCATCAGGCGCATGCAGGGGCTCCGGAAGGTTCTGGCCCAGGTTCGGGCCGGCAATCTTGAATGAAATACCAGATGGGAACCCAACGGTGGCTGGACAAGGGGCCGGGGCGGGCCCTGCCGCCGGTCCCCCGTTGGCCCCCGCCCGCCGGCCCGAGGTCCGGCGATCGGCAGCCGGGGAATCGCGACCCCGGTCACGTTCCGGCGTGGTTCCACGGGGCCGGGAAGCGCCGGTTTATCGGGTTAAAACGCCGTTCCGGCCGATTCAGGGCAAGTCTTGGAGAGCCGTGGAACATCTTGAAGCGGCTGATATTTTCCGCGCGCCAGGCCGTTGACACGCCCCCAAGGGAGGGGTAGTTTTGGCTCCCGCCGCCACTACATCTTGTGTTGGGCGGCGGGGGGCGGCCCCAAGGCTTGGGGTCGCGGCAAAAGGCAAGACGCGACGGCGAGACGGCATGCAGGCAGCGGAACGGACAGCGTCCAGGCCCCGGGGTGACTCCCCGCGGACGGGCAGGCTGACCCCCGGCGCCCTGGCCGGCACGACCCGATAAGAAATCACAACAAGGCGCCCCCACCGATGGGGTGCCCCGGGAGGAAGAAAGGACTTATGAGCACGGTTCGCCTGGAGGCGGTCAAGAACAGCACGGCGCAGGTCATCGAGATGCAGCCGGCATCCCAGGACATCTGGGACAAGAAGTATCGCCTCAAGACCAAGAAGGGCGATCCGGTCGACGCGACCATCGACCACACCTACCAGCGCGTGGCCAAGGCCCTGGCCGAGGCCGAGCCGACCGCCGAGAAGCAGAAGTACTGGTACGAGCGCTTCGTCTGGGCGCTGCGCCGCGGTGCCATCCCCGCCGGCCGCATCACGTCCAATGCCGGCGCGCTCGAGCACAAGCCGGCCACCAGCACCATCAACTGCACCGTGTCGGGAATCATCACCGACTCGATGGACGACATCCTGGGCAAGGTCCACGAGGCCGGCCTGACGCTCAAGGCCGGCTGCGGCATCGGCTACGAGTTCTCCACGCTGCGCCCGCGCGGCGCCTACGTGTCCGGCGCCGGCGCCTACACCTCGGGCCCGCTGTCGTTCATGGATATCTACGACAAGATGTGCTTCACCGTCAGCTCGGCCGGCGGCCGTCGCGGCGCCCAGATGGGCACCTTCGACGTCAGCCACCCGGACGTGAAGGAATTCATCGGTGCCAAGCGCGAGGACGGCCGCCTGCGCCAGTTCAACCTCTCGCTGCTGGTCACCGACGAGTTCATGCAGGCCGTCGAGAAAGACACCGACTGGCCGCTGGTGTTCCCGGTGAACATCAAGGAAAAGAACGAGATCGACGTCGACGACCCCAAGCAGGTCATCTGGCGCGACTGGCCGCACAGCAACAACTACGTCACCCGCGAAGACGGCATGGTGGCCTGCAAGATCTACGGCCACATCCGCGCGCAGATGCTGTGGAACCGCATCATGGCGTCCACGTATGACTTCGCCGAGCCGGGCTTCATCCTGATCGACCGCGTCAACGAGATGAACAACAACTGGTGGTGCGAGAACATCCGCGCCACCAACCCGTGCGGCGAGCAGCCGCTGCCGCCGTATGGCGCCTGCCTGCTGGGCTCGATCAACCTCACCACCTTCGTGCGCGACCCCTTCACCGACCAGGCGCGTTTCGACTGGGAGGAATACAAGGAAGTGGTGCGCGTGTTCACCCGCATGCTCGACAACGTGGTGGAGATCAACGGCCTGCCGCTGGAACAGCAGCGCAACGAGATCATGCGCAAGCGCCGCCACGGCATGGGCTTCCTGGGCCTGGGCAGCACGGTCACCATGCTGCGCATGAAGTACGGCGAGAAGGATTCGGTCGCGTTCACCGAGCAGGTGAGCCGCGAGATGGCCGTGGCCGGCTGGGAAGTCGCGCTGGCCCTGGGCAAGGAAAAGGGCCCGGCGCCGATCATGGACGAGGACTTCACCGTCACCGCCGAGATGCTGCGCAAGCGCCCGGAAATGAAGAAGGACGGCTGGAAGGTCGGCCAGGTGATCAAGGGCCGCCAGCTGCACGCCAAGTATTCGCGCTACATGCAGCGCGTGGCCGAAGTGGCGCCTGAACTGGTGGCCGAGCTGGCCGAGGCCGGCGCCCGCTTCACCCACCACAGCTCCATCGCGCCCACCGGCACCATCAGCCTGAGCCTGGCCAACAACGCCAGCAACGGCATCGAGCCGTCGTTCGCCCACCACTACAGCCGCAACGTGATCCGCGAAGGCAAGAAGTCCAAGGAAAAGGTCGAGGTCTTCAGCTACGAGCTGCTGGCCTACCGCACCCTGGTGAACGCCGACGCCATGCCGTTCAGCACCGACGAAGCCACCCGCCTGCCGGACTACTTCATCTCGGCCGACGACATCACGCCCAAGGCGCACGTGGACATCCAGGCGGCCAGCCAGAAGTGGATCGACTCGTCCATTTCCAAGACCGCGAACGTCCCCACGGATTACCCGTACGAGGACTTCAAGGACATCTACATGTACGCCCACAAGCAGGGCCTGAAGGGCTGCACGACGTTCCGCTTCAACCCGGCCGCCTTCCAGGGCGTGCTGGTGAAGGAAGCCGACCTGGAAAACACCACCTACCGCTTCGAACTCGAGGACGGCACGATGGTGGAAGCCAAGGGCAACGACGAAATCGAATACGACGGCGAGCTGCACAGCGCTGCCAACCTGTTCGATGCGCTCAAGGAAGGCTACTACGGCAAGTTCTGAGCCGGGCGGCGCGCGCCACGGCGCGCGCAACCGGGCCCGGTTCGCGGTAAGTTGGCAAGGCCCGCGGCATCTGCCGCGGTTTCATTGACGAGGAGAGCGGTATGAGCAACGGCAACGGTGTCACGGCGGCCATTTCCAGTGCCGCTGGAAGCGTCAGCGACAAGGCCTCTGAAATCGGCGGCGCCATCGCCGACCAGGCCAACAAGGTGATGAAGGCGGCCAAGAAGAAGGCGGCCCCGGCGATCAAGCGCGCCAAGGCCGAAATCAAGAAGGCCGAGAAGTCCGATACCGGCAAGGCGGTCAAGAAGGCCGTGGCCGGCGCCAAGAAGAAGGCGGCGGCGGCGGTGAAGGCGGTCAAGGCCAAGGTCGGCGGCGCCAAGAAGGCGGCCCCGAAGAAGAAGGCCGCGGCCAAGAAGGCCGTCGCCAAGAAGCCGGCAGCCAAGAAGGCGGCCAAGAAGGCCGTCAGGAAGGCTGCACCGAAGAAGGCTGCACCCAAGAAGGCCGCTGCCAAGAAGGCGCCGGCCCGCAAGAAACCGGCCGCCAAGAAAGCAGCCGCGAAGAAGGTCGCCAAGAAGCCGGCGGCCCGCAAGACGACCGCCCGAAAGGTTGCCAGGAAGCGCTAAAGCCTGAGGCTGTCCCGATGTGACACCCCGTCCCCCCGCCGCTGTGCGGCGGGGGGCTCCGGGCGAAACCCCCTCCGAATTCCGATAAGCAAAAAGAAAAGCATGGCCATCAAGATCAGCAAGAAAATCAAGAGCTACAGCGTCCAGAAGCCCGAAGACAAAGCCAAGGAAGCCGCCGCGCCCGTCGCCGCGCCCGTGGCCGCCGTCGTCGAGTTCGCCGGCGCCGACATCATCCAGATGCACGAGAAGGTCGAGCGCCCGGAAGTGCTGATCGGCAACACCTACAAGATCAAATCGCCGCTGGTCGAGCACGCGATGTACGTCACCATCAACGACATCGTGCTGAACCCGGGCACCGAGCACGAGCTGCGCCGTCCGTTCGAAGTGTTCATCAACTCCAAGAACATGGACCACTTCCAGTGGATCGTGGCCCTGACCCGCATCATGAGCGCCGTGTTCCGCAAGGGCGGCGACGTCACCTTCCTGGTGGACGAGATGAAGGCGGTGTTCGACCCGCGCGGCGGCTACTTCAAGGCCGGCGGCGTGTACATGCCGTCGATCGTGGCCGAGATCGGCTCCGTCGTGGAAGAGCACCTGAAGTCGATCGGCATGATCATCGACCCCGAGCTCAGCGACGCCCAGCGCCAGCTGATCGCCGAGAAGCGCGCGGCGTACGAGAACCGCGCAAAAAAAAAGTCTGAATCCAGCAGTCTGAGCGGCGACGTCGCCGGAGCCGGCACCGACAGCGCCAACCGCGCTGACGAGGCGGTGCAGGTTACCGGCGACGGCGCCTCTTTCCCGCCGAGCGCGACGATGTGCTTCAAGTGCAACACCAAGGCCACCGTGATCATGGATGGCTGCGCGACTTGCCTGAATTGTGGCTACAGCAAGTGCGGCTGATGGCGGCTTGATACCTGCTTCCTGGCAAGCCCGGCATTCGCCGGGCTTTGTCTTTGTGAGAGCCGGGTGCGCAATGGCCAGGGTCGCCTTGCCCCCGGCGATTCAACCCAGGCCCCGGTGCGCGATGCGCCATCATGGGGGTCGTGTGGACGAGGCCTGCCACTGAGGCGCGGCAGGCTTTGTCGGCGAGCCTGTCATCGCGCCGTTGGATTGCCCCACATCACCAGCCCCGCCAGCACGTACCAAACGCAGTGCGCCACCACGACCGCGCCCATGCCCATCACGTCCAGGTGGAACAGGCCCAGGGCGAAGGCGCCGCACGTGACCAGCGCCATCAGCACGCCGTAGCCCGCGGCCAGCCGCGCCAGCGTGCCGGGCACCCGCCACAGATCCAGCGACCATGCGGCGATGCCGCCGCACATCGCGAACACGCCGAATCCGGCGAGCGTCTGGTTCAGCGCCCAGGTCAGGGGAACTACGCGCACGGCATCGTCCACGGCTTCCAAGCCGCCGGCCAGCGCGCGCGCCGCCAGGCTATCCACTGCGAAGCCGTTGATGAGGGCCGCGCCGATCATCGCCAGCGCGCCCAGCCCGTAAATCTTCACCGCGATGCGCACCGCGCCGCGGCCGCCGCGTGCCTGCGACCATGCGTCCAGCGCCAGCCATATCGCCACCACCGTGGCGATCATCGCCGCATGCACGCCGCGGCTGAGGCCGCCCACGCGGGCCATCTCGCTCATCCATTCGGCGCCGGTGCTGCCGTGGGCGGTGGGGTGGTGCGACATGGCCAGCACGGCCAGCGCGCTGGCGCTGACCAAGGTGGCGCCGGCGATCCTGAGAGTGCGCGTGGAATCGGTCATGGCGGGGCCTCGAGGGAAGTGGGCCCACGATAGCGGCAGGGCCACGCCACTTTCCGGACATCGCGCGCCGACTGTCCGGCGGGCCGCGTGTGACAATCCCGATCCATGAGCACCGCCCACGACGCCGTCGATCCCCGCAAGCGCCGCACGCGCGAGGCGCTGCTGCAGGCCTTCGGCGCGCTGGTGGTGGACCGGCGCTACCACGACATCCGCATTGCCGACGTGCTGGCCAAGGCCGGCGTCAGCCGCTCCACTTTCTACGAACATTTCGCCAGCAAGGACGCGCTGCTGGCCGCCAGCATCGAGGGGCCGTTCTCGATCCTGGCCAGCCTGCTGGGCGAACATTCGCTGCCGCGGGTGCAGTCGTTGCTCGAACACTTCTGGGAAAACCGCAGCCTGGCCCGCACGCTGTTCCAGGGCGCGGGCAACCGCCCGGTGCGCGCCACGATGGTGGCCGTGGTGGAGCGCCAGCTCAGGCGCGACCCCGGCCCGCGCCTGCGCGTGCCGCCGCGACTGGCGGCGCACGCCATCGCTGACGCGCTGCTGTCGCCCATCGTGGCGTGGTTGAACGGCGAGGCCGCATGTTCGGCCGCCGACCTTGCGCTGGCGCTGCAGGCCACGGCGGCGGCGATGCTGGACGCGCTGTCGCTGGGCGGGCGGACGAACGCCGCGCCGGGGCTTTAACGGCGTTTGAATACATCCCGGCGAGAATCCGGATAAATAACGGTCGTCGCCCAACCCGACCCGGAGCAAACCATGCGCGCGCTGTCGCTGATTCTGGTACCCGCCCTGATTGTCGCCGTGCACACCTTCGCGCTGCTGCAGGGACGGCGCGGAGGCTCGCGGGTCCGCAACGTCACATTCTGGTCGGGACTGCTGGGGCTGGCCTCGATGGTGTCGGTGCCGCTGTTGTTCTTCCTCGCCGGCCCGCTGCCGGTGGTGGGGCCGGTGAACGACGGCTTCGCATCCGCTTTCAACGTCGCCCTGGTCGCGGCCGGTGCCTTGGTGCTGTCGTCGCTGGGGCTGGGCACCTTTTCGGCCCTTCGCCGTCCGCAATGAGCCAAACGCGGGGGCTGGCACTCAGCCGCCGCAGGTGATCACGGCGCCGTCGTCCAGCTCAGTCGGGCTGGAAGATGACCTCGATCGGCGCCTCGAACAGCCGGGCGATCTTGAACGCCAGCGGCAGGCTGGGGTCGTATTTTCCGGTCTCGATGGCGTTGACCGTCTGCCGCGAAACCTCCAGCAGGTCGGCCAGGTGCGCCTGCGACCAGTCTCGCTCGGCGCGAAGCACGCGCAGTCGGTTGTTCACGGCGTCGTCCCGCCCGGGCCAGGCTGGTTGCGCATCACGCCGTCTGCCGCGACATCTGCCAATAGCGGACCAAGAAGATGGCGCAGAAGGTCGGCAGCACCAGCACCGCCGGGAACGGCGGCAGGCCCGCCATCTCCATGAAGGTCCACGAGAACACCAGCAGGCTGGTCAGCAGGCCGGCGATGCCGCCGGACTCGAAGTGCTGGCGGCGTTGCATTTCATCCAGGGACGAAACGTGGCGCACCAGTTCGACGATGGCCCAGCCCAGGGGCAGCAGGGGCATCAGCGCGAGCGCCACGCGCGTGGCCACGGAGTCGGCGCCGCGGATCTGCGGGATCATCACCATCAGCGCGATCACGTACAGGCCCATGGGCGGGGCGAAACGCTTGGCGAAACGGCGATGGGCGGCGTTGTCATCGGTGTCCATGGTTCGGTTCCGGGAAGGGCTGGGGGTCGGTGGGAAAAGCGTAACCAACGCCCCGGGCGTATGTCAAGCACGCTTTACTTATGGGAAAGGTACCTTTACCCGCACGGTGCGCCCGATCACCGCGGGCGGGGTCAGGATCGACGCCGCGCACTGAGCGCAGACGGATTCGCCAGCAGGCGATCCGCCGACGCCAGGATCTTGACCACCTGCGGATCGGTGGCGCGCCGTTCGGTGGAGATGGCGTAGTAGCGTTCGGTCACGCCGTCCATCACGCCCACCAGTTCCACGCCGTAACGCTTTTCGATTTCCTCGCGCATCGTCAGCGGGGCGGGGAACAGCCCCACGCCGGACGCGCCGAAGGTCTTCATGAGGCCGCCGTCGTCGAACTCTCCGACGATGCGCACGGTGATGCGCTGCTGTTCGAGCCAGGCGCGCAGCTGTTCGTGGGCGACGCTGTCGCGCCCCGGCACCACCATCGGTGCGCCTTGGAGCGAAGCGGGAAACCCCGGCCGCAGCTTGCGAGCCATCGCCGGTTTGCCGAACAGCGCCATCGGCGTGTCGCCCAGCACGTGGTTGAAGGCCTTCACCGCGATGCCCGGGGGCAGGGGGCGGTCGGCGATGACGAGCTCCAGCCGGTGCAGGGCCAGGTCGGCTAGCAGGACATCAAGCCGCTCGTGGCTCGCCGTCAGGCGGATGTTCTCTTCCTCCAGCAGCGGGGCCAGCAGCCTGTACGCCAGCGAGCGCGGCACCGCATCGGTCATGCCCACGCGGAACAGCCGGCTGCGGCCGCTGGGCATCGCCCGCACCTGTGCACCCAGCTCATCCACCAGGCCGAAGATCTCGTCGGCGTAGGAATACGCCACCCGGCCGGCATCGGTGAGCTCCAGCCGCCGGCCGACCTGGCGCAGCAGCTCCACGCCCAGCGCCAGCTGCAGCTCGGCGATCTGCCCGCTCAGCGTCTGGGGCGAAAGCGCCAGTTTTTCCGCCGCCCGGGCCATGCCGCCGAACCTCGCCACGGCCCAGAAACAGCGCAGGTGCTTGAGGTTCATTGTTCGGTTTTTCCGATGATATTGCTCTGTCAGATCATATTGATCGAATGGTTCCCTGCCCGCAACCTGAGCGCCAAACCGACAGGAGCCCAGACATGCGCATTGCCATCCTCTGCCGCGGCATCCTCCCGACCCAGGCCATCCGCGACTACGCACAGCGTCGCCTGAAGACCGCCCTGGGCCGCTACCAGTCCGTGCTGGCGTCCGTGCAGGTGCGCCTGGCGGACGTGAACGGCCCGCGCGGCGGCGTCGACAAGCACTGCGTGGTCGAAGTGGGCGGCCCGGCGATGGCGCCGATCATCGTGCGCGAGCGCGACGCGGACCTGTACGTCGCCATCGACCGCGCCGCCGACCGCATCGACCGCGCCACCGGCCGCCGCATCGCCCGGATGCGGGCGCCCCGGCGGGGCTTGAGCTGGACGCTCGCCCACGCCACCGACGCGCCGCATGCAGGCGCCAACCCCATTCCCTTCCGAAGGATCCACCCATGAACACGTCCAGAGTTTCCCGCCGCACCCTGTTGGTGGGCTTCCTCGGCGCAGCAGCGCTCGCATTGATCGCGTTGGTCGTGGTCGCGGTCCTCGCCGTGGGGCGGCTCAGCGAGTGGGGTTCGGCGGCCATCGACAAGGTGAGCGGCGCCACGGCCACGGTGGTGGCCCAGTCAGGCGAGGAGGCCACCCGCGTCCTTGAGGAAACCAAGGGCGCGATCGCCGGCACCGAGGCTGCTCAGGCGCTGCAGGACGCCAGGACGTCGGTCGAGCAGGCGCGTGACGCACTGGCCGACCCGCAGGCGGCGCTGGATCGCGCGGTGGATGGCGCGATCGATTCGGCAACCCAGGACGTCACCCGCTCGGTGGCCGTGGCCGCCGCTGCAGCCACGGCGGCCGCCGCTGCGGCGGCGCCCGCCGTAAACGAACGCATCGACGCCGCCACCGGCGCCCTGAACGCCCTGGCCGCGACCGACCCGCAGCCCTGGCCGCAGGGCCTGGCCCTGCGCCAGACGCAGTTCCGGCAGGACGGCGCAGTGGCCGAGTATGCGTACGTGGCGCTCGCGCCGGGCTTCGACCTGGCCGGCATGCGGCGCCAGCTGGTCGAGCTGGGCTACGTCGAGCACGTGCTTGCCCTGGACGCTTCAACGCTGGAGGCGATGTATCGCGGTGATCGCCAGCTGCTGCTGACCGCCACGCTGCGCGACGGGCTGCAGCACATCACGGTGCGCGACGTAACGCCGGCCGTTACCACTCCCTGAAGCAAGGATGGCCCGACGGGGGCGGGCCCTCAGCCCGCCCGATATTCCATGTAGGCCGCGGTTTTCCCGGCGGCCTCGTCGCCCAGCAGCCGCCGCACCAGGTGCAGGCTGCCGTCGATGCCGGCGGAGATGCCGCCGCAGGAGACCACGGCGCCTTCGTCCACGAAGCGTTGGTCGTGCACGCAGGTGATGCGCGGCGAGGCGGCCGCCAGTTCGTGCAGCACTTCGTGATGGGTGGTGGCGCGCCGGCCTTCCAGCAGGCCCACGGTGGCCAGCACCAGCGCGCCGCTGCACACCGACATCACGATCTCCGCCGTGGCCGCCTGCGCCTTCACCCACGCCATCACCTGCGCGTCGTGCACCAGCGCACGCGTGCCGAAGCCGCCCGGCACCACCAGCAGGTCGTAGGCGTGGCCGTCGGCGAAGGTTTCGTTGGGCAGCACCTTCAGGCCGTTCACCGCGGTGAACACGCGGTCTTGCTTGCCCACCAGCACGGTCTTGAAGTGCTGCTGGCCGGCCAGTTCCGCCGTGACCGCGAACACTTCGAACGGCCCCGCGAAGTCGAGCACCTCCACGTCGTCGAACACCAGGATGCCGACGCGGCGCAGGGCGGGGGCGGACGAATCGATCATGCTCATCTGGGTGCCTGGAAGCGGGGGCCTGCGCAGAGATTAGCGCAGCGTTGATTGAACGGCGGGTTCCACGCCCGGCGTGGCGAACCCGCGCGCCAGCAGCCACAGGCACAGCACCAGCTGCATCAGCGCCAGCGGCGCCAGCATCAGCATCGGCAGGTCGCGCAGGAACAGCTCCATCGAAATGCCCGACATCTGCGACAGCACGGCCAGCACGCCCAGCGCGGCGATGATCCGCGGCACCAGCCGCCCGCGATACAGCAGCACGTACGTGACGCCCAGGCCCGCGCCGCCGACGATTTTGTCCAGGTAGTGGATCCAGTTCCGCGCCGCCGACACCACGCCGCGCATCAGTTCGAACTGCAGTGGGTCTGCGCCCGGGTGCTGCGCGTACTGCAGGCTCAGCGACAGCATGGACAGGAAGCTGGCCTGTTCGGCCACCGTGGTGGCGAAGCCGATGCCGGTGAGCATCAGGCCGGCCAGCGCCAGCCCCGGGCTGACGCGCCGGAACAGCGGCCAGGCGATCACGGTGGCGGCCAGGCCCAGCGTGCTGGTGAACAGCGCCATCAGCACGCTCGCGCCGAACCGGTGCGACATGCCGGCGCCGTTGCGCAGGTAGCCTTCGCCGCCGTACACCGGGTTGCTGAGCCCGAAATTGTTCCAGATGCCCAGCACCATCGCGATCAGCAGCAGGCCGCCGAACCAGCGGCCGATGGATTTGTCGGTGGTCATGCGTGCGCGGCCCGTATTCGAAAGGTGGCCAAGACTGCCCGCGGAACGCCGGGGGCACACGTGCCGATGGTGCGGGGCCCGATGGTCACGGTCCCCGCGCCGCCCGGGCGCGCATGGCATCATGGGCCACCCCCAATTGGATGCACGCAATGAAGCTTTTCTCGCCCCTGTTCCCGGCCCTCATGGCCCTTTCGCTCGTGGCCGCCAGCGCCGCGCGCGCGGCCGACGCGCCCTACGAAGTGGTGGTCTGGGCCGACGCGAAGTACGACGCGGCCGGCGCGCTGAGCTCGCTGGACTTCCCGCAGGCCGCGGACTACGCGCCGGCGCTGCTGGGCAACCTGCGCACGCGCATCGCCGCGCGGCCCGCCAGCCCGAAGCTCGACGGTGACGTGCCGGCCACCTTCGAGACCGGCATCCGGGTCACGCTCACGGTGACGCCGGAAACCGGCTCGGTGTCGGTGGACGAAATCGTGGACATGCCGCGCGTGCTGCGCATGACCACCGCGCGCTTCACCGAAGACATGGCGTCCGGCGCCAGCTCCTGGGACGGCCGCGTGGTCGGCAGCTGCACCGTCAGCGTCAAGGGCCGCTGCGGTGCCGTCGAGATCCTGTCCGATTCGGGCGACGTGCCCGACGAAGCCCGCCGCATCGCCAAGCGCGCGCTGTCGGAATGGCGCTTCGAGCCGCAGAAGCTCGGCGGCAAGCCGATCGAGGGCAAGGTGGTGGTGCCGTTCGTGATCGAACGCGCCGGCGTGTCGCGCCCGACCCTGCGCAACCGCGAGACCTGAGCCGATGACCGCCCTGGTGCGCGGCGTCAGCCCGGCCGACCTGGCCGACCTCGCCCGCGCCAAGGCGCTGCTGGAAGCGCCGGGCCTGGCGATCGTGCTGTCGAACTACGTCGGCGCGCCGATGGAATACCTGCTGGCGAAGAAACTTCCCGGCGGCGCCAGCGCGCTGGTCAACCGGGCCGCGCGCCGCGCGGTGGAAGCCGGCTACCGCGCCGCCGCCGGCACGATGCGCGAGGGCGCGGTGGGCGCCCGGGCCAGCAACCGGATGCACAAGCTGGCGGTCGCCGGCACCGGCGCGGTGGGTGGCTTCTTCGGGCTGGCCGGCCTGCTGGTGGAACTGCCCGTCACCACGGCGACGATGCTGCGTTCGATCGCCGACATCGCGCGCAGCGAAGGCGAGTCGCCCGGGCACGAGGGCACGCGCCTGGCCTGCATCGAAGTGCTGGCGCTGGGCGGCCGGCGCAACGACGACGATGCCGCCGAGGCCGGCTATTTCGCCAGCCGTGCCGCACTGGCCCAGCAGGTCACGGCGGCGTCGCGCTACGTGGCCAGCAGCCTGGGCAACGGCGCCGCGCCCACGGTGGTGCGCGCCATCAACGCCATCGCCAGCCGCTTCTCGGTGCCGGTGACGCAGAAGGCGCTGGCCCAGGCCGCGCCGCTGATCGGCGCCGCCAGCGGCGCCGCGCTCAACCTGGTGTTCATCAGCCATTTCCAGCGCATGGCGCAGGGCCATTTCATCGTGCGCCGGCTCGAGCGGGCGCACGGGCCGGCCGTGGTGCGGTCGCTTTACGACCAGGCCTGAGCGGCCCCAGTCGTGGCCCGTGACTCATGGCCATTGAGCTGGGCCGGCCGGTCCACGACACTCCGCAAACCCTCCCCCTCGAGAGCCACCGCATGCTCCGCAAAACCCTGTTCGCCCTTGCGCTCGCCAGCACCAGCCTCGCCGCCCATGCCGGCGAATGCGAAGACAACTTCGCCAAGGCCGGCAACGCCTTCACCGGCGTTGATTTCTCCAGCCGCGTCAGCGTGCCGCAGCTGTCGGTGGCCGACGCCCTGGGCCAGATGCGCGGCATCATGGTGTCGGAAAAGATGGACGTGATCACCGAAGACCCGGCCGGCGGCGTGATGCTGGTCGAGCAGCGCTCGACGGGCACCACCCGCGCCATCCCGACCCTGATCAACGTCAGCGCCAGCGGCGATGCGGCGTCGGTGCAGATGACCGTCAAGACCGAAAAGGGCCAGTTCGCGAAGGCCGACGTCATGCGCAGCTACATGTGCGACCTGCTGTCGCGCGTGAAGGGCGGCGAGGCGGGCCGGCTGGCTGGCGCCCAGGGCGCCAAGGTCCAGAACGCCACCGACGTGACGGTGAAGGACGTGTACGTGTTCTCGCGCGAGATCGCCCGCGAGGCCAAGGGCAATGCCGTGGCCGTGGGCGCCCGCCACAAGGGGCGCAACTACGCGCTGCGCGGCGACGTGGACTACATCCAGGAGGACGGCGAGGACTACAACGTGTCCTTCGCCGTGCCCGACCAGAGCGACGTGTTGCTGCGCGTGCCCGGCGACAGCGAGCCGCGCGTGGGCGTGGCCTGCCTGTTCCGCCCCAACCAGCTGGCCAACGTGCTGACCTGGCGCAAGGGCGACCGCGTCACGTTCACCGGCGCGTTCTACCGCTACGACGATTTCAAGCGCATGGTCTGGCTGGAGAACTGCAGCAAGACCGGCTGAGCCGCCGGCCTCGGGCTACTCGCCCTGCGCCTGCGAGTAGCCCGGCTGGCCGTCGAAGGTGTAGAGGTTTTCGGTCTTCACCGCGTCCAGCCCACCCGCATGCAGCCGCAGCAGCAGGGCGGCGATGGCCTGCGGGCTGGCGCTGCCGGGCGTGGCGGCCAGGAAGCGGCAGCGCCAATGGTCGGTGCACAGGGTTTGCGCCTGCCCGTGCGGATACACCTTCACGCCCCGGTTGGTGACCAGGGAAAGGCGCCACTCCGGCGCCCCCATCGCCTCCAGGTGGCGTCCGAGCACGTCCGGGTTGCGCTGGTCCCGGTCCCAGTTCACGAATACATCCACGCCCACCAGTGCCTTGGCCGCCGGCGTACGCGGGGTGGTCGGCGCGGGCAGGGGCGCGTGGGCGGGTTGGGCGGGGTAGTCCACCGCGGCCAGCTTGCGCGGCGCCTGGCCCAGCCGGTCGATGACCGCGGCGGCGAACGCCCGGGTACCCACCGCGGGCCTCGCGCCGGACCCGGCCATGTCGGCGGTGAGCACGCCGTCCTCGATGGTCCGCAGCCAGGCGTTGTGGACCAGGGTGGCGGCCTGGGTGCGGCCCAGGTGCACCAGCATCATCACCGCCGACAGCAGCAGGCCCGACGGGTTGGCCAGGTCGCGGCCGGCGATGTCGGGCGCCGAGCCGTGCACCGCTTCGAACATGGCGCAGTCGCGGCCGATGTTGGACGAGGGGGCGATGCCGATCGAGCCGGCCACTTCGGCCGCCACGTCCGACAGGATGTCGCCGTAGAGGTTGGGCGCCACCACCACGTCGAAGCGCTCGGGGTCCACGGCCATCTTGGCGGTGCCGATGTCGATGATCATGTGCTCGGCGGCCAGGTCGGGGTATTCGGCGGCGATCTCGTCGAAGACCCGGTGGAACAGGCCGTCGGTGAGCTTCATGATGTTGTCCTTGGTCATGCACGTGAGCTTTCGCCGGCCGTGGCTGCGCGCGTATTCGAACGCGTAGCGCACGATCCGCTCGCAGCCCGGGCGGGTGATCAGCTTCAGGCACTGGTAGACCTCGTCGCTCTGGCGGTGCTCGATGCCGGCGTAGGTGTCTTCCTCGTTCTCGCGCACGATCACCACGTCCATGGCCGGGTGCCGGGTGGCGATGAACGGGTGGTAGGCCACGCACGGGCGCAGGTTGGCGTACAGCCCCAGCGACTTGCGCAGGCTCACGTTCACGCTCTTGTAGCCGCCGCCCTGGGGCGTGGTGATGGGGCCCTTGAGCAGCGCGCCGTGCCGGGTGATGGCGGCCATCACCTCCGGGCCGAAGCCGGACAGGGCGCCGTTGCGGTAGGCTTCCAGACCGACGGTCACCGGCTCGAAGCGAAGGCCGGGATCGGCCGCCGACAGCACCGCCAGGGTGGCGCCCATGATTTCCGGGCCGATGCCGTCGCCGGCGGCCACGGCGATGGTGCGGGGCGCCGGGGCGGGGGCAAGGGTGGGGACGTGGGCGTGGACGGCAGACATAAGACCTCCAATTAGCGACATGTGTGTCGCGTATTGTAAATCCTAAATAACGTATCGTGTCAACTGGAGCGGCGATGGCGAACGAACAAGTCCCCGGCTGGACCTTCCTGAGCAACCACACCCACGTGCTGGTGTGCCTGGCGGCCGACGGCGACCTGACCCTGCGGGAAGTGGCGCTGCGCGTGGGCGTGACCGAGCGGGCGGTGCAGCGCATCGTGGCCGACCTGGAGCTGGCGGGCGTGCTGGAGCGGACCCGCGACGGCCGCAGGAACACCTACCGCATCGACCCCGGCGTGCCGCTGCGGCACCCGCTGGAATCCCACCGGCGCATTGGCGACCTGCTGGGTATCGTCGCCGCCGCCCCGGCACTGCGGACCCCGGCCGCCGGCCGATCGATCCCAAAGGCCGCGCACCCGACGGAGGGCAGGCCGGCCCGCAAGTCAGCGGCCAAACCAGCGGCGAAAACGGCGGCCAGGCGGGCTTCGAAGCCCGCTTCCAAACCCGCCGCGAAACCCGCCGGTACCGGCCGCCGCTGAAGCCGGCCCTGCCTGTTCCGCGCGCTCAGCCGCCTGCCAGCAGCGCCTGCAGCGTGGCGGCGTTGCGCTGGCCCTGGTCGCCGTAGTTGTTGTTGAAGATGGCGTGGGTCTCGCCGCCGCCCAGTTCGGCCGCCAGGTGTTTGAGCGGCGTGGCCAGGGCCGCCAGTTCGGCGTCGGAGTAGTCGTAGTTGAAGCGCTCCGACGCCGCCTCGCCGCCGATGTTCCAGGTGGCGGCGTTGCGGCCGTGCAGGCGCAGCAGGGCCAGTTTGTCCGAAGTGGCCGCCCACACGGTGGGAATGGAATTGTCGAAGCCCTGCGGCTCGTCCACCACCACGTGGGTGAGGTCGTGGGCGCGCTCGAAGGCCAGCGTGTCGTCGCAGGCGTCGCCCTCGAACCACGAGCGGTGCCGGAATTCCACCGCCAGGTGGTAGCCGTGCAGCCGGTGCGCGCATTCGAGGATGTGGTCCTTGGCCCGGGCACTGCGGTGCACCCAGGGCGCGAACTGGAACAGCAGGGCGCGCAGCTTGCCGGCCTCGCGCAGCGGGCGCACGGCGTTTTCGAAGCGCTGCCACAGCAGGTCGCGGATTTCGGCGGGCGTGTCGCGGTAGTAAAGATTGCGGTGCGTGGCGAAGTGGCCGGCCAGCGCCTGCTGCACGTCCCTGGGCAGCGCCTTGGCCTGCGTCTGGTGGCCGGTGAACAGGCGGAATGCCTTCATGTTGAACGCGAAGTCGTCGGGCGTTCGCTCGACCCAGGCGTGGGCGTTGCGCGCCGAGGGCAGGGCGTAATAGCTGCTGTCCACTTCCACCAGCGGGAATTTTTCGGCGTAGAAGCGCAGCCGGCCCTCCGCGCTGGTGCAGCCGGGCGGGTAGAAGCGCTTGCACTGGATCAGGCTGGGGTCGGTCCAGCTGGCGGTGCCGACGCGGAGGCGGGAAGGGGCCATGCCGCCAGCCTACCCCCGTGCTCCGGTGGGAGGGAATTCATTCCCGACGCTCTTCGCCAAGAGCATCGGGAATGAATTCCCTCCCACAGGTTCAGGGTTCAAGCGCGGCCAGGTGCAGGCACAGGCCGGCCAGGCTGCGCAGGTCCTGGGCGTTGTGTTCGGCCACGCGGCGCAGGTCGCGGGCCGAGCCGCCGCGCAGGTAGTCGAGCCATGCGCGCGGTGCCTCGGAGCCCGGCAGGTCGTCGTCGCGCACGATGTCCAGCACGCGCCGTTCCAGCGTTCCGAGACGGCAGTTTTCCCAGCGGCCCTTCCAGCGCCGGCGCGCGGGGTGCAGCAGGTCCAGGTGCAGCAGGCCGGTGAGCGGGCTGGGCTGCCGCGCCAGCCGGTAGCGCGTGTTGAGCAGCGGCGAGTCGTAGCACTTGCCGTTGTAGCTCACCAGCACCGTGCCGGCGGGCAGCCAGTCGGCGAAGGTGCGCAGCATGTCGGCTTCGGCGGCCATCGTGGTGGTGGTGAGCTGGCGCAGGCGCAGGCCGCCGTCGCACCAGTCGGCGGCGCCGATCATGAAGGCGCGCGTGCCGGTGCCGCCGGCCAGGCCGGTGGTTTCGGTGT
>JAPLSJ010000110.1 GCA_026398695.1 Arenimonas sp.
CGGGCGGCACGCCGCGCTTGTAGGCGAAGGACTCGAACAGCACCGACATGCCCTGGTGCGCGCCGATGCCCAGCTCGGTGATCACCTGCCGGCGCATCTGGTGCACGTTCATTTCCGACGTGTCCATCACCAGGTCGGCGATGCCCAGCAGCGGGCGCATGCGCTCGCGCTCGAGGCGGATCGCGTCGGCCAGCGGCAGGCCGTCATGGCTCAGCGGGTGCTTGCGGCGCGTGTCGGAATAGCGCTTGAGCAGCACCTCGTCGCGCGTGTCGAAGTAGACCAGTTTGTGGTCGAAGCCCAGCTCGCCCACTTCCGACAGCCACTCGGGGATGCGCGAGAGGTCGGGCGTGCGGTTGCGCACGTCGATGCCCACCGCCAGCCGGCGGCGGCCGCGCTGGTCGCTGGCCACGCTGCGCACGAAGCGCGGCAGCAGCTCGGCGGGCAGGTTGTCGGTGCAGAAGAAGTCGAGGTCTTCGAGGGTGTTCAGCGCCACCGACTTGCCCGAACCGGACATGCCGCTGACCACGATCAGCAGGGGGCGCGAGGGATCGGTCATTGCGATTCGCCCTGCAGGAGGAATTCGGTGTGCCGCGCCAGGAAGGCGGCGGCCGGGTCCATGCCCTTGCTGCGCAGCAGGTGCAGGCGCACGGCGGCCTCGGTGAGCACGGCCAGGTTGCGGCCGGCGGCCACCGGCAGCTCCACCACGGGCACGTCCAGGTCGAGCACGCGGCGGCTGCCGGACTCGCCGGTGATGCGCGCCATGGCTTCCTTCGACGGCTCGGGCGCGCGCACCAGGTGCACGATCAGGCGCAGGTACTTGTTCTTCTTCACGGCCGTGTCGCCGAACATCTGGCGGATGTTCATCACGCCCAGGCCGCGCACTTCCAGCAGGTCCTGCAGCAGCTCGGGGCAGGTGCCGTCGAGCACGTCGGGCGCGATCTGGGTGAACTCGGGCGCGTCGTCGGCCACCAGGCGGTGGCCGCGGCTGACCAGCTCGATCGCCAGCTCGCTCTTGCCCGCGCCGGATTCACCGGTGATGAGCACGCCGATGGAATAGATTTCCATGAACACGCCGTGCAGCGTGATGCGCGGCGCCAGGGCGCGCGCCACGTGGTACTGCAGCAGGTTGAGCAGCTCGTAGCCGCGGCGCGGCGACACCCACAGCGGCGTGTCGGATTCCTCGGTGAACTCGCGCAGGTCGGCCGGGCAGGCCTGGTCCTGGGTGATCACCATCGCCAGCGGGCGCGAGTCCATGATTTTCTGCAGCACTTCCCAGCGCTGGCGCGCATCCAGGCCATCGAGCCAGGCCAGCTCGGCCGAGCCGATGATCTGCACCTTGTTGGGGTGGATGACATTGAGGTAGCCCGCCAGCGACGGCCGCCGCGACAGGTGCTCGCCGCGCTCGATCACGCGCTCGCCGCCGCGCTGCCCGCCGCTCAGCCAGCGCAGCGCCAGCCGCTCGCGCAGCTCCTCGAACAGCTCGCGCGCCAGCAGGCGGTCGGCCATCTCAGGCGGCCGCCGGGTGCTCGGATTGCCACTCGGCCAGCAGCGCGTACAGCGCCGCCGAATCGGACGCCTTGCGCAGGCGGTCGCGGAACCCGGCGTCGCCGAACATTTCCGCCAGGTTCGCCAGCAGCAGCAGGTGCTGCTGGGCGTAGTGCTCGGGCACCACCAGCGCGAACACCAGGTCCACCGGCATGCCGTCGGGCGCGTTGAAGTCCACCGGCTCCGACAGCCTCATGAACACGCCGGTGGCCGTGGCCAGCCGGCTGCTGCGCCCGTGCGGGATCGCCACGCCGTGGCCCAGGCCGGTGCTGCCCAGGCGCTCACGCCCGCAGAGGCTGTCGTAGATGCCGCGTTCGTTTTCGCCTTCGGCGCCGGTGGCCAGCTGCGCCGCCAGCTGTTCAAGCAGGCGCTTCTTGCCGCTGGTGACGACGTTGGCTTTTACGCGGGCGGGCGTGAGCAGGTCCAGCAGGTGCATGGCAGTGTCAGCCGAAGCTGTCCGAACGGGCGGCGGATTCGCCGCGGTGGTGGTCGGTCATCTTTTCCTTCTGCTTCACGACCAGGCGGTCGAGCTTGTCGGCCAGCAGGTCGATGGCGGCATACATGTCGGGCGCGACGGCTTCGGCATGCAGGGTCTTGCCCGGCGTGGAAAGGGTGGCCTCGGCCTTCTGGTCGAGCTTGTCCACCGACAGGATGGCGCGCACGTCCAGGTGGTGGTCGAAGTGGCGGCCAACGCGCGCGAACTTGTCCTGCACGTAGTCCCGCAGTGCCGGGGTGATGTCCATCTGGTGGCCGCTGATGTCGATCCGCATGGTCACGTTCCTCCTGTTTTGGTCACGCACAGCAAAACACGACCAGCGGTTCGGGACCGTGATCGTGCATGGGAAAACCGGTGTCGTGGGGCGCCCCCGTGGGCGGGCCGGGCAAGTGCATGGATGCGGGCCTCATGCCAGCCGCTGCCGTTCGTTGGACGCGGAGATGTTCATCGCTTCCCGGTATTTTGCCACGGTTCGGCGGGCCACGGGGATGCCTTCGCCCTTGAGGATTTCGGCCAGGCGCTGGTCCGACAGCGGGCTGCGGGGGTTCTCGGCGTCGATCAGCTTGCGCAGCATGGCCTGGATGGCCGTGGCCGACGCCGAGCCCCCATGTTCGGTGGCGATGCCCGAGCTGAAGAAGTGCTTGAACTCGAACGTGCCCCGGGGCGTGCGCAGGTACTTGCGGGTGGTGGCGCGGGAAATGGTGGATTCGTGCAGGCCCAGCTCCTCGGCCACCTCGCGCAGGGTCAGCGGCCGCATGGCCTCCAGGCCGTGGTCCAGGAAGCCGCTTTGCTGGCGGGTGATGGCCTTGGCCACGCGCAGCAGGGTGTCGGCCCGGGTTTCCAGGCTCTTGATCAGCCAGCGGGCCTCCTGCAGCTGGCCGCGCAGGTAGCTGTCGTCCTCGCGGCTGGCCTTGCCGATCAGGCGCTCGTAATGGCGGTTGATGCCCAGCCGGGGCTGGCTGCCGGCCGCCAGCACCACTTTCCACACGCCGCCCTGGCGGTAGGCGATGGCGTCGGGCGCGATGTATTCGGCCTCGCCGGCGCTCACCTGGGCGCCAGGCTTGGGGTCGAGCGTCTTGAGCAGGGCGACGGCCTGGTCCATGTCCGCGGCCGTCACACCCAGCTGGGCGGCCAGCTTGGGCGGGCCCTGCCGGGCCAGGGCGTCGAGGTGCTTGCGGCACACGTCCCGCGCCAGCGCCAGCCCGGGGGTGTCGGTGCTGAGCAGGCTCAACTGCACGCACAGGCATTCGGACAGGTTGCGGGCGCCGGCGCCGACCGGGTCGAAGTGCTGGATGATGTGGAGTACGGTTTCTATCTCGCCGACATCGGCTTTTATCTCCGGCGAAAGCGCGGCCTGGATGTCCTCCAGCGGGCCTTCCAGGTAGCCATCGTCGTTGATCGCTTCCACCACCGCCTCGCCGATCGCCAGGTCGCGCGCGCTCAGGTGGCTAAGGCGCAGCTGCCACAGCAGGTGGGCGTGCAGGTCCACCGGCGCGGCGGCGGTGAATTCGTCGCTGTCCTCGTCGCCCGCGCCGCGGCGCTCGTAGCTGCCGGCGCCGGACTCGTTCCAGTCGGGGCTTTCACCCGGGTCGTAGTCGCCGCTGTCGGGGCCGTCGGCGGCCTCTTCGCCCGGGCTGGCCTCGGGGCCCTTGTCACCGTCACCGTCGCCCTCGGTCGCGGGCGTGAAGGCGTCTTCCTCGGCGTCTTCCTCGCGCTCGAGCAGCGGGTTGGCGTCCAGGGCCTGGTTGAGTTCGGCCTCCAGCTCCAGCGACGACAGCTGCAGCAGCCTGATCGCCTGGCGCAGCTGGGGCGTCAGGGAAAGCTGTTGGCCGAGCCGGGTCTGTAGGGTGGGCTTCATCTCGTTCCGCTGGGGGCGGGGCCCGCCGGGCTAAAGGCGGAAGGACTCGCCGAGGTAGACGCGACGCACGTCGGGGTTGGCCAGCACCGCGTCGGGTGATCCCTGTGCCAGTACCGTGCCTGCATTGAGGATATACGCGCGGTCGCAGATACCCAAGGTCTCGCGCACGTTGTGGTCGGTGATCAGCACGCCGATGCCGCGTTCCTTCAGGTGGCGCACGATCTTCTGGATCTCGCCCACCGAGATCGGGTCCACGCCGGCGAAGGGTTCGTCGAGCAGCATGAAGCGCGGGTTGGCCGCCAGCGCGCGCGCGATCTCCACGCGGCGGCGTTCACCGCCCGACAGGCTGGCGCCGGACTGGGCCGACACGTGGCCCACCTGCAGCTCCTCGAGCAGGGCCGACAGCTCGCGGGCGCGGCCGGCGGCGTCCAGGTCGGGGCGCAGCTCCAGCACCGCGGCGATGTTGTCGGAGACGCTGAGCGTGCGGAATACCGACGCTTCCTGCGGCAGGTAGCCGATGCCGCGCTGTGCCCGTTCGTGCATCGGCAGGGCGGTGATGTCCTTGCCGTCGAGCAGGATCTGGCCACTGTCGGCGGCCACCAGGCCCACGATCATGTAGAAGCAGGTGGTCTTGCCGGCGCCGTTGGGGCCCAGCAGGCCCACCACTTCGCCCGGGCGGAGGCTGAGGCCGAAGTCGGTGACGACCTTCCGCGACTTGTAGCGCTTGGCCAGCCCCGCCGCGGTCAGCATCAGTTGGTCGGCGCCGGTGCGGGCGCGGGCGCAGGCGCCGCGGTCTTGGGCAGGATGCGCATCGAGACGCGCTTGCCGTCGCCGCCGCCGTCCACGCGGCCGGTGGTCATGTCGTACTTCACCGTTTCACCGCGCAGGTTGCCGCGCGGCTGGTTGATGATGACGTTGCCGGTGAGCACCATCACTTCGCTGGAGGTGTTGTAGACCACCTGCGCGGCGCTGGCGTCCATCGGTTCGCCCTGGTCGGACACCTGGCGCAGGCGCGCCGGCGCGCCGGTGAGCACCAGGCGGTCGATCTCGCCGGCCTTGCGGTGGATCTCGGCCTTGTCGGCGTCCACTTCCAGGCTGCCCTGGCGGATGCGCACGTTGCCCTGCAGCACCGACACGCTGTCGTCCGTCAGCAGCGCGTCCATGTTGTCGGCGTCGAGGTCCATCGGCTGCTGCCGGTCGGTGGACTTGGCGAACGCGGGGGCGGCCACGAGGGCCAGGGCGAGGAAGGTCAGGCTAAGGGCTGCGCGGCGCATATCGTCCTTTGACATCGTTCAGGAGCTGGAAGCGCTTGGCCTTCATGTCGGCACGCAAGCCCGTTCCGGTGAGTATAGAGTCGCCCTGCGTGATGGTCACCCGCTGCCCGCTGGTGGCGCGGTCGGCCTCGGGGAAAACCACCATGCGCTCGGTTTCGAAGCGGGTGCGCAGGCCTGCCGGAGTGGCCGGACCCACCATTTCCACCTGGCGCATCAGGTGCACCTGGTCGGCCTTGGGGCTGACCCAGGCCGCGTCGGAACGCGCCTGCCAGCGGCCGGCGCCATCGGCGTCGGGGAACGAGAACCGCGGCTGCACCAGGCTGATGCTGCGGCCGCCGACGTCGCGCTGCAGGTAGGGCCCGCGCACCGTGAAGGACTCGGCGCCGTCCTGGCCCAGGGTGGTGAGTTCGAATTCGCGCAGGATGTAGTCCGAGCGCTGCGGCGCCTCCGCCGGCGGCACCTGGCGCAGCTTCCACTGCCAGTACGCCACGCCGACCAGCACGACGGCCAGCACCAGCAGCAGGGAGTTGAGCGCGGCGCGGTTCATTTCGCGCCGAAACGTTCCAGCACGGCCGCTTCCAGGCCGCGGGCCTTCAGGATCAGGTCGCACAGCTCGCGGCCGGCGCCGGCGCCGCCGCGCGACGGCGTCTGCCAGTGCACGCGCGACGCCACCCAGGCGTGGGCATTGGCCGGCGCCACGGCCAGGCCGACGATCGCCAGCGCGGGCAGGTCGTGCAGGTCGTCGCCGATGTGCGCGGCCTCGTCGGTGCCGATGCCCAGCGTTTCGCAGATGCCGCGCAGGCAGGCGGCCTTGTCCTTCACCGCGGTGTGCACGTGGCTGAGGCGCAGGTCACGGCCGCGCGCCACCACGGCCAGGCTTTCGCGCGCGGTGATCAGCGCCACGGCGATGCCGTTGTCCTCGAGCAGGCGCAGGCCCAGGCCGTCCTGCACGTTGAAGGTCTTGGACTCGCGGCCGTCGGCGTCGTAGGTGAGGTCGCCGTCGGTGAGCGTGCCGTCCACGTCGAAGCAGGCCAGGCGGATGCGCGCGGCGCGGGCCAGCAGGTCGGCGGGATAGGGAGTCATGGCCGGATCAGACCACGCGTGCGCGCAACAGGTCATGAATGTTCAGCGCGCCGACCACGCGACGCTCGCCGTCCACCACCACCAGGGAGCTGATCTTGAACTCTTCCATCAGGTGCGCGGCCTCCACCGCCAGCGCGTCGGCGCCGACGGTCTTGGGCGTGCGGCCCATCAGGCGCGACACCGGGGTGGCGTGCAGGTCGGTGTGTTCGTCGTCCAGCGCGCGGCGCAGGTCACCGTCGGTGAACACGCCCTGCAGCACGCCGCCGGCATCCACCACGGCGGTCATGCCCAGGCGCTTGCGGGTCATTTCCAGAAGGGCGTCGGCGATGCTGGCCTCGGCCGGCACGGTGGGCACGTCGTCGCCGGTGTGCATGATGTCGCGGATGTGCAGCAGCAGGCGCCGGCCCAGGGTGCCGGCCGGGTGCGAACGGGCGAAGTCGTCGGCGGTGAAGCCGCGGGCCTCCATCAGGGCCACGGCCAGCGCGTCGCCCATCACCAGGGCCGCGGTGGTGCTGGCGGTGGGCGCCAGGCTGAGCGGGCAGGCCTCGGCCGGCACGCTGGCGTCCAGGTGCACGTCCGACAGGCGGGCCATGCTGGACTGCGGCCGCCCGGTCACCGACACCAGCAGGTTCCCCTGGCGGCGCAGCGCCGGGAGGATGGCCAGTATCTCGTCGGATTCGCCCGAATTGGACAGGGCCAGCACCACGTCGGCGTCGGTCACCATGCCCAGGTCGCCGTGGCTGGCCTCGCCCGGGTGCAGGAAGAAGGCCGGCGTGCCGGTGGAGGCCAGGGTGGCGGCGATCTTGCGCGCCACGTGGCCGGACTTGCCCATGCCGGTGCAGACCACGCGGCCGCGGCAGGCCAGCAGCAGGCGGCAGGCGGCGGCGAAATCCGCCCCGATCCGGCCCCGCAGGGCCACCAGGGCCTGCGCCTCGATGTCGATGACGGTGCGGCCGCTGGCGATCAGGGCGTCGTCCTGGAGGGGCAGCATGGGCGCGGGGGCAGTCATTCGGGGGCGTTGGGGGTATGATGCGGGGCCTTATTGTAAGGCCTGCGCGGCCTCCCGCGCGGCGCGGCCCATGACCCCGGACATCATCCAGAACCTCATCGAAGCCGGCCTCCCCGGCGCCCAGGCCCGCGTGCTGGGCGACGACGGCGTGCATTTCGAAGCCACCGTGGTGAGCGACGCCTTCCGCGGCAAGCTGCCGCTGGCCCGCCACCGCATGGTTTACGCCACCCTGGGTGAGCTCATGGGCGGCGCGATCCACGCCCTGGCGCTGCGCACCCTGACCCCCGAAGAAGCCGAACGCTCGGCGTAGGACCCAAACAAGAACATGGCCAAGATTGTCATCACCGGCGGTGAACCGCTCAACGGCGAAGTGCAGATTTCCGGCGCCAAGAACGCCGTGCTGCCCATCCTGGCCGCCACGCTGCTGGCCGACGGCCCGATCTCCATCGGCAACGTCCCGCATCTGCACGACGTCACCACCACGATGGAACTGCTGGGCGCCATGGGCGTGCAGCTGATGGTGGACGAAAAGCTCACCATCACCGCCGACCCGCGCTTCATCACCAGCACCGTGGCGCCGTACGAGCTGGTGAAGACCATGCGCGCCTCGATCCTGGTGCTGGGCCCGCTGCTGGCGCGCTTCGGCCACGCCGAAGTGTCGCTGCCCGGCGGCTGCGCCATCGGCTCGCGCCCGGTCGAGCAGCACATCCGCGGCCTGCAGGCGCTGGGCGCCGAGGTCACGGTGGAAAACGGCTTCATCAAGGCGCGCGCCGAGCGGCTGCGCGGCGGCCGCTACGTGTTCGACATGATCACGGTCACCGGCACCGAAAACGTGCTGATGGCGGCCGCGCTGGCCAAGGGCACCACCGTGCTCGAGAACTGCGCAATGGAGCCCGAGGTCGTGGACCTGGCCAACTGCCTGATCGCCATGGGCGCGCACATCGAGGGCGCCGGCACCAACCGCATCGTCGTGCACGGCGTGGATTCGCTCAAGGGCATCCACTACGACGTGCTGCCCGACCGCATCGAGGCCGGCACCTTCCTGGTGGCCGGCGCGATGACCGGCGGCAAGGTCATGGTGAAGAAGGCGCGCGCCGACACCATGGACGCGATCCTGCTCAAGCTCGAGGAGGCCGGCGCCTACATCAACACCACCGCCGACACCATCGAAGTGGACGGCCGCGGCCGCCGCCCGAAGGCGATCAACCTCACCACGGCGCCGTACCCGGCGTTCCCCACCGACATGCAGGCGCAGTTCGCGGCGCTCAACACGGTGGCCGAGGGCGTGGGCGTGATCACCGAAACCATCTTCGAAAACCGCTTCATGCACCTCAACGAGCTGTCGCGCCTGGGCGCCGACATCCGCGTGGAGGGCAACACCGCCATCATCCGCGGCGTGTCGAAGATGACCGGTGCGCCGATCATGGCCACCGACCTGCGCGCCTCGGCGTCGCTGGTGCTGGCCGGCCTGGTGGCCGAGGGCGAAACCGTCGTCGACCGCATCTACCACATCGATCGCGGCTACGAGAACATCGAAGAAAAGCTCGGCACCCTCGGCGCGAAGATCCGCCGCCTGCCCTGAGCCCGAAACAGAATGTGGGAGGGACTTCAGTCCCGATGCTCTTTGCCAAGAGCGTCGGGACTGAAGTCCCTCCCACAATGGTTTGGGCTGGGCTCAGCGGATGGCGACGATGCGCATGTCCAGCGTCTCACCGTCGGCTTCGTACTGCTTGATGCGCAGCGGCAGCCAGCCGCGTTCGCGCGCGAACCACAGCTTGGTCACGCGGCCGTTGCCGTCTTCGCGCACGCGCACCACGCGCACCGCGCGCAGCACGCCCACCGCGGTGCGCAGGCGCACGGCCGCGGCCACGTCGTAGCGCTGTTCCTCGACGTCGTCGCGGCTGGCCACGGTGTAGCGCAGTTCGTCGCGCGCGCCGGCCGCCAGGTCGGACATGATCGCGGCCGTGAGGCCATGGCGGTCCAGCATGCCGGCACGGTAGGGCAGGGCGGTGGTCTTGTCCTTGTAGGTGCTGCTTGCGCTGCGTGCCGCCGGGTCCACCTGCAGCAGCAGGTTGCGTTCGCTCCAGGCGGCCTTCTGCTGCATGCGGTACTCGACCACTTCGGGCTTGCCGCCGCGCCAGGACAGCAGGCTGCGCTCGCTGCGGCTCACGCCGGCCGCGGCCACCAGGCCTTCGGTGGCCTGGCTGTGGGTCACCAGCTCCCATTGGCCGTTGGGCAGCGCCCGCAGGGTGATGGTGCCGCGGCCGAGCTTCTTTTCGTTCTGGAAGACTTCGTATTCGGCCGAGAACGGCGCGGGCGGGGCGGCGGCGTGGGCCGCCGGCAGCAGCAGGGCGAGGCAAAGCAGCAAGAAACGCATGGGGTCAGGCTCCAATCAGGTGGTTGGCCGCGTCCAGCTGCAGCGGCGCCGGGAGTCGGTGGCCGTCGAGCAGGGCGTGGCCGGCGTGCAGCTGCACGCGGCGTTGGGCGAACAGGCGGGCGGTGGCCACCAGCAGCGCGTGTTCACGCGGCAGCAGGCGGCGCGAAAGGGTTTCGGCGTCGTCGCCGGCCAGCACGGGAATCCGCACCTGGGCCAGCAGCGGGCCGGCGTCGAGTTCGGGGATGACGGCATGCACGCTGGCGCCATGCTCCGCATCGCCCGCGGCGAGGGCGCGGGCGTGGGTGTCGAGACCCGGGTACCTGGGCAGCAGCGATGGATGGATGTTGATCATGCGTCCCTCGAAACGGCGCAGGGCAGCGGCGCCAATGATGCGCATGTATCCCGCACAGACGATGAGGTCGGGCTGAACGGCGGCGATTTCGCTGAACAGCGCTTCATCGTGCGCCGCGCGGTCGGTGCACTCTCGCGGGCGGATCGCCACGGCGTGCAGCCCGTGCGCGCGGGCGATGGCGATCGCGCCGCAGGTGGGTTTGTCGGAGAAGACGCCGGCGATGCGGGCGTCGAGCGCGCCCGATGCGATCGCGTCCAGCAGCGCCTGCAGGTTGCTGCCGCGGCCCGAGGCGAGCACGGCGATGGTGATCGGTGCCGCGGTCATGGTTTCGCGGCCGTTGCCGCCCGATCAAGCAGCGGCCAGGTGAGCAGCGCGCCCACCGTGGCCAGCAGCATGTCCATGTGCGCGTCCCAGGCATCGCCCTGCTGGCCGTTGTAGGCCTCGGCGGCCTCGGGCGACAGGGTGAGGGCGATGCCCCATTCGGCCCACTCGTAGACCAGGCTGGTGCACATCACCAGCATCACCGCCAGCGCGAACGCGGCGGCCATGCCCATGCCCGGCCAGCGCTGCCGCAGCGAGTGCTGCACCGCCGGCGTGAAGCAAAGCCCGTAAAGCAGGTGGATGAGCCGGTCGAAGTGGTTGCGCTCCCAGCCGAAGGCCGCATTGGGCGACCAGCCCAGCAGCGACTGCAGCCAGGCGTCATACGGCACGTTGGAATACAGCCACCGCGCGGCCACGCAGTGCACGGCGATGAACAGGCAGATGGCGATGAAGTCGCCGTCGCGCATCGGCCAGCGCCGCGCGTGCAGCACCAGCCAGGCGAAGCCGACCACGGTGAGCGAGCTGTGCAGCGCCTGGTCCACGGGCCAGATCGGGGCGATCCAGGTGGCGACGAACACGGCCAGTGAAAACGCCAGCGCAACCCACTGCCGGCGGCTGATCGGCGCATGGCCGGGCGGTGCGCTTGCGGCGGGCCCGGCGGGCATGGCGCGCAGCCTCAGCCGATCCGGACGCGCTCGTCGCCCGCGGCCGCGACCACCGAGCCGATGGCGCGATGGGCCAGGCCCATTCGCTGCAGGTCGGCCGACACCGCGGCCACGTCGCCCGGCGCCAGCACCAGCACGAAGCCCACGCCGCAGTTGAAGGTGCGCCACATTTCCGGATTCGGCACCGCGCCTTCGCGCTGCAGCCACTCGAACACCGGCGGCAGCACGATGGCCGAGGCCTCGATGTCCAGGCCCAGGCCGTCGGGGATGACGCGGATGATGTTCTCGGTCAGGCCGCCGCCGGTGATGTGCGCCATGGCGTGCAGGTCGTGCTTGCCCAGCAGTTCGAGGATGGGCTTGACGTAGATGGTGGTGGGCGCCATCAGCGCGTCCACCAGCTTCACGCCGCCGACGTCCAGGTCGGCCGGGCGGCCGGAGCGGTCGTAGATGCGCCGCACCAGCGAATAGCCGTTCGAATGCGGGCCCGACGAGGCGATGCCCAGCAGCACGTCGCCCGCGCGCACCTTGGCGCCGTCGAGCAGCATGGATTTTTCCACCGCGCCGACCGTGAAGCCGGCCAGGTCGTATTCGCCCGGCGGGTACATGTCGGGCATCTCGGCGGTTTCGCCGCCGATCAGGGCGCAGCCGGCCAGCTCGCAGCCCGCGGCGATGCCGCCAACCACGGCCACCGTGGTGTCGACGTGCAGCTTGCCGGTGGCGAAATAATCGAGGAAGAACAGCGGCTCGGCACCCTGCACCAGCACGTCGTTCACGCACATGCCGACCAGGTCGATGCCGATGGTGTCGTGGCGGTTGAGCTGCTGGGCCAGCTTGAGCTTGGTGCCCACGCCGTCGGTGCCCGACACCAGCACCGGCTCGCGGTACTTGCCCGAGAGGTTGAACAGGGCGCCGAAGCCGCCCAGGCCGCCCATGACTTCGGGCCGGAACGTGCGCTTGACCAGGGGCTTGATGCGCTCGACGACTTCGTTGCCGGCATCGATGTCAACGCCCGCATCGCGGTAGGTGAGGGGGGTTGGCGTGGTCACGGGGATTCCGGCGCTGGGGAAGCGACCATTCTACCAACCTAAGTCCCTCCCACAATTTCCGGGGGTGGTTGGACGGGCGCCGGCCCCATGCGGCACCATGCTGGCCTGCATTTACCGGTGTGCCTGACCATGCGCTCGACGCTTCCGCTGTTCCGCCTCGCCCTGCTGCTGGCCCTGGCCTCGGGCCCGCTGCTGGCCCAGGACCTGGCACCCGCCGGAACCACCGCGGCCACCGAACCCCCCGCCGACGCCGAGCCCGTCCGCGACCCGGCCCTCTACCAGGCCGAGGTGGAGCTGCGCTCGCAGGGCGCCGGTGAACGCCGCGCCGCCGCCGCCCGCGCCCTGGCCCAGGTGCTGGTGAAGCTGACGGGCGATACCCAGGCCTCCGCCAACCCGGTGGTGCGCCGGGCCATGGCCAACGCCGAAGCCCTGGTGGTGGACAGCCGCGGCAGCGAAACCGTGTCCGACCAGCAGGGCAACACCGCCATCGGCGGCGTCCCGGTCTACAAGACCCTGATGACCTTCGCCTTCGACCCGGCCAATGTCGACGCCCTGGTGGCCGGCGCGGGCCTGCCCTACTGGGCGGCGGGCCGTCCCCGGCCGCTGCTGTGGCTGGCCATCGACGACGGCCGCGGCGCCCGCCTGGTGAACAGCCAGCAGCTGGCCGTGGTGAAGCCGCTGGCCACCCGTGGCCTCGAGCGCGGCCTGCGCTTCGGCCTGCCGGCGGGCAGCGCCATCGAACAGGCCGCCGTGCAGACGGTCTGGGCCCAGAACTCCGCGCCGATGCTGCCCCTGACCGCCCGCTACGGCGAACAGACCCAACTGCTGGGCAAGGTCTACCGCAGCGGCAGCGGCTGGACCGCCGACTGGGTGCTGAGCAGCGGCGAAACCGAGCTGTCGCGCTGGAGCTTCAGCGACCCCAGCCCGCAGCGCGCCATCGCCTCCGGTGCCGACGGCGCGGCCGACGCCATCGCCCGTCGCGACGCCCGGCCGCTCGACATGGGCCAGCCCGGCACGCTGGTGGTCGCGATCGGCGGCCTGCGCAGCTCCAGCGACTACACGCGCGCCATGGGCTACCTGCAGACGCTGGCCGTGGTGCGGTCGGTGACGGTGCTCTCGGCCACGCCCGAGCAGTTGGAGCTGCAGCTGGACCTGGCCGTCAGCGCCGACGGCTTCGCGCGCTTCGTCGGCGCCGGTGGCACGCTCGAGGCCGACCCGCTGGCCAGCACCGACGCGCCGCGCTACCTGCTGCGCCAATGAACCTGCGCCACCTTCCCAACGCCATCACCGGCTTTCGGCTGGCGATGGCGCCCCTGTTGCTGTGGCTGCTCTGGGCGCGGCATTTCGACTGGGCGCTGGGCGTGGCCCTGGTGGCGGGCGCCAGCGACCTGGTGGATGGCTTCCTGGCCAAGCGCTTCGGCTGGCAGAGCCGCCTGGGCAGCCTGCTCGACCCAATCGCCGACAAACTGATGCTGGGCCTGGCCATGCTGGGCCTGTGGCTGGTGGCGATGCTGCCGGGCTGGCTGGTGGGCCTGGTGCTGGCGCGTGACCTGGTGATCGTGGCCGGCGCGCTGGCGTGGTGGCGCGTCGGTGGCCCGTTCGACGGCCAGCCGACCCTGCTGGGCAAGCTGTGCACGCTGTCCCAGCTGGGCCTGGTGCTGCTGTGCCTGGTGGAGCTGGCCGGCTGGCTGCTGCCGCTGCAGGCGCGCAAGGAAGGCATCATCGCCGTGGCGCTGCTGACCTTCGCCAGCGGCGTGGACTACGTGGTCCGCTATGGTGTGCGTGCGTGGCAATCAAACAGGAAACCGGCGGCATGACGACTGAATCCATCAACCCCCTGAGCGACCGTCGCTGGCACTGGCTCGCCCTGGCCGGTGGGCTGGGAGTGCTGCTGTGGCTGCTGGGCCCGGTGCTCACGCCGTTCGTGATCGCCGCGCTGCTGGCCTGGCTGGGCGAGCCGCTGGTGGCGCGCATCCAGCGCGGCGGCCGTTCGCGCGGCACCGGCGTGATCCTGGTGTTCTCGCTGATGTCGGGCGTGGTGGTGCTGGCGCTGCTGCTGCTGGTGCCGCTGATCGAGCGCCAGGTGGCGCAGCTCGTCGACTGGCTGCCGCGCCTGGGCGCGTGGATCACCGGCACCGCGGTGCCGTGGCTGGAAGGCCGCTTCGACCTCAGGCTGGCGGGCTATTTCGACCCGACCCAGATCATCGAACTGCTCAAGGCGCACTGGCAGGAAGCGGGCGGCATCGCCGCCACCGTCTTCGGCGGCGTGTCCAAGTCGGGCCTGGCCATCCTGGGCTGGATCGCCAACCTCACGCTGATCCCGGTGGTGGCGTTCTACTTCATGCGCGACGGCCGCGACATGCTGCACCGCGTGCGCGACCTGCTGCCGCGTCCGATCGAACCGGTGGTGGTGCGCCTGGCGAAAGAGTCCGACCAGGTGCTGGGTGGCTTCATCCGCGGCCAGCTGAGCGTGATGATCTCGCTGGGCTTCATCTACGCCACCGGCCTTACCCTGGCGGGCGTGGACCTGGGCATCCTGATCGGCATCGTGGCGGGCCTGGTGAGCTTCGTGCCCTACCTGGGCGCGGTGGTGGGCGTGGGCGCGGCGGTGATCGCCACGCTGGTGCAGCACGGCGACTGGCAGCACCTGCTGATGGTGCTGGCGGTGTTCAGCGTGGGCCAGACCATCGAGAGTTTCTTCCTGACGCCGTGGCTGGTGGGCGACAAGATCGGCCTGCACCCGGTGGCGGTGATCTTCGCGATCATGGCCGGCGGACAGCTGTTCGGTTTCCTGGGCGTGCTGCTGGCGCTGCCGGTGGCCGCGGTGGGCGTGGTGGTGATGCGCTACGTGCATGAGCGCTACACCGAAAGTCGCCTCTACGGCGCCGACGAGGAAGTCCCGGATTCCGTGCAGGAAGCCGCCGACGCCGTCCCCGTCGGGCCGGAAGGCGACGAGTTCCCCGCCGATGTCGGCCCGCCTTCGGGAGGGGCTTCGGGTCCGGGGGATCCGGGTCCGAAGTGAGCACGCCGCAGCTCCCGCTGTCGCTGCGAACGCCGCCCGACCAGCGCCTCGAGGCCTTCCACGGCCAGCCCGGCGTGCGCGACGCGGTGGCCGCGGCCGCGCGCGGCGACAGCGCCGACTGGCTGTACCTGTCCGGCCCCGCCGGCAGCGGCAAGTCGCACCTGCTGCTGGCGGCCTGCGCCGAAGCCGGCGCGGTGGGCCGCCGCGCGGCCTACCTGCCGCTGGCCGCGTTCGCCGGCGCCCTGGCCGACGTACTGCCGGCCCAGGAAGGCGCCGACCTGGTGTGCCTGGACGGGCTGGACGCCATCGCCGGCCACCGCGGCGACGAAGAAGCGCTGTTCCATTTCCACAACCGCGCGCGCGCCGGGGGCACCGTGCTGGTGTACGCCGCGCGCGGCAATCCCGCCGCGCTGGGCCTGTGCCTGCCCGACCTGGCCACGCGGCTGGGGCAGTGCACGCGCTTCGCGCTCGAAGCCCTGGACGACGACGGCCGGCGCGAACTGCTGCGCCAGCGCGCCGCGCGCCGCGGCCTGCAGCTGGACGATGCCGTGCTTGATTACCTCATGCGCCGCAGCGAGCGCGACCTGGCCAGCCTGACCGCGCTGCTCGACCGCCTCGACAAGGCCAGCCTTGCCGCGCAGCGCCGCATCACCATCCCGTTCCTGCGCGACCACCTCTGAAGCGGTCGCCGGCGGCTCAGTCCCCGGCGTCCAGGGCGGCCAGTCGTTCGGGCGTGCCCACGTCGGTCCAGGCGCCGGTGAACCGTTCGCCGGTAACGGCCTCCGCGCGCATGGCCGCGCGCAGCAGCGGCGCCAGCTTGAAGCGCGGCGGCGACAGCGCGGCGCCGGCCGCGTCACCGATCACGTCGCGCCAGCCGGCCAGCAGCGCCGGACGGTAGACGCCGATGCCCGCGAAGGTGAGCCGCGGCTCGCCTTCCGACTGCACCGTGGCGCCGGACAGCGCGAAGTCGCCGCGCGGATTGTGGTCGGGGTTGTCCACCAGCACCAGGTGCGCCAGCCCCGCGGGCTCGCGCGGCAGCATGGCGAAATCGTGGTCGCACCAGATGTCGCCGTTCACCGCGATGAAGGGCGCCCCGCCCAGCAGCGGCAGCGCGTGCAGCATGCCGCCGCCGGTTTCCAGCGGCTCGTCGCCTTCGAACGAATAGTGCAGGCGCAGGCCCCAGTGCGCGCCGTCGCCCAGCGTGGGCGCGAAGCGGTCGGCCAGCCACGACGTGTTCACCACCACGTCGCGCACGCCGATGGCCGCGAGTTTTTCCAGGTGCCAGGCGATCAGCGGCTTGCCGCGCACGCACAGCAGCGGCTTGGGCGTGTGCTCCGTCAGCGGCCGCATGCGCTCGCCCTTTCCGGCGGCGAACACCAGCGCCTTCATGCGCGCGGCATCGTCAGGTCGTGGTCGCCGATCACGCGTTCCATCAGCGCAACCAGCGGCGCGGTTTCCGGATGGCGGCGGCCGACGTCGCGGGTGTATTTCCACACCAGCGGCAGGTCTTGCAGATAACCGGCCTTGCCGTCGCGGTACCAGAGCCGGCAGAAGATGCCCAGCACCTTGATGTGGCGCTGCAGCCCCATCAGGTCGAACGCGCGCAGGAAGGCTTCAGGGCCGACCACGGCGGCGCCGGTGTCCACCAGGCGCTGCCGGTACTGTTCGACCCACGCGGCCACGCGCGCCTCGGGCCAGGCGATGTAGCAGTCGCGCAGCAGCGACACCAGGTCGTAGGTCACCGGGCCCAGCACGGCGTCCTGGAAATCGATCACGCCCGGGTCGTCGCGGCCGGTGACCAGCAAATTGCGCGAGTGGAAATCGCGGTGCACGAAGGCCTGCGGCTGCGCGCGGGCGCTGGTCTCGAGCGCGCGGAAGGCGCTTTCCACCACGTCCCATTCCTCGCATTCGGGGGTGAAGCCCAGGTGGCGCTTGAGCAGCCACTCGGGCATCAGCTCCATCTCCGCCACCAGGCGCGCTTCGTCGTAGGCGGGCAGGCCGGTGGTGTCGGCGTTGAGCTGCATGCGCAGGATCGAGGCCATGGCGTCGCCGTACAGGCGGTCGGCGGTGGACTCGTTCAGCTCGGGCAGCAGCAGGCGGTCGCCCATGTCTTCCATCAGCACGAAGCCGCGCTCGGCATCGGCGGCCTGGATGTCGGGCACGTGCACGCCGGCGCGGGCCAGACGGCCGGCCACGTCCAGCCAGGGGCGGATGTCTTCCTTGTCCGGCGGCGCGTCCATCACCACCCAGCTGCGGCCCGCGGAATGCGTGCGCCAATAGCTGCGGAAACTGGCGTCGTTGGAGGCCCGCTCCACCGGGGCGTCCGGGTCGGCCAGCGCCTGGCGGATCCAGGCGAGGCGCAGCGATTCACGGGTGGGCAGGGTCATCCGCAACGGGTTCCGGGAGAGGGCAATGCGCCGGATTATGACCGCTCCGGCGACCTCCCACAGGGTGTCGGGAGGCCGGAACCGGGGGCCCGCCTACATTCGTCCGGTTGGGGAAGGCATCATGGGGGCCTGGATTCTTCTCACTGGCTGGCCATGACTTCCATCGTTCCCGTTTTGCTTTCCGGCGGTTCCGGTACGCGGCTCTGGCCGCTGTCGCGCGAGACCCATCCCAAGCAGTTCCAGCCGCTGGTCGGGGACGGTTCGCTGCTGCAGGCCACCTGGCGCCGCATCGAAGGCCTGGCCGGCATCGCCGCGCCCATCGTGGTGGCCAACGAAGAACACCGGTTCATGGTGGCCGAACAGCTGCGCCAGCTGGGCGTGGCGCCCGCGGCCCTGCTGCTTGAGCCGGTGGGCCGAAACACGGCGCCGGCCATCGCCGTGGCGGCGCTGCAGGCCATGGCCGGCGGCGACGACCCGCTGCTGCTGGTGCTGCCGTCCGACCACGTCATCCGCGACGTGCCGGCTTTCCATGCCGCGGTGCAGGCCGCGGCGCCGGCGGCGGGGCAGGGTGCGCTGGTGACGTTCGGGATCATGCCGACGGGGCCGGAGACCGGCTACGGCTACATCAAGGCCGCCTCGCCCCCTGTGGGCGCGGGTGTGCGGCCGGTGGAGCGGTTCGTGGAGAAACCGGACCTGGCCACGGCCGAGGCCTACGTGGCCAGCGGTGACTATTTCTGGAACTCGGGCATGTTCCTGTTCCGCGCGTCGCGGTTCCTGGACGAGCTGCAGCGCTTCGCCCCGGCCATGGTGGCCGCCGCCAGGGCCGCGCTGGCCGGTGCCCAGCGCGACGCCGATTTCCTGCGCCTGGACCGGGCGGCGTTCGAAGCCTGCCCGGCCGATTCGATCGACTACGCGGTGATGGAAAAGACCGACGCCGCGGCCGTGCTGCCGATCAACGTGGGCTGGAGCGACGTCGGCTCGTGGTCGGCGCTGTGGGAAATCGCCGACCAGGACCCGGACGGCAACGCCCACCACGGCGACGTGATCGCCCTGGGCTGCAGCAACACCCTGGCCTGGGGCGGTCGTCGCCTGGTCAGCCTGCTGGGCCTGAAGGACGTGATCGTGGTGGACACCGACGACGCCCTGCTGGTGGCCGCGCGCGACCAGGTGCAGCAGGTGAAGGATATCGTGGCGCGCCTGAAGGCCGAAAAGCGCCCCGAGGCCAGCGTGCACCGCAAGGTCTACCGCCCCTGGGGCAGCTACGACGGCGTGGACAGCGGCGAGCGCTTCCAGGTCAAGCGCATCGTGGTGAAGCCGGGTGCGGCCCTGTCGCTGCAGATGCACCACCACCGCGCCGAGCACTGGATCGTGGTCAGCGGCAGCGCCCGCGTCACCTGCGATGAACGCGTGTTCATACTGGGCGAGAACCAGAGCACGTACATCCCGCTGGGCAGCAAGCACCGGCTCGAAAACCCCGGCAAGGTGCCGCTGGAGCTGATCGAGGTGCAGTCCGGCAGCTATCTGGGCGAGGACGACATCGTGCGGTTCGAGGACGTTTATGGCCGCAGCCCGGGCTGAGCCTGGCCGGGGCGCCGGGGCGGCTTGCCGCGATCGGTTCGGTAGCGCACGTTCCGATTCTGCGTCTTGTGGGTAAACTGGGCGCCGCAGTACAGATTCCCGATGACCATCCCCGGGGTTATTCAGTATCCGCGCCCTCCTGATCGCCGCAACCGCGCGCAACCAAGAATCCCGGAATGAATTACTTCTCGCTCCTCCATCAGTTCGATGCCGGCAGTGGGTGGCGTGCCGCCTTCACCCTGGTGGTGTGCGCTGCGTTGATCCCGCTGGCGCTGCCGTTGGCGCGCCGGCTGGGCATGGTGGACCACCCGGGAGGCCGCAAGCAGCACGACGGCGCCATCCCGGTGGTGGGCGGCCTGGTGATCCTGATTTCGCTGGCCCTGTCCTACCTGTTGTTCGAGGCCCGGCTGTCCACCCAGCTGCTGACCTTCGTGGGCGGCGCCACCCTGATGGTGCTGGTGGGGCAGCTGGACGACCTGCGCGACCTGCACTGGTTCTGGCGCATCGCCGCCCAGGCCGCGGCCGCGCTGGCCATGATCTTCGTCGCCGGCGTGCAGGCCACCAACCTGCAGGACGTGCTGGGCTTCATGGGCGCGAACGTCGGTCTGTTCGCGGTGCCGTTCACGGTGTTCATCGTGGTGGGCGTCATCAACGCGCTGAACATGGCCGACGGCGTGGACGGCCTGGCCGGCACGCTGTCGCTGGTGTCGCTGGCCCTGTTCACCGGCTTCGCCCTGTATTCGGGCGATGCGGCGCAGGCCGAGCGCCTGTTGGCCCTGTGCGCCGCGCTGGTCGGCTTCCTACTCTGGAACCTGCGCCTGCCCTGGCAGCCGCGCGCGAAGGTGTTCCTTGGCAACGGCGGCAGCATGCTGCTGGGTTTCGCCATCGCCTGGACCTCCGTGCGCCTGACCCAGAACCCGGCCCACCCGGTGTCGCCCGTGCTGGGTCCCTGGACCCTGGCCCTGCCGCTGATCGACTGCGTCACGCTGATGTTCCGCCGCTGGCGCCAGGGCCGGTCGCCGTTCTCGGCCGACCGCAACCACATGCACCACATGCTGCTCGACGCCGGCTTCTCTTCCACCCGCGTGGTGGTGGTGCTGGCCGGGCTGTCGCTGCTGCTCGGGCTGGGCGCGGCGGTGGCCCTGAAGCTGGGCGTCTACCGGCCGCTGCTGGTGCTGGTGTTCCTGGCGCTGCTGGTGGCCTGGTATGCCTTCAGCAGCGACTACGGCCGCGCCGTGGCGCGCCTGCGCCGCTGGACCGGCGCCCCCGACCGCGCCCCGCTGCCGGAGGCGCAATGATCGACCTGCACTGCCATATCCTGCCCGGCATCGACGACGGCCCCGCGTCGCTGGACGTCTCGCTGGCCATGGCGCGCTGCGCCGTGCAGGACGGCATCACGTTCACCGCCTGTACGCCGCACATCTACCCGGGCCTGTACGAAAACCAGCGCGCGGGCATCGAATCGGCGGTGGCCGCCTTCCGCCGTGAACTCGCCCAGGCCGGCATCGCCCTGCAGCTGGGCATCGGCGCCGACACCCACCTGGCGCCCGACCTGGTCGGCAGCATCCGCGCGGGCCGCGTGCCCACCCTGTGCGGCAGCCGCTACCTGCTGCTGGAGCCGCCGCACCACGTGGCCCCGCCGCGCTTCGACGACTCGGTGTTCAACCTGATGGCGGCCGGCTACATCCCCGTCATCACCCACCCCGAGCGCCTGAGCTGGATCGAAACCCACTACGCGGTATTCGCCAACCTGGTGCGCCAGGGCGCGTGGATGCAGCTCACCGCCGGCAGCCTGACCGGCCGCTTCGGCCGCCGCCCGCGCTACTGGGCCGAGCGCATGCTCGACGAGGGCCTGGTGCACATCCTGGCCACCGACTCCCACCACATCGAAAAGCGTCCGCCCCTGCTGGCCGAAGGCCGCGACGCCGCCGCCCAGCGCGTGGGCGAGCTGGAAGCCACCCACCTGGTGCTGACGCGCCCGCAGGGCATCCTGGAAGACGCTGCCCCGTTCGACCTGCCCGCACTCCCGGCCGGCACCTCCGCTGAACGAGCCAAGCCCGGCTTGTGGCAGCGCCTTTTCGGCACCGCATAATGTCCGGCCCTGCGCTGAGCGGAGATCCCATGAGCCTCAAGTACCTCCGTGCCGTCCCGGTGCTGCTGTTGCTGCTGCTGGTCGCGGCCTGCGCCAGCTCCAACAGCCAGTCCATCCGCAGCGGCACCGCGCGCGCCGTCACCAGCACCGACGAGTTGGGCGCGCCCGACACCCGGGCCGCTTCCGGCGCCTACACCGGCACCTCCGAATACCGCGTCGGCGCCCAGGACCTGCTGGAGATCAGCGTGTTCCAGGTCAACGACCTCAACCGCACCGTGCGCGTGAACAGCAATGGCCAGATCTCGCTGCCGCTGATCGGCGTGGTGCAGGCCGGCGGCAACACCGTGCAGGAGCTCGAGGCGCTGATCGCCGCCAGGCTCACCGAGGGCTACCTGCAAAGCCCGCAGGTGAGCGTGTTCGTGAAGGAATTCACCAGCCAGCGCATCACCCTCGAAGGCGCCATCAAGAACCCGGGCATCTTCCCCGTCACCGGCAAGATGTCGCTGCTGCAGGCCATCGCCCTGGGCGGCGGCGTCACCGACCTGGCCAACCTGCAGGGCGTGGTGGTGTTCCGCATGGTGGACGGCAAGAAGATGGCGGCCGTGTTCGACCTCAAGCAGATCCGCGCGGGCGACGCGCAGGACCCGCAGGTCTACGGCGACGACATCGTGGTGGTGGACCAGTCCGGCGCCAAGACCGGCCTGCGCCGCATCCTCGAAGCCATGCCGGTGCTCAACATCTTCGGCGTCTACTGACCGGTTACCCTGGGAAACACCTGATGCCCGACAACGACGAAACCGGCGGCCGCAGCCAGCTGCCGGCCAAGGCCTCCAGCGAGCGAACGCACGCCCTGGCGCGCGCCCAGAGCCAGGCCATCAGCCTGGACGTGCGCTCGCCCGACGCGGCCGCCACCGGCGATGAAATCGACCTGCTCAGCTACTGGCGCATCCTGGTCAAGCGCCGCTGGACCGTGCTGGGCGCGGCCGCCATCGTGGTGGCCAGCGCGCTGGTGGCCACTCTGCTCACCACGCCGGTGTACCGCGCCAGCGTGAGCATGCAGATCGAGCGCGACAACGTGAAAGTGCTCGACATCGGCGCCACCCAGAACGAAAACGCCTACGACTACGAGTTCTACACCACCCAGTACGAACTGCTGCGCAGCCGGGCCCTGGCCCAGCGCGTCGCGGCCGACCTGGGCCTCACCGACCAGGCGCAGCTCGACCGCCTCGTGGCGCCGTCGACCTGGGGCCGCGTCACCTCGGTGTTCAACCGCGCCGACGAGGAAACCGAACCCACCGAACAGGACCTCGAAGCGCTGCAGGCCCGCCTCACCGGCGTCATCAGCGGTGGCCTCACCGTCACCCCGGTGCGCGACACCAAGCTGGTGCTGATCAGCTTCGACAGCGTGGACCCGGCCTTCGCCGCGCGCGCCGCCAACGCCGTGGCCGACGCCTTCATCGCCACCAGCCTCGAGCGCCGCCTGGGCTCGTCGGGCTACGCCAAGGAATACCTGGAAGACCGGCTGTCCGAGCTCAAGCTCAAGCTCGAGGACTCCGAGCGCAAGCTGGTGGAGTTCGCCCAGAAGGAACAGATCATCTCCTCCAGCGGCAGCACCGGCACGCTGAGCGAACAGAACCTCGAATCGCTCAACGGCGCCATCGGCCAGGCCCGCCAGGACCGCATCAAGGCCGAGGCGCGCTGGCGCCAGGCGCAGGCCTCGCGCGGCACCGTGCTGCTGGGCGAAATCGGCGAGAACTCCATCATCACCTCGCTGCAGGAGCGCCGCGCCACCCTGATGGCCGAGTACCAGGACAAGCTGCGCCTGTACAAGCCGGCCTACCCGCTGATGCAGCAGCTCAAGGGCCAGATCGACGAAGTCGAGAAGCAGATCGCGGACGAAGTGGGCAACATCAAGTCCGCCATCCAGGCCGAGTTCCTGGCCGCGCAGGAGCAGGAAAAACTGCTGGCCGAACAGATGGCCTCGCTGCGCACCGAAGTGCTGGACCTGCAGGGCCGAAGCATCCAGTACAACATCTTCAAGCGCGAGGTCGACACCAACCGCGAGCTGTACGACGGCCTGCTGCAGCGCTACAAGGAAATCGGCGTCGCCGCCGGCGTCACCGTCAACAACATCTCCGTGGTGGACCGCGCCGAGGGCGCCGGCAAGTTCAAGCCCGACCTGCGCCGCAACCTGCTGATGGGCCTGTTCGCCGGCCTGGTGCTGGGCGTTCTGCTGGCGCTGGTGTTCGAGTTCCTGGACGACACGCTCAAGTCGGTGGACGACGTCGAGAAGCAGCTGGGCCTGGCCGTGCTGGGCGTCATTCCCAAGCTCAAGCCGCCGATGACGCCGGCGGCGGCGCTGGAGGACCCGCGTTCGGCGTTCTCCGAGTCCTACCGCTCGGTGCGCACCGCGCTGCAGTTCTCCACCGACACCGGCGTGCCGCGCTGCCTGCTGGTCACCAGCGCCACGCCGTCCGAGGGCAAGTCCACCACCGCGCTCACGCTGGCCAAGAACTTCGCGCAGCTGGGCAAGAAGGTGCTGATCATCGACTCCGACCTGCGCAACCCGTCGCTGCACCGTGCGCTGGGCGTCGAGAACGGCCGGGGCCTGAGCAACTACCTGGCCGGCGCCGCCAAGGCCACCGAAGTCATCCGCGCCACGGACATCCCGCACCTGATGTTCATGCCCACCGGCCCGCTGCCGCCCAACCCGGCCGAGCTGCTGATGGGCCCGCGCCTGCTGACGCTGCTGAGCATCGCGGCCGAGAAGTTCGACCAGGTGATCATCGACGGCCCGCCCGTGATGGGCCTGGCCGACGCGCCCATCCTTTCCAACGTGGCCACCGGCACGCTGCTGATCGTCGAGGCGGGCCAGACCCGCGTGGCGGTGGCGCGTGACGCCGTGAAGCGCCTGGTGGCCGCGCGCGCCCACGTGGTGGGCACGCTGCTCACCAAGTTCAGCGCCAAGCACGCCGGCGGACACGGCTACGGCGGCTACAACTACTACTCGTACGGCGGGGCCGACGAGGCCAAGAAGCTGACCCGGGAATGAGCGAAGCGGCAGGCCAGGCACTCGAACAGGCGCTGGCCTGCCACCGCGCGCCGGCGCGGCTGGCGGCGGCGCAGTCGCGGCCGCTGCCCGAGGGCATGCTGGTGCTGCTGCGCCTGGCCGCCGGAGACCAGGCGATGGCCGCCGAGTGCGCGCAGGCCAGCGGCGTAAGCGAGGCCATGGTGGCCGAGGCCGCCGCGTTCTTCATCCAGCAGGTGCTGTTCGCGCCCGGCGCCAACAGCTACCGCATGCTGGGCGTGAACCCCGACGCCCCCGACGAGCGCATCAAGGAACACTACCGCTGGCTGGTGCGCTGGCTGCACCCCGACCGCAACACCGACGGCTGGGACAGCGTCTACGCCGACCGCGTGAACATCGCCTGGCAGTCGCTGCGCACCCCCGAGCGCCGGCGCAGCTACGACGAGGATCTTGCTTCCGGCCGGGTGCCGGTGGCATCGCTCGACGCGACGCCCAGGGGCCGGCCGCTGCCTGGCCAGGCCGGGCGCCATGCCGCCCCCGAGCCGCCGATGCTGTCGCCGGACACGGTGGAAAAACTCCCGGTCATCGTGCTGGGCGGGCTGGGCGGCGTGGCGATCGCGCTGCTGCTGATGATGTGGCTGTCGGCGGATCGCCCCGAGGTCCGCGCACCGCGCGTCGCGGCCGCGACGGCGCCGGAAGAACCCGTCGCGGCGCTGCAGGCCTGGGCCGACAGCGAGCAGGCCGCGATCAAGGCCGAGCCGGCGCCTGGGGTGCCCGAGGCCTACGCGGCCCAGGTGGCGCTGCAGCCCCTGCCCGAAGCCGAAGCCCCGCCGCCGATCACCGTGGCCGTCGCCGTGCCGCCGCCGCCCATTGCCGTCACGGACGAACCGCGCGTCGCCGCCCCAGTCCAGGCGGACCGCCCCAAGCCAATCGTCGCGCCGGTCCCTCGCGCCGCGCCCGCCGTCGCGGCCGCAGCCCCGGCCCTGGTCGAGGCCCCGGCCCCTGTCGCCGCAGCCGCACCCGCACCCGACACCCTGCAGGAAGCCCAGGCGCACGAACTGCTGCGCCGCTTCAGCCAGGCCTACGAGGCCGGCGACATCAGCGCGCTCATGCGGCTGTTCACCCCGGACGCGCGCAACAACCGCGGCGGCCTGGCCGCGATCGCCTACGACTACCAGTCGCTGTTCTCCACCAGCGACGCCCGCGAGCTGCGCCTTTCGCCAACGGGCTGGCTGGCGCGAGACGACGGCGGCACCGTGCTGGCCCGCTACGAAGCGGTGGTGCTCGTGGACGGCCGCCCGCGCCCCGACATCACGCGCGGCGACATTCGTTTCGACCTGCGGCTGGAGAACGGCGTGGCCAGGATCAGCGTGGTGAAGCATGACTAGGGCCTGGCAGCGGGGCGGGGCATTGGCGCTGTTGGCGGTGCTGCTGTTCGTGGGCTGGCGCGTGTTGACGCTGGGGATGGCGGACCATTTCGCGGTCTCGGATCCGGGGCGGGCGCTGTGGTGGCGTGCGGATCATCCGGAGGCCTTGGTGCGGGAGGCCGAGCGGCTGGCGAAAGGCGTCGTGCCTGCTGGCCCTCCTGCCGCCGGACTGGCTGAGGCGGAGGCCATGGCGTGGCGGGCGATCCAGGCCAATCCGCTGGATGGGCGTGGGTATCGGATCCTTGGCTCGCTGACGGCCGATCGGGTCCGCGCGCTTGAACTGCACGTCATCGCCGCGGCGCGTTCGCCGCGCGACGTGGCCAGCCACGTCTGGCTGATCGACCATTACCTCAAGGCCGGCGACCTGCCGGCCGTCGTGGCCCAGGCCGACACGCTGCTGCGCGTCGAACCCGAGGTCACGCCCACCCTGCTGCCGCTGATGGTGGCGCTGGCCAGCAGCCCCGAGGCCCAGCCCGCGCTGGCCGAGCACCTGCTGGCCTCGCCGCCCTGGGGGCCGGGCCTGCTGGCGCACCTGGTGGCCACCGTGCCGGACGTGAACGCCTTCGGCCCGCTGATGGAGCGCCTGCGCAAGACACCCGGCGGACTGCGGCCCGACGTGCTGTCGGCCTGGCTGGACCGGCTCACGCGGGAAGGCCGCTGGGGCCAGGCCTATCTCACCTGGGTGAGCCAGCTGCCGCCCGAACGGCTGCAGCGCCTGGGCAACCTCTACAACGGCGGGTTTGAATGGGAGCCGGGGCAGGGCGGGTTCGACTGGCGCATTGGCAAGGTGCCCGGTGCGCGCATCGCCCGCATGGCCACCGGCGGCATGGACGGCGAACGCGCCCTGCGCGTGGCCTTCGAAGACCGCCGGGTGCCGTTCGCCCACGTGCGCCAGATGCTGGCCCTGCCGCCCGGCAGATACCGCCTGACCGGCCGCGCCCGCCCCGAAAACCTGCGCACCGACCGCGGCCTGGCCTGGACCCTGGCCTGCGCCACGGCCGATGCCCGTCCTCTCGGCGAAACCGAACCCCTCCGGGGCCACGGCGACTGGCGCGACCTGTCGCTGGACTTCGAAGTGCCGGCCCAGGGCTGCGGTGGCCAATGGCTCACGCTGAGCCTGCGCGCACGCATCCCCGCCGAGCAGCGGGTGGGCGGCGTGGCCTGGTTCGACAACCTACGTATCGTCATGAATCCCAAGTAAATCTTCGTTTGTAATCAACCGTACCGATGCGGTACTCTGGCTCACAAATCCGCATCGGCTCCGGCCGTATTTCACCGGATGCAAAAGGAATCACCCATGCGCCTCACCCGCACCCTCATCGCCGCGTCGCTGCTGCTGTCCACCGCAGCCTTCGCCGCCGACGGCACCGCCACCCTGGTCAACCAGCAGGGCACCGTGCTGGTGAACCAGGGCGAAGAATTCGTCACCGCGACCCAGGCGCAGGCCCTCAAGGCCGGCGACCGCGTCATGGTCATGGAAGGCGGCACCGCGCAGATCAGCTTCGCCGACGGCTGCGTGCTGCCGCTGGCCTCGGGTTCGATGGCCGTGGTGCCGGAAACGTCCACCTGCGCCGGCGCCATCGCCAACGTCGAGCAGATCGGCCCGTCCTATGCCCAGGCCGTCGGCGCTCCGGTGCGCGACCTGCGCTGCGAAGACGACGACACCTCCAACAACGACTTCGACAACGACGGCGGCGACGACTGCTGCGAGATCAACGACAACAACAGTTCCCTCTACACCGACGGCGCCGCCGACTGCCCCGCGCCTGCCTACGTGGCCGGCAACAACCGCGGCGCGGGCTGGGTGTTCGGCGCCTGGACGGCCGGCATCGCCTGGGCCCTGATCGACGGCAACTACAGCATCCGTCCGGTCAGCCCGTGATCGATGGCTAGCTTTGCTTGAACAGGCCGCCTTCGGGCGGCCTTTTTATTCAAGGAGGCAGGCAATGACGAACCACCCCATGATCGCGCACGGCCAGTTCGCCCTGGCCACCCTGGTGCTGTGCGCCGCCGTGGCGCTGGGCGGCGGGCAGGGCACGCTGGGCGACAGCCTGGTGCAGCTGCTTTCGCTGGGCCTGCTGGCGCTGGCGCTGTGGCGGCACGCCACCGACCCGCTGGCGCGCCTGCCGGCGTGGGCCTGGCTGGCGGCCTTGCCGCTGCTGCTGCCCCTGGCGCAGATGCTTCCCGTGCCCGACGCGCTGTGGGGCCTGCCCGCGGCGCGCGACGCGATCGCGGCCGAAGCGGCCACGGCCGGCGTGCCGACTTCGCCGCGGCTGGGCCTGGTGGCCCTGGGCGCCGAGCGCACGCTGGCCTGGATGCTGCCGGCGCTGGCGCTGTTCCTGGCCGGGCTGCAGCAGACGGCGCCGCAGCGCGCCCGCCTGGTGGCCGTGTTCGTGGCGCTGGCCTGCGTGGGCGCCGTGCTGGGCCTGGCCCAGCTGGCCGGCGGCAACGACAGCCCGCTGCGCTTCTACACCATCACCAACACCGGCAGCGCCGTGGGCTTCTTCGCCAACCGCAACCACCACGCCAGCTTCATGGCGATGGCACTGCCCTTCGTGCTGGTGGGCACCGCGTGGTGGATGAACCAGCGCCGCGAGGCCGACGCCGGCCAGGCCCTGTGGCTGGTGGCCGGCATCGGCCTGGCGGCCCTGCTGATCGCCGGCATCGCCATTGCCAGTTCGCGGGCCGGGCTGGTGCTGGGCATGCTGGCCATCGCGCTGGCGGTGCCCGCCGTGCTGCAGGTGCGCCGGCGCGCGGGCACACGCCGGGTGCTGGCCATCGCGCTGGCCGTGGGCCTGACGCTGGGCGTGCAGTTCGGGCTGCTGGGCGTGCTGCAGCATTTCCAGCGCGACCCGCTCCAGGACAACCGGTTCCACACCACCCCGATCGTGCTGGAAGCGGCACGCGCGCACGCCCCGCTGGGGGCCGGGCTGGGCAGTTTCCGCCAGGTGTTCGAAACCTTCGAAGGCCCCGTCAACGACTCCGAATACGTGAACCACGCCCACAACGATGCGGCGGAGCTCTGGCTGGAAGGCGGCTGGCTGGCCGTGCTGCTGGCCGTGCCGTTGCTGGGCGCGTTCGCCGTGGCGGGCTGGCGTGCGTGGCAAAACGCACCGAGCCCGTCGCCCGCCGTGCGTATCCTCCGGCAGGCCGCGTGGATCGCGCTGCTGCTGGTACTGCTGCATTCGCTCGTGGACTATCCTTTGCGCACCACCAGCCACCTGGCGCTGTTCGGCCTGTTGGCTGCGTTTGCGTCGCGCCCGCCCCAAGACAAACGAGCCATTCCATGCCCGTGAAAGATTCCCCCCGCATCGCCGTGATCGGCCAAGGCTATGTGGGTCTGCCGCTGGCGGTGGAATTCGGCAAGCGCTACCCCACCGTGGGCTACGACATCCGCGCCGAGCGCGTAGCCGAGCTCAAGGCCGGCCGCGACAGCACGCTGGAAGTGTCGCCGGAAGAACTGGCCGCCAGCCCGCAGCTGGGCTTCAGCGCCCAGCTCGAGGACATCCGCGGCTGCAACGTCTACATCGTCACCGTGCCCACGCCCATCGACGCCGCCAAGCGGCCCGACCTCACGCCGCTGGTGAAGGCCAGCCAGGCCATCGGCAGCGTGCTCAAGAAGGGCGACGTGGTGGTGTACGAGTCCACCGTCTACCCCGGCTGCACCGAAGAAGTGTGCGTGCCGCTGCTGGAAAAAGCCTCGGGCCTGGTGTTCAACCGCGACTTCCACTGCGGCTACAGCCCCGAACGCATCAACCCGGGCGACAAGCTGCACCGGGTCACCAACATCCTCAAGGTCACCTCCGGCAGCACGCCGGAGACCGCCGATTTCGTGGACGCGCTGTACGGCAGCATCATCACCGCCGGCACCCACAAGGCCAGCAGCATCAAGGTGGCCGAGGCCGCCAAGGTGATCGAAAACACCCAGCGCGACGTCAACATCGCGCTGATCAACGAGCTGGCGCTGATCTTCAACAAGCTGGGCATCGACACCCTGGAAGTGCTGGAAGCCGCGGGCACCAAGTGGAACTTCCTGCCCTTCCGCCCGGGCCTGGTGGGCGGGCACTGCATCAGCGTGGACCCGTACTACCTCACCCACAAGGCGCAGGAAATCGGCTACCACCCGGAAGTGATCCTGGCCGGGCGCCGCATCAACGACGGCATGGGCGCCCACGTGGCCGCCCAGGTGGTGCGCCTGATGACGCGCAAGGGCATCAACCCGGTGGGCGCGCGCGTGCTGGTGCTGGGCCTGGCCTTCAAGGAAAACTGCCCCGACCTGCGCAACACCCGCGTGGTGGACATCATTGCCGAGCTTGCCGAGTTCCAGGCGCAGGTGGATGTGTACGACCCGTGGGTGGATGCCGGCGAAGCCTTGCACGAGTACGGCATCACGCCGATTGCCTCGCCCGCAGCGGGGCAGTACGACGCGGTGGTGCTGGCCGTGGGCCACGCCGAGTTCGCGAAACTGGGCGGCCCGGGCGTGCGCGCGCTGGGCAAGGCCAACAGCGTGGTTTATGACGTGAAATATGTGTTGCCGCGGGATGCGGTTGACGGGAGATTGTGAGCATGAAGGTCCTGGTTACCGGCACCGCCGGATTCATTGGCTCGCACCTCGCCATGAGGCTGCTGGAGCGCGGCGACGAAGTGGTCGGCTTCGACAACATGAGCGACTACTACGACGTGAACCTGAAGAAGGCGCGCCTGGCCCGCTTCCAGGACCACCCGAACTACACCCACATCGAGGCCGACCTGGCCGACCGCGCGGCGGTGGAGGCGGCCTTCGCCACCCACAAGCCGCAGCGCGTGGTGAACCTGGCGGCGCAGGCCGGCGTGCGCTATGCCGCCCAGAATCCGCATGTGTACGTCAGCAGCAACGTCACCGGCTTCCTGCATGTCCTCGAGGGCTGCCGCCACCACGGCGTGGAGCACCTGGTGTTTGCCTCCACCAGTTCGGTGTACGGCGCCAACCTCAAGATGCCCTTCAGCGAACACCAGCCGACCGAGCATCCGCTGACGCTTTACGCGGCGACGAAGAAAGCCAACGAGATGATGGCGCACAGCTATGCGCA
>JAPLSJ010000035.1 GCA_026398695.1 Arenimonas sp.
ATGCCCGTGCTGGTGGACCTGCAGGTGCTGCGCGACAACCAGGGCAATCCCTACGCGCAGGTCGGCCCGGCCGGGCTGGGCCTGCCGGACCCGGGCTTCTACGCCAGCACCGATCCGCTGGTGCAGCCGGTGGAAGTGCGCTACCTGGCCGCCGTGGCCGGCTGGCTGGGCCTGGCGGGCACGCCGGAGGCCAAGCGGGTCGAACAGGCCGGCTGGGTCGGCCGCATGGAGCGCGACCTCGCCAAGGCCACCCTGGCCGGCGCCCCGTTCCAGGTGATGGCCATCAAGGACGCCCAGAAACTCGCCGGCGGCATCGACCTGGGCGGCATCCTCAAGGCCCACGGCCTGAAGGCCAGCCAGGTGGCCATGTCGAGCCCGGGCTATTTCCGCGCCCTCGACACGCTGCTGGCCAACGCCAAGCCCGACCAGTGGAAGGCCTACCTCAAGGCCCAGGTGCTGCGCGACATGGCGCCGACGCTGGGCAAGGACTTCCGCGATCCGTGGGCGCAGCTGTACGAAGTGACGCTTGGCGGCCAGGCGACCCCCACCCCGCGCGCCGTGCGCGCGCGCCAGGTGCTGGAGGCGCGCGTGCCCGAGTTGATCGACGCCGCCTACACCCAGCGCTTCCTGCCGGTGCCGCGCCAGGAACGCGCGCAGGCGATCGCCGCTGCGGTCAAGGCCAGCGCACTGGCCGCCATCGACCGCGCCGCCTGGCTGAGCCCGGCCGGCAAGGCCTCGGCGCGCCAGCGCATGGAAGCCATGCAGATCCAGGTCGGCGCGATTGCGCCCGACAACGTCTTCGACAGCCTCAAGTTCAACCGCCAGGATCTCGCCGGAAACGTGCTGGCGCTGCGTCGCTGGCTGATGCCCTACGCCCTCGTCCGCGCGCGCTACGCCTGGCCGGCCGAACAGTGGCAGCCGCTGGTGGCGTACCTGCCGCAGGAAAACCGCCTGCTGGTGACCGCCGCCACGCTGCAGCCGCCGCTGCTGGACGACGCCGGCAGCGCCGCCGACTTCGGTGCGTTCGGCGCCCTGCTCGCCCAGCAGCTCAGCCTCGCCATCCAGACCTGGGACGGCGCCGACGCCGCCGCCTGGAGCAAGCGCAGCACGCCGCTGATCGCGCAGTACAACGCCTACTCGGCCACCGGTGGCGCCACGCGCGTCAACGGCACGCGCAGCTTCTCGCAGAACCAGGCCGACCTGGCCGGCCTTGAGCTGGCCTGGGACGCCCTGAATGCGCAGGGCAAGCCCGACGCCGCCGCGTCCAAGGCCTTCTTCACCGGCTGGGCTGGCCTCTGGGCCCGCCAGGACAAGGACACCGCGCTGGCCGCGGCCCAGGCCACGGCCAACCACGCGCCCGGCAAGTGGCGCGTCAATGGCCCGCTGTCGAACCTGCCGGCCTTCGGGCAAGCCTTCGCCTGCAAGGGCACGGTCGCGATGCAGCGCCCGGCCAAGGACCAGGTCGCCCTCTGGCGCTGATGAATATTTTTGCTCCCGGCCAACGCTGGTTCTCCAGCGCCGAGCCCGAACTGGGCTTGGGAACCGTGCTCCGCCTCGCTGGCCGGCAGGTGCAGATCGTCTTCACCGGCACCGGCGTGGTGCGCATGTACGCCCTGGGTTCGGCGCCGCTGCTGCGCGCGGTGTTCCGCCCGGGTGAGCGCATCCGGGTCGATGGCCAGGACAAGACGGTTGAACACGCCGAGCTGCAGGATGCCCTGATCCTCTACACGTGCGACGGCTGCGTGCATGCCGAGGGTGAACTCGACGCCGAGCAGCCGGTGTCGCAGGCCGACTCGCGCCTGCTGTCGGGCCGCGTCGACCGCAACGACCAGTTCGAATTCCGCCGCGAGTGCCTGCAGCGTCGCGCCGACGCCCGGTCCCACGCGGGATGGGGAGTGCTTGGCGCGCGCATCGACCTGATACCGCACCAGCTGCGCGTGGCCGAGACGGCGGCGCAGCGGCGCCCGCCGCGCCTGCTGCTGGCCGACGAAGTGGGCCTGGGCAAGACCATCGAAGCCTGCCTGATCGTGGCCCAGCAACTGGCCAGCGGCCGCGCCAGGCGCGTGCTGGTGCTGCTGCCCGAAAGCCTGGTGAACCAGTGGTTCGTCGAGCTGCTGCGCCGCTTCAACCTCGCCTTCGCCATCTACGACGAAGAGCGCTGCGAATCGCTCGAGATGACCGAGCCCAAGGCCAATCCGTTCGAGGACGAACAGTGCGTCATCGCCTCGGTGGACTGGCTGGCCAGCCATGAAAAGCGCGCCCGCCAGGCCATCGCCGCCGGCTGGGACCTGCTGCTGGTGGACGAAGCGCACCACCTGGTGTGGACGCCGGAATTCGCCAGCCCCGGCTACGCGCTGGTGGAATCACTCGCCGCGCGCACGCCCGGCCTGCTGCTGCTCACCGCCACGCCCGAACAGCTGGGCCTGGGCGGCCACTTCGCGCGCCTGCGCCTGCTCGACCCGGCGCGCTACACCGACCTGGACGCCTACCGCAGCGAGTCGCGCGGCTACCAGGCGCTGTCGGCGCTGGCCGAGCGCCTGCTCGAAGGCCAGTCGCTCACCACCGACGACATGGCCACGCTGGCCGGCCTGTTCCCGGGCGAAGAAGACGCCCTGGTCGCGCGCCTGGGCCGCATCGCCGCCGGCGACGACTACGAGCGCGATTCGCTGCTGGCCGACCTGGTGGACCGCCACGGCACCGGCCGCGTGATGGTGCGCAACCGTCGCGCCGCGGTCGGCGGCTTCCCCACCCGCCTGCCGCATGTGTCGGTGCTGCCGGAGCCGGAAGACCCCACCGTGCTGGGCTGCCTGCGCGCCGAGTTCGCCCACGACGTCGGCGACACCGACGACGAACCCGCCCACGATTACGCCCGCGACCCGCGCACCGACTGGCTGCTGGGCATCCTGGAGGCCGTGGCGCCGGCCAAGGTGCTGCTGCTGTGCCGCTCGCGCGCCAAGGTGCAGGCGCTGGAAGAAGCGCTGCGCCTGCGCAGCGGCCTGAAAGTGGCGCGCTTCCACGAAGACATGAACCTGCTGCAGCGCGACCGCAACGCGGCCTACTTCGCCGACGCCGACGGCGCGCGCCTGCTGATCGCCAGCGAAATCGGCGCCGAGGGCCGCAACTTCCAGTTCGCCCAGCACCTGGTGATGTGGGACCTGCCGCTGCACCCCGACATGCTCGAACAGCGCATCGGCCGCCTGGACCGCATCGGCCAGCGCGGCGACGTCAACATCCACGCCTCCGCCGTTGCCGGCAGCGCGCAGGAAGTGCTGCTGCGCTGGGTGCACGAAGGCCTGGACGCATTCCGCGGCGTGCTGGCCGACGGCCGCGAGCTGCTGCGCAGCTTCGGCGCCGAACTGCTGCAGCTGGCCGAACAGGACGGCGACGCCCGCGAGCCCGCGCTCACCGAGCTGATTGCCCGCAGCCGCGACAAGCACGCCGAACTCGCGCTGGTGATCGCCCAGGGCCGCGACCGCCTGCTCGAACTGGGCAGCCGCCGCGGCGCCAGCGAAGGCGCCCTGCTCGCCGCGCTGCGCGACGACGACCAGCACGCCGCCATGGACGACCACGCCCTGCGCCTGATGGAAGCCTTCGGCGTGCACAACGAGTCGCTGGCCCCCGGCATCTGGCTGCTCGATCCCGAGCACGTCACGGTGGACGGCTTCGAGGAACTCAAGCACGGCCCGCGCATGGCCACCTTCGACCGCATCATCGCGCTGGGCCGCGACGACCTGCTGTACCTGCGCGCCGACCATCCGCTGCTGCTGTCGGCGGGCGAACTGCTGATCTCGGGCGAATACGGCAACGCCGCCTTCCTGGTGGACGACAGCCTGCCGCCGCGCACCGTGGTGCTCGAAGCGCTGAACATCATGGAATGCGTGGCGCCCGCGGCGCTGGACGTGGAGCGCTACCTGCCGCCGTCGCCACTGAGCGTGGCGGTGGACACGCGCCTGCAGGTGCGTCCGGAATTCTCGCCCGGCGAGCGTTCGCGCCTGCGCGCCGGCGACCGGGTGTTCGACCTGTCGGCGCAGCGCAAGGTGCTGGCCGCGCTGGTGCCGCCGATGCTCGAACGCATCCGCGCCGCCACGGTGGAGCTGGCGCAGGCCCGCATCGACGCGGCGGTGGCCAAGGCCGACATGCTGCTGTCGAACGAGATCGACCGCCTCACCGCGCTAGCCCGGGTCAACCCGTCGGTGCGCCCGGCGGAAATCGCCGCGCTGGAAACCGAGCGCGACGCCCTGCTGGCCGTGCTGCCCACCGCGCGCCCGCGCCTGGACAGCCTGCGCCTGGTCGCGAGCACCGACTTCCTGCAGCTGCGGCGCTGAGGCGCCGCCTCAGCGCACCAGGCGTGGGCCCGGCGGGCGACGACCGCCGAACGGCGGCTGGCCGCGCCAATAGCGGATCATCAGCCAACCGAAGAGCATCCCGCCCAGGTGCGCAAAGTGGGCGATGCCCGAGCTGGTGCTGAACACGCCCAGCAACAGCTCGATGGCGCCGAACACGATGACGAACGTGCGCGCCTTCATCGGGATCGGTGGGATCAGCAGCATGAGCTGGCGATTGGGGAACAGCATGCCGTACGCGAGCAGCAGGCCGTACACGCCGCCCGAGGCACCCACCGTCGGGTAGATGCCCTTGCCCGTGATGCCCGTGGTCGCCACCAGCAGCTGCACCAGGCCCGCACCCGCGACGCAGGTGATGAAATACGTGAGGAAGCGCTTGGAGCCCCACGTGGCCTCGATGGACGCGCCGAACATGAAGAGCGCGAAGGCGTTGAAGAACAGGTGGCCGAAATCGCCGTGCAGGAACCCGTAGCTGATGATCTGCCACGGCAGGAAGCCGACGAAGCTGCCGTCACCAACCGGATGCTCGCCCAGCGGCCACAGCGCCAGGTAACGCATCATCGGTTCAGGCAGGAAGTACTGGAGCAGGAATCCCGCGCCCATGGCCCAGAGCAGGCCGGTGGTGACCGGTGGCATGCGCATGCGTGGCGTTTCCGTGTGGACGTGTGCGTATCATAGCCCGATGCGCTCCATCCCCTCGCTCCTGCACGGCGACACGCCGTTGGACGAGGTGGCGGCCGACCTGCGCCTGCGCGACTGGACCACGCTCGACATCGACCCGGGCCACGCGCTGCTGGTGGCTGCGGCGACGGAAGCCCGCGCGCACCAGGCCATCGTGCGGCTCCGGCCCGCATCCACCGGGCGTGACGCGGGCATCCGCCTCGCCGGGATGCGCGGCGACGACACCCTCTGGCTCGACGCTCCGGCATGCGGCGGAGCCGCGCGCGACCTGCTGGCCGCGCTGGACGGGCTTCGCGAAGGCCTCAACCGCCGCCTGACGCTTGGCCTGGCCAGCGTCGAGGCGCACTTCGCGCACTACCCTGTCGGCGCGGGCTACGCACGGCACGTGGACGGCTTCCGGAGCGACGATGCGCGCGTGCTTTCGCTCGTGCTCTACCTCAACCGGGACTGGCCGGCCGACGCCGGCGGCGCACTGCGCCTGCACCTGCGCGACGGCCCGCGCGACATCGCACCGATGCAGGGCCGCATGGTCATTTTCCTGAGCGCCGACGTCGAACACGAAGTGATGCCCGCCACGCTGCCGCGCTACAGCGTCGCCGCGTGGTTCCGCCAGCGGCCGCGCCCGGCCTGAGCGCTCAGCGCCGGTGCGGAGGAATCGGCACTTCCGGCGGCGCCCACAGCAGTTCGTCCAGCGTCGGCGCCGCGCGCTGGCCGCGCACCCGCCCCGCTTCCACCTGCACGCCCTCGGCGCGCAGCCGCTGCACCTGCTCGTCGAAGCCTTCCGAGCCGGCGGGAAACGCCACGCGCCCGTCCGAGCGCAGCACGCGGTGCCAGGGCAGGCCCGGCTCGTCGCCGGCCGACAGCACCCTGGCCACCAGCCGCGCGCAGCCGGGCAGCCCGGCGCGGCGCGCCACTTCTCCGTACCCGGCCACTTCGCCGGCGGCAATGGCCCGCACCGCGGCCAGGATCAGGCGGCGGCGTTCGGCGGGCGTGGTGGCGTTAGGCTTTCCGGGCATGCGGGTTTAGGATAACCCTCCCACTGGTTTTCGCCTTCCCCATGCAGAACTTCGAACAGATCCGCGCCCACCTCCAGGGCAAGTACAAGCTCACGGCCAGCGAGCCCTACCTGGCCTGCGTGCAGCTGTCGCTGTCCCAGGGCCGCCGGCACCAGAGCATCTTCCTGTCGGAAATGGTGGGCGAGGACAGCCGGCCCTACCTGCGCGTGAGCACCGTCATCGCGCCGATGACCGGCATCGACGCCCGCCGCATGCTGGCCTTCAACTGGGAAAGCCGCCTGGGCTACCTGGCCCTGGGCGAACTCGATTCGGTGCCCTACCTGCAGCTGTGCGAGAACCGCCCGTACGACACCTTGAACGGCGCCGAGCTCGACCGCCTGGTGCTGGAGATCGGCGGCCTGGGCGACCAGATGGAGCGCATGCTCTCCGCCGGTGGCGACCTGCTTTAAGCGGCACACGCCCCTGTGGGAGGGACTTCAGTCCCGATCGCCTTTCGCCAAGAGCATCGGGACTGAAGTCCCTCCCACAGGGTGGCTGCGTCAGCCCCAGCCCAGCGCCACCACGCCCTTGAGCAGGAAGTAGGCCATCAGGCCCGCGGCCGGGATGGTGAGCACCCAGGCCCAGACGATCTTCTGGATCACCGTCCACTGCAGCGCGCGCGGGTTCTTGGCCACGCCCACGCCCATGATGGCGGTGGAGATGCTGTGCGTGGTGGACACCGGCATGCCGAAGTGCGCGGCCAGGGTGAGGATGGTGGCCGAGCTGGTTTCCGCCGCGAAACCATGGATGGGATGCAGCTTCACCATCTTGTGGCCCAGCGTCTTGATGATGCGCCAACCGCCCGCCGCAGTGCCGGCGGCCATCACCAGCGCGCAGGTGATGACGATCCAGAGTTCGATGCCTTCGCTGTCGCCCGGGTGCATGAAGGCCAGCCAGCCCGGCAGGTTGTCGAGCGTGCCCGAGGCCTCGGCGCCGATCAGGGCCAGGGCGATGATGCCCATGGTCTTCTGCGCGTCGTTGGTGCCGTGGGCGAAGCCCATGTAGGCGGCGCTGACGATCTGCGCCTTGCCGAAGAAGGCGTTCACCCAGCGCGGCCGCGAGATGCGCGCGATCCAGCCGCCGGCGCCGTTCATGGCGCTGATGATGGCCATCAGCGACCCCATCATCACCAGGCCCAGCGTGAAGCCCGCCACCGGCGAGCTGATCATCGGCACCACCACTTTCCAGAAGATGCCCTGGCTCTTGGTCCAGTCCTCGGCCGCGCGCGACCAGATCAGCGCGTCGAAGCTGTTGTCGGAAGCCGCCAGCGCCGCGCCGCACAGGCCGCCGATCAGGGCGTGGCTGGACGAGGAAGGCAGACCGAACCACCAGGTGATCAGGTTCCAGATGATGCCGCCCGACAGCGCGCAGATGATCAGCTGCGAGGTGACCTCCACCACCTCGGCGTCGATCAGGCCCGAGGAGATGGTCTTGGCCACCGCCGTGCCGGCCAGTGCGCCGATCAGGTTCATGCTGGCGGCCAGGACCACGGCCTGGGTGGGGTTGAGCACCTTGGTGGCCACCACGGTGGCGATGGAGTTGGCGGTGTCGTGGAAACCGTTGATGTACTCGAACACCAGGGCCGTCAGGATGACGACCAGGACCAGGGCCAGGGCGGTGGTCATGGCTTCAGGCGTTCTTGAGCACGACGTGGTAGATCACGTTGCCGGCGTCGCGGCAGCGGTCGATGGCCTTTTCCAGGATCTCGAACAGGTCCTTGAGGATCAGGTAGCGCATCGGGTCGGTTTCGTGGGCGTAGGTGTCGCGGTAGAGCTCCAGGATCAGGCGGTCGGCCTCGGCCTCGATGGCCTGCAGCTTGTCGTTGAGGCCCTTGGTGGTTTCCAGGGCCATGCCCTTGCGCAGCAGGCCGACCATTTCCTCGAGCACCACGCAGGCGCGCTCGAGCATGGCGGCGCGCGAGATGAAGTCCACGTCGCCCACGCGCTCATGGGCCAGGGTGTAACGCTCGGCGAACTTCTCGACCACCTTGGGGATCTTGTAGAGCGCGTTCGACAGCGCCTCGATGTCCTCGCGCTCGAGCGCGGTGACGAAGGTGTTCACCAGCTCCTGGCTGATCTCGGCGGCCAGCCCCTTCTCGCGCTGGCGGGCCAGCTTGAACTTCTCCATGGACCGCTGCGCCGGCGGCGTGGCCAGCAGCTCGCCCAGCGCGCGGGCGCTTTCACGGGCGGCGGCGGCGCTGGACTCGAGCAGGCCGTAGAACTTGTCGCCCTTGCCGAAGATGGTCTGGAGGGAAAACATGCGGGACTCCAAGGGGTGGCCGGGCGATCCCCAGCACGGGAATGTGACAGCAATATTACCGCGCCAAGACGCCGCGCGTCCCGGCCCGGGGCGGGCCGGCGGGGGGTCTGTGGCATAGTGGCCGCTTCCTCCACCCCCTGAACGGAAGCTCGTGCCGGCCCTGCCCGGCGGCCCATGACCCTCGAAATCGCCCTGGTCCTGCTCCTGATCCTGTGCAACGCCTTCTTCGCCATGTCGGAGATGTCGGTGGTGACCAGCCGCAAGGCCAGGCTCCGGCAGATGGCCCAGGAGAGCCGCCGCGCCAAGACCGCCCTGGTCCTGGCCGAGCACCCCGAGCGCTTCCTGTCCACGGTGCAGGTGGGCATCACCCTGGTGGGCATCCTGCTGGGCATGTACGGCGGCGAAAGCATCGGCAACCGGGTGGCTGAAGCCATCGCCCCGCTGGGCCTGGACGACAAGCTCACCCAGGGCATCGGCACCGGCGTCGCCGTCACGCTGATCACGTTCCTGAGCATCATCATCGGCGAGCTGGTGCCCAAGCGCATCGCGCTGCTGGCGCCCGAGCGGATCGCCAGCGCGGTGGCGATGCCGATGAACCTGATCTCGGTGGTCGCCACGCCGTTCGTCTACCTGCTCTCGCTCAGCACCCGCAGCCTGCTGCGCCTGTTCGGCCTGCATCGCGGCAACGACAGCCAGGTGTCGGAAGAAGAGATCCGCATGCTGGTGGCCGAGGGCCACGAGCAGGGCGTGATCGACTCGGACGAGCGCAACATGATCAACCGCGTGCTGCGCCTGGGCGACCGCAGCAGCGCCGGCCTGATGACGCCGCGCACGCGCATCATCTGGCTGGACGCGGCGGCCAGCGTCGAGGAAAACCTCGCCACCATCCGCGAAAGCCAGCACGCGCGCTACCCGGTCTACCGCAACGACGACAGCGACGTGCTGGGCGTGCTGGAAGTGAAGTCGCTGGCCGGCCTGATCGGCACCCGCCCCGACGGCGTGCCCGACCTGTTCGCCGAACTGCGTCCGGCGCTGTTCGTGTCCGAATCCACGCACGCGCTCAAGCTGATGGAGATCTTCCGCGAGGAGCAGCAGTCCATCGCCATGGTGGTGGACGAATACGGCGAGATCGAAGGCATGGTGTCGGTGAACGACCTGCTGGGCGCCGTGCTCGGCCGAGCCCAGGCCAGCGAGGACGGCGACGACGAGGAAATGGTGGTCACGCGCGCCGACGGCTCGATGCTGGTGGACGGCCGCCTGTCCACCGAGGACCTGCGCGAAATGCTGGAACTCAACACGCTGCCCGGCGAAGACGACCACGACTACCACACGGTCGCAGGCATGGTGATTGCCCGCTTCGGCCGCATCCCGCACGCCGGCGAGCTGTTCGAATGGCGCGGCTGGCGCTTCGAGGTGGTGGACCTGGACGGTGCCCGCATCGACAAGCTGCTGATCAGCCGCATTCCCGAACTGGCCGACCCGGAAGGGATTTAGGCCGGATAAAGCCGGCCCCCGCCAGACTGAGGTTGAATGAGCCCAGAAATCAGCACCCGCGCCCTGCTCCACGCCCTCGCCGATGGCGATCCGGCGGAAGTGCTGACCCTCGGCGGCCTGCTCGACCAGTTCAAGGCCCGGGCCTACGGCGTGTTCCTGCTGATGAGCGTGTTGCCCGCGTTCGTGCCGCTGCCGATGGGCGCCGGCGCGGTCAGCGGCCCCCTGGTGAGCCTGATCGGCCTGCAGCTGCTGGCGCAGATGGAACACCCCTGGGTGCCGGCCTTCCTGTCGCGGCGCCCGCTGTCGCGCCCGGGCATGGTGAAGTTCCGCGACCGCACCGCGCGGCTTTTCAGCTGGCTCGAAAGGGTCAGCCGCCCCCGCACCGAAGTGATCATCGACCACCCGGCGGCACGGACCTTCACCGGCCTGATGCTGGTGCTGCTGGGCTTCCTGCTGGCGCTGCCGCTGCCGGCCACCAACTACCCGTTCGGCCTGATCCTGCTGACCTACGCCATCGCCCTGATCGAACGCGACGGCCGGCTGATGCTGCTGGCCTGGGCGCTGGGCCTGGGGCAGCTGGCGGTGGTGGGGGTGTTCTCGGGCCAGATCGCCGTGTGGGTCGGCAAGCTGTTCACCTGAGGTCGGCGCGGGTTACTCGCGGAAGCTGCGCAGCATCTCCGCCGCCGGCATCGGCCGGCCCAGCCAGAAGCCCTGGCCCTGGTCGCAGCCGCGTTCGCGCAGCACTTCGTACTGGCCTTCGGCCTCGATGCCTTCGGCCACCACGGTGATGCCCAGCGAATGCGCCATGGCGATGATGGCCGAGGTGAGCGCCAGGTCGTCCGGGTCGCGCAGCACGTCGGCGACGAAGCTGCGGTCGATCTTCACGCCGTCCACCGGCACGCGGCGCAGGTGGCTCAGGCCCGAGAAGCCGGTGCCGAAATCGTCCAGCCACACCTTCACGCCGGTGGCGCGCAGGCGCGAGAGCAGCGCGCTGGCCTGCACTTCATCGCCCAGCACGGCCGTCTCGGTGAGCTCCACGTGCAGCTGGCGCGGCAGCACGCCGGTGGCGGCCAGCGCGCTGGCCACCACGTCGGGCAGGTCGCCGGTGCGCAGCTGGCGCGGCGAGATGTTCACCGACACGAACGGCGGCTCCTGGCCCGGCTGCGACCACTCGGCCGCGTCGCGGCAGGCCTGCACCAGCACGTTGCGGCCCAGGGCCTCGATCAGGCCGCTCTGCTCGGCCACTTCGATGAACACCGACGGCGGCACCACGCCCAGGCGCGGATGCTGCCAGCGGCACAGCGCCTCGGCGCCCATCAGGCGGCGATCGGCGAGGCGGTAAATGGGCTGGTAGTGCACGCTGAGCTCGCCGCGGTCCCAGGCGCCACGCAGCTCTTCCTCCAGCTGCACGCGGCGCTCCACCGCCTGGTCCATCGCCTTGCTGTAGAAGCGGTAGCAGCCCTTGCCGGCGACCTTGGCCTGGTACATCGCGATGTCGGCGTTCTTGAGCAGCTGCCCGGCGCCCACGGCGTCGAACGGGAACAGCGTGATGCCCACCGACGCGCCCAGGAACACCTGGCGGCCGCGCAGCACCAGCGGCCGCTGGATTTCCTCGATGATCGATTCGGCCAGGTGGCCCGAACTGGTGCGGATGTCCTCGGCCATGAACAGCACGATGAACTCGTCGCCGCCGAAGCGGGCGATCTCGGCGCCGGCGCCGCCCAGCCGCTCCACCGCCAGGCGGATGCGCATGGACAGCTGGCCCAGCACTTCGTCGCCGGCTTCGTGGCCCAGCGTGTCGTTGACGCGCTTGAAGTCGTCCAGGTCCACGAACAGCAGCGCCAGCTCGCCGCTGCTGGCCTGCAGGGTCATCAGGCGCTCGTCCAGCGCCTCGCGGAACGCCAGGCGGTTGGACAGGCCGGTGAGCGAATCGGTGTAGGCCATGCGGCGGATGTCGCGGTCATGGCGGGCCACGCTGTCGATCATGCGCGAGAACGCGCGCACCAGTTCGCCGATTTCGTCCTGGCGGTCGGACTGCACGCGCACGTCGGCGTATCGGCCCTGTTCAATGCTCGCGGCCGCCTCGGCCAGCCCCTGGATCGGCTGCACGATGCGCCGCTGCAGCAGCCACATGGCGCCCAGGGCGATCAACGCCAGCGCCGCCAGCAGCACCACGATCCAGGCCAGGTGTTCGTTGCTGGCCGCCTGCAGGCGATCGCCCAGCGGCACCAGCATCTCGCCTTCGCGCCGGTTGGCGCCGTCGCGCGACAGGCCCACGCGCACGCCGCCGATGCGCTGGTCGCCGATGCGGATCGGGCTGGCCACGTCGAGCAGCTTGTCGCTCCACTGCGCATGCACGCCGGTGGCGGCCAGCGCCTCGTAGGCCATGGTGTCGGACATCGGCTGGCCGAACGCCGGGATGTCGCCCGAACCGTCGTGCACGACCTGGCCGTCGGCGTCGTGGATCACCACGTACACCACGTCGGGCTGGCGCAGCGCGGCGCGCGCCAGCTCGCCCAGCTTGGCCAGGTCGAGGTAATACAGCGGGTTGGTGGCCGCCTCGGCGAGCTGGCTGGAAAGCGTCTGGCCGCGGACCAGCAGGCCCTCGCGGGACATTTCCCGCAGCGCGGTGGCGCTGAGCTCGCGCGCGTCCTGGTTGCTGCGCTTTTCGTGCAGCCACAGCGCGGCGAACAGCACCACCACCACCGCCATCGTGGCGACCAGCATCAGCAGCAATTCGCCGCGCAGCCCCAGGCGGAAAGGCAGCCTCACTCGAGCGCCTCGCGGATCTCACGGGCGCCGCGGCGCAGTTCCTCGAGCCGGGCGCGGGTGGGCGCATCGGCTTCATAGAAGCCCGTGGTGCGGAAGAACTGCCGCAGCGCGTCGCGCGCCTGCGGGTCGGTGCTGGCGCCCAGCAGCACCTGCTTGAGGCGGTCGGCCACGGCGGGCTCGAGGCCGCCGCTCACAAGCTCCATCGCGCGCGGCACCGGGGCGGTGGTGTGGATCACCACCAGGTCGCGGCGGAACACTTCCGACACCCGCTGAAGCGATTCCCAGTCCTGGTCGCTGAAGCCACCGGCATCCACCAGGCGCTTGTGCACCCAGGCCGCGAGGTTGGCGTCGGTGTTGGCGAACACGTAACCCAGGCTGCGCGCATCGCGGCCCTCCAGCGGCGACACCATCAGGGTCATCGGCAGGCCCTGCTGGCGCAGGGTGAGCGCCGGCACCAGGTAGGCGCTGGTGGAAGACGGCGACTGGAAGGCGATGGTGCGGCCCAGCAGCTGGGAAAGTTCGGTGATGCCGCTGTCGCGGCGCACGAAGATCACCGAGCGGTACTCGCGGGCGCCGGAGCGTTCGGTCAGCAGCAGCGGGCGGGCGCCGGCGCGGTCGGCCAGCAGCAGGCCCGTGCCCGGCGTCTCGGTGACCCAATCGACCTTGCCGCGGCGCAGGTAGCTCATCATCTGCTGCGGATCGCGCGCCATCAGCACGCGGCCTTCGCGGATGCCGACGGTGCGCATGCGCGGCACCACGTAGTCGAGCAGTGGCTGCAGCTGTTCGTAGTGGCGGCGCGGGTCGTCGCTGATCCGGCCCAGCACCAGGACGCCGTCGGCGGCCTGCACCCCGCCGGCCAACAGCAGCAGCATCAGCAGGAGCGCGCGCCTCACCACAACGGGAACCGGGCTATTGAACGTTGGCGTCACAGGGGGGCTCGGGGACTCTTCGCGGGGCTGCCCTACTGTATGCGCCCCGCCGTGGCCGCGCTAGGCTCGGCCGCCGCGCGCGATCCGCGCCATGCGCTGGGCCTCGGCCAGGATGCCGCGCAGGATCTTGACCTCGCGGGCGTCCAGCCCGGCCCGCAGGTAAAGCCGGCGCAGCCGCTGCATCACCATCTCGGGCGGCTTGCCCTTGTGGAAGTCGATCTCGTGCAGGGCCTGGTCGAGGTGGGCGAAATAGCGCTCCAGCTCGTCGGCGGTGGCGGGCGGCTCGGCCTCCACCGGCGGCATCGGCCGGCCCGACGCCAGTTCGCCGACGGCCGTTTCCAGCACGGCCAGCCGGAGTTCGTAGGACAGCACCTGCACGGCCGCGGCCAGGTTGAGCGAGCTGAAGCCGGGATTGGTGGGAATGCCCACCGAGGCGTGGCAGCGCTGCAGCTCTTCGTTTTCCAGGCCGGTGCGCTCCCGGCCGAACAGCAGGGCCACCGGTCCCCGGCCCGCGGCCTCCAGCAGGGCCCGGGCGGCTTCGCGCGGGCTCATGTCGGGCAGCGGCACGTGGCGGCGGCGGGCGCTGGTGCCCAGCACGAAGTGGCAGCCGGCCAGGGCCGAGTCCAGGTCGGCGTGCACCGGGGCGGCGGCCAGCACGTCGTCGGCTCCGGCGGCCAGGGTATTGGCCTCGGGGTCGGGGAAGCGCTCGGGGGCCACCAGGTGCAGGGCGGACAGGCCCATGGTCTTCATGGCACGGGCCGCCGAGCCGATGTTGCCCGGGTGCTGGGTGCCAACCAGGACGATGCGGAGGTTGTCTGTGGGGTTCGTCATGAGCTTCTAGAGGCCCGGTCCGGGCCAACCTGTTATCCTTTGCGCCGCGCCGGCTCGACCGGCACCCAGTTCTTCTCACAATCCAGCGGTCATTTGGACGGGCATATGCAGAAACCTGTCGTCAACGTCATGGTCAAGGCGGCCCGTTCGGCCGGCAACTTGATCCTGCGCCACATGAGCAAGCTCGACAGCTTGAGCGTCTTCGAGAAATCGAAGCAGGACTACGCCAGCGAGGTCGATTCCCAGGCCGAGGCGGAGATCATACGCGAGCTTCGCCGGGCGTTCCCGGACTACGCCATCCTTGGCGAGGAGTCGGGCGCCATGGGTTCGGGGCGCTACACCTTCGTCATCGACCCGCTGGACGGTACCTCGAACTTCCTGCGCGGCTTCCCGCACTTCTGCGTGTCCATCGCGCTTTGCGAGGGCGGCGAGCCCACCCACGGCGTGATCTTCGACCCGATGCGCAACGAGCTGTTCACCGCCTCGCGCGGTGCCGGCGCGGTGCTCAACGACAAGAAGATCCGCATCGGCGAGCGCAAGGACCTCAACGGCGCCATGCTGATCACGGGCTTCCCGCCGCGCGAGCGCGCGCGCCTGGCGCCGCACCTGGACACGCTGCGAACGGTGCTGGGCGAGGCCGAGGACATCCGCCGCACCGGTTCGGCCGCGCTCGACCTGGCCTACGTGGCCTGCGGCCGCGCCGACGCGTACTTCGAAGCCGGCGTGAAGCCCTGGGACATCGCGGCCGGCATGCTGCTGGTGCGCGAGGCCGGCGGCCGCGTCTGCGACTTCCGCGGCGCCAGCGACCGCCTGCTGACGTCGGGCCAGATCGTGGCCGGCAACCTCAAGATCAGCGACACGCTGCAGAAGGCCATCGTCTCGTCCAACTACGCGGCCGCGTTCTCGGTCTGACGCCGGCAAGGCCCGCCCGCGCGGGCCTTTCCTTCGGCTTGGGGCGCGCGCGCCCTGCGCACGGAACGGGTTTTCCCACTAGCGGTCACTGACGCATTGGCTCAGCTTGGTTCGCGCTTCCAGGCCACCGGTCCAGCCGATATCTGCAACAGCGCGTCCATCCATCTCGACGATGAAATGCTCAACATCCAGCATCGTGTCCAGTGCCGCTTCAATGTTCGGCACTGTCAGGCCAATGGCCCCGGCCTGGATATCCGGAACCGAAAAATTCAACGCTTTCACCGACTGCGGTTGATACTTCGACTGCTTGAGCGTCACCGCCACGGTTTGCGTGTCTGACGGCCTGGGGATATCCGCGCCCCAGAAGATGAGCATGCCACCCTGGTATGCCTTTCCGGGACCGACAATACTGACCGCGCCACCCTCCCTGCTCCACATGGCGACGCAATTGTCTCCGGGCGCCGAACCTCTCCTGCTCTGGAAAATTCTCCATTCGCCCTGCTTGTGGCGCTGGTAATCCGGATCCGCTTCCCGCTCCTGCCATTTTGCCTCGGCTTCCAGCAACAGCTTCTGGGCTTCCATATTCCTGGCCGCCTGCTGCTCGACGGCGATGCCAATGGCGTCGTAACGGGGCGGGCCGGGGTCGGCAAAAATATTGCAGCCGTCACATCTGTAGCCAGCATACCCACCACCAGCACTGGCAGCGCCCCCAGCTTCAGGCCTCACATCGGTTTGCACGCACAGGGGAACAGCGCCAATTCCATGCGAGCCGCCGCCAACGCCGATTTGCTGTTCACCGGGCCCGGGGCCAGCCGGGCACGGATAGTTGGCCAATGCTGGTTGCGCGATCAAACCAACCGCTACAAACAAAAGAAACAAATAAAGTCTCATCGTGGATTCAAGACTCCAGTCATTTTAAGGGGCTGTTTCAGGCAGCCCCGCCCGGTGGAAACACCAGATTCATCCGGATCGTCCTGCGAAAACGTGGACACCTGATGGCTGGGTGCAATGGGTCGCGAACGCGGCTGGCATCTGCTGCTTCAAGGCAGAGTGTAAGCGCACATTGTTGTGGAAATCGACATTCCCCGGGACGGCCCGGCGCAGCTCCCCGTCAGTGGCGAACTCCAATCCCACGGCCGGAACGGGCCATGGGTTGGCGTTCCTCCTCGCCGTACAGGCCCATGCGGTGCGCAAGGCGCACGCGCTTCCCGCGGCAAAGAAAAGGCCCGCGTGAGCGGGCCTTTTGCTTTTGAGCCGGGGCGTGCGCGGGATCAGGGACGGCGCGCGAGCTCGGCTTCGATGTCGTCGCGGGCCTTGGGCATCAGGTCCTGCTTGTTCATGCCCATCGCCAGCAGCAGCGGGCAGGCCACGAAGATCGAGGACAGCGTGCCGAACACCACGCCGATCAGCTGCGCCTCGGCCATGCCCTTGAGCGACTGGCCGCCGTAGAGGTACAGCGCCAGGATGGTCAGGAACGCCACGAACGAGGTGATGATGGTGCGAGACAGCGTCTGGTTGACCGACCGGTTGAGAACTTCGCGCGGCTCGAGCTTGTTGAGCGTGCGGAAGTTCTCGCGCACTCGGTCGAACACCACGATCGTGTCGTTGATCGAGAAACCCATCACCGACATGATGCCGGCCAGCACCGTCAGGTCGAAGTCGTGGCCCGTGAGTGCGAACCAGCCGCAAACCACCAGCACGTCCGCGAGCGTCGTGATGATGGCGGCGATCGCGAACTTGAACTCGAACCTGGCCCAGATGTAGGCCAGGAAGCCAAAGGCCACGAACAGCGCCGCATAGACGCCGTTGAGCGCGAGCTCGTTGCCGATCTGCGGGCCGACGAAGTCACTGCGCAGCACCACGCCCGGATTGTCGTCCGTTTGCGCCGCCGCCAGGATGGCCGCGCCACCCTGCTCGCCGGTCAGCGCCGGCTTGCCTTCGACCACGGCCTCGGGCTGCAGGCGAACGACGATGTCGTTGCCCGAGCCGAAGGTCTGCACCACCGCACCCTCGAACCCGGCCGCTTCCAGGCGCGTGCGCACCTGCTCGACGTCCACCGGCTGTTCGAACTTCAGCTCGGTGGCGGTGCCACCGGTGAAATCAAGCGCGTAGTTGAAGCCCTTGGTCGCCAGAAGGACCAGGGCCGACACGCAGATGAACGCCGCCAGCCCGAGGGTGACGTGGCGCAGCCGCATGAAATTGATGTTGCTGTTGGACGGGAAAAGTTCCACGCCGCCTCCTGCAAAAAACGATTAGATCGAAAGGGTGGTGAGCTTCTTGCGCTTGCCGTAGATCAGCGTGGAGATGCCGCGCGAGACCGAAACCGCCGTGTACATGGAGGTCAGGATGCCGATGATGAGCGTGATGCCGAAGCCGCGGATCGGGCCCGAGCCGAACACCGCCATCGCCACGCCGGCCAGCAGCGCGGTGGTGTTGGCGTCGGTGATGGTGCCGGAGGCCTTGTCGTAGCCGTTGGCGATGCTCGACAGCGGCGTGTTGCCGTTGCGCAGCTCTTCGCGGATTCGTTCGTTGATCAGCACGTTGGCGTCCACCGACAGGCCCACGGTGAGTGCGATGCCGGCCAGGCCGGGCAACGTCAGCGTGGCGCCGATGAACGACATGATGGCGACCACCATCAGCAGGTTCAGCAGCAGGGCCAGGTTGGTGACGATGCCGAAGGTCTTGTAATAGACCAGGAAGAACGCCAGCACGAACATGAAGGACCAGAACACGGCCTGCAGGCCGCGCTGCACGTTCTCGGCGCCCAGGCTCGGGCCGATGATGCGCTCCTCGATGATCACCATCGGCGCCGCCAGCGAGCCGGCGCGCAGCAGGCGGGCCAGGTCGGCGGCTTCCTGCTGGCTTTCCAGGCCGGTGGTCTGGAAGTTGCGGCTGAACACGCCCTGCAGCGTGGCGGCGTTGATGACCTCTTCGGTGACGCGGAAGGTCAGCACGTCCTTGCCGTCCACTTCCTTCATCTCGGGGATGGATTCGATGTAGACCGCGGCCATGAGCTGGCCGACGTTTTCGCGCGTGTGCGCCAGCATGCGGTTGCCGCCGGCGTTGTTGAGCTCGATCTGCACGGCCGGGCCACCGCCCTGCGGGTCGGGGTTGGACGTGGCGTTGACCAGCTGGTCGCCCGACACGATCACGCGGCGCGAAAGCAGGATGGGACGCGGCTTGCCGTCGGCGCCCAGGTCACGCGAGTAGTACAGGCGCGCGTTCGGCGGCACCGCGCCGGTGGCGGCGGCCTGCACGGCCTGCGCGCCGTAGTCCACCACGTGGCGGTATTCCAGGGTGGCGGTGGCGCCGATGAGGTTGCGGGCCTCGGCGGTGTCCTGCACGCCCGGCAGCTGCACGACGATGCGGCTATCGCCCTGGCGCTGGATCACCTGCTCGCCCACGCCCAGGCTGTTGATGCGGTTGTCGAGCGTGTTGCGGTTCTGCTCGATGGCGCCGTCCATGATCGACTTGATCAGCGTCGGGGTCATGCGGGCCAGCAGGCGCGTGGGCTGGGTCCGGTCCTGCACCAGCTCAAGCTCGGGGGCGTCGCGGCCGATGGCGGCACGCACGTCGGCCATGTCGGCGGCGTCCCTGAGTTCCACCAGGATACCGTCGGGGGTGCGCGAGACGCTGGTGTAGGCGAACTTGCCGTCGCGCAGCACGGTGGCGACCTCGTCGGCGAAGCCATTGCTGCGCTTCTCGATGGCGGCCTTCTGGTCCACTTCCAGCAGGAAGTGCACGCCGCCCTGCAGGTCCAGGCCCAGCGACATCTGCCGGGCACCCGCGGCCTCGAGCCAGCCCGGCACGGTGGACGCGAGGTTGAGCGCGACGGTGTAGTCGTCACCCAGCTCGGCGCGCAGCGCGTCGGCGGCCTTGGTCTGCTGGTCGGCGTTGGGCAGGCGGACGATCAGGCTGTCGCCTTCCACCGCCACGGTCTTGGCCTCCACCCCGCCCTTCTCGAGCAGGCCCTTGGCCCGCAGGACGAGGGCGTCGTCCACCACGCTGCCGCGGTTGGCGGCAACCTGCACCGCCGGGTCCTTGGGATAGAGGTTGGGCAGCGAGTAGAAAGCGGACAGCGCGATGATCAGCGCGGCGACGACGTATTTCCAGCTGGAGTACTGAAGCATGGGCGACAACCGTTTGCGACCCCGTCAGGGCCGTGTGTGGATCGGATGGGGGCGGCTCAGGCGGACTTCAACGTGCCCTTGGGCAGCACCGCGGTGATGGCGCCACGCTGGACCTTGACGCTGACCTTGTCGGCGACTTCGACCGTGACGAAGCTGTCGCTGAGGTCTTCGATGCGGCCGGCCATGCCGCCGCTGGTGACGACTTCGTCGCCCTTCTGAAGCTTCGACAGCAGCTCGCGGTGTTCCTTGGCACGCTTCATCTGCGGGCGCAGCAGCAGGAACCAGAACACGACGAACAGGATGATGAGCGGCAGCAGGCTCATCAGCGGGTTGGGCTGGGCGGCGCCGGCGGCCTGGGCAGCGGCGGGGGAAACCAGAATATCGAGCAGGGACATGGCTTTACCGTCTCAACAGGGAATCAAGCCCCAAAGTATGCCACAGCCCGCCCCACCCGGGCCGGAGCCCCCGCCCGCCCGCACCCTGACCCAGCCTGGCGCGTCCGGGCGCACACCCTGGCCGCGCGGCAACGGTGTGCCGCCGTCCGGGCGCGAGGCGCACGCGCGCCCAAGGCTCAGGGTTCGCGGGCCGCGTGGAAGGCTTCGCGGAAAGCCTGGAACTGGCCGGCTTCGATGGCGGCGCGGATGTCGCGCATCAGCTGCTGGTAGTGGTGCAGGTTGTGGATGGTGCCCAGCATCGAGGCCAGGATCTCGTTGCAGCGGTTGAGGTGGCGCAGGTAGCTGCGCGTGTAGCCGCTGGCGCAGGTGTAGCAGGTGCAGCCCTCCTCGATCGGACGCAGGTCCTTCTCGTACTGGGCATTGCGGATGCGCACCTGGCCGCCGCGCACGAAGAAGTGGCCGTTGCGGGCGTTGCGGGTCGGCATCACGCAGTCGAACATGTCCACGCCGCGGGCCACCGCCTCCACGATGTCCTCGGGCTTGCCCACGCCCATCAGGTAGCGCGGCTTGTCCTCGGGCAGCAGCGGGCACAGCGCCGCCAGCGTGGCGTCGCGCTCTTCGGCCGGCTCGCCCACGGCCAGGCCGCCGACCGCGTAGCCGTCGAAGCCGATCGCCTTGAGGCCTTCGGCCGAGCGCGCCCGCAGCTCGGGCCAGGTGCCGCCCTGCACGATGCCGAACAGCGCCGCGTCGTTGCCTTCGTGCGCGCGCTTGCTGCGCTCGGCCCAGCGCAGGCTCAGCTCCATCGACGTGCGCGCCACCGGCTCGGTGGCCGGGTACGGCGTGCATTCGTCGAAGATCATCACGATGTCCGAATCGAGCACGCGCTGGATCTGCATGCTCACCTCGGGCGACAGGAACACCTTGGCGCCATCGGTGGGCGAGGCGAAGTGCACGCCCTCCTCGGTGATCTTGCGGCGCTTGGCCAGCGACCACACCTGGAAGCCGCCCGAATCGGTGAGGATCGGCCCGTTCCAGCCGCAGAAGCGGTGCAGCCCGTGGTGCGCCTCGATCACCTCCAGGCCCGGCCGCAGGTAAAGATGGAACGTGTTGCCCAGGATGATCTCGGCGCCGGTTTCGCGCAGCGACTCGGGCCGCATCGCCTTCAGCGTGCCATAGGTGCCCACCGGCATGATCGCCGGCGTGTCCACCGTGCCGCGCGGGAAGCTGAGGCGGCCGCGGCGGGCCTGGCCGTCCTGGCCCAGCTTCTCGAAGGTCATGCGGCTCACGCGGCGTCCTCGGGGGTGAGCAGCATCGCGTCGCCGTAGGAGAAGAAGCGGTAGCGCTCGCGCACCGCGTGCTCGTAGGCGGCCAGGACGCGCTCGCGGCCGGCGAAGGCCGACACCAGCATCATCAGCGTGCTTTCGGGGAGGTGGAAGTTGGTGACCAGCGCGTCCACGGTGCGGATGCGGTAGCCGGGGAAGATGAAGATGCTGGTGTCGCCCGCGAAGGGCATCACCACGCCGTCGCGCGCGGCCGATTCCAGCGCGCGCACCACCGTGGTGCCGACGGCCACGACGCGGCCGCCTGCGGCGCGCGTGCGCGCGATCTGTTGGCACAGCTCGGCCCCCACGTTCAGCCACTCGCTGTGCATCTGGTGGTCGTGCACCGATTCGGTGCGCATGTTCTGGAAGGTGCCCGCGCCGACGTGCAGCGTGATGTGGCCGAACTCAACGCCCTTGGCACGCAGCGCCGCCAGCAGCGGCTCATCGAAGTGCAGGCCGGCCGTGGGCGCCGCCACCGCGCCGGTGTGGCGCGCGAACACGGTCTGGTAGCGGTGCAGGTCGGCTTCGGCGGCCTCGCGCTGGATGTAGGGCGGCAGCGGCATGCGGCCGGCGCGCAGGAGCAGTTTCTCAAGCGGCTCGTCGGTGTCGAAGCGAAGCCGGTAGAACTCGCCCTCGCGCCCGAGCACGGTCAGCAGCGTGCCCTCGTCCAGGGTGATGCGGCCGCCGGCCTTGGGCGTCTTGCTGGCGCCGATCTGGGCCAGCACCTCGTGCGCTCCCAGGATGCGCTCGAGCAGGATCTCGACGCGCCCGCCGGTGTCCTTGGTGCCGTGCAGCCGTGCCGGGATCACCCGGGTGTCGTTGAACACCAGCAGGTCGCCGGGCTGCAGGTACCCCGGCAGGTCGCGGACGATGCGGTCTTCGTAGGGCGGCGCCCGCGGCGGCACCACCAGCAGGCGGCTCGACGAGCGCTCGGCCAGGGGGGCCTGGGCGATGAGCTCCGGCGGAAGGTCGTAGTGGAAATCGGACTTTTTCAATCGAACCTGTTCAATCGGACGGGCCGCGGCGCGGGGCGCGCATTATCCGGCCCCAGGCGCCGCTGCGCCAAATCCGGGCCGGATTTCAAACGCTTGGGGGTTACGCGGCCCTTGGCCGGGTGGTAATATCGCGGCAAGTATTTGATTTTCAACGCAAGACCCGCCGCGCGAAAGCCTTCCTCGCGTCACGGCATGGGTCCGGAGAGCGCCATGAACGTGATCGACATCCTCAAGCCCCTGCGCAGCCATGCGGGCAAGGTCCGCACCGCCGGCCTCGACGACGCCACGGTGCTGAGCCTGGCCGGCCGATTCCCCGAGCTGGTCGCCGCGGTGCACGCCGCCGCCGAACAGTACGCCGCCATCCGCGGCGAATTCGCCGAGCTGCTGGACATCGACGAGCAGGCCCAGATCGAGGCCGTGCAGGCGGGCTTCGTGAACTTCTATTCCGAAGACGCCGTGAACCCGTACGTCGCCCTGGCCGCGCGCGGCCCGTGGGTGGTGACGCTCAAGGGCGCGGTGGTCCACGATTCGGGCGGCTACGGCATGCTGGGCTTCGGCCACACGCCGCAGGCGGTGCTGGACGCGATGGCCAAGCCGCAGGTGATGGCCAACGTCATGACCCCGTCGCTGTCGCAGCTGCGCGCGGTGCGCGCGCTGCGCAACGAAATCGGCCACAGCATCGGCGGCTGCCCCTACGCGCGCTTCCTGTGCCTGAACTCGGGCTCGGAGTCGGTGTCGCTGGCCGGCCGCATCGCCGACGTCAACACCAAGATCCACACCGACGCGGGCGGCAGGCACGCGGGCAAGCGCGTGAAGCGCATCGCGGTGAAAGGCGCCTTCCACGGCCGCACCGAGCTGCCGGCGCTGTACTCGGATTCGTCGCGCAAGACCTACCTCCAGCACCTGGCCAGCTACAAGCACCACACCGACCAGCTGGTCACCATCGAGCCCTATTCCATCGAAGGCCTGAAGCAGGCCTTCGCCGACGCCGAAGCCAACGGCTGGTACTTCGAGGCCATGTTCCTCGAGCCGGTGATGGGCGAAGGCGACCCCGGCCGCGCGGTGCCGGCGGATTTCTACGCGGTGGCCCGCGAGCTGACCAAGGCGCACGGCACGCTGCTGATGGTGGACTCGATCCAGGCCGGCATCCGCGCCCACGGCGTGCTGTCGATCGTCGACTACCCGGGCTTCGAAGGCCTGGAGGCGCCGGACATGGAAACCTACTCCAAGGCGCTCAACGGCGGCCAGTACCCGATGTCGGTGCTCGCCGTGAACGAGCGCGCCGCGGGCCTGTACCGCAAGGGCGTCTACGGCAACACCATGACCGCCAACCCGCGCGCGCTCGACATCGCGTCGACCGTGCTGGGCCAGCTGACGCCGGCGCTGCGCGCCAACATCCGCGCCCGGGGCCAGGAGTTCCTGGACAAGATCAATGCGCTCAAGGACGAACTCGGCGGCGACCTGATCACCCGGGTGCAGGGCACCGGCCTGCTGTTCTCGTGCGAGCTCGACCCGTCCTACAAGTGCTTCGGCACCGGTTCGACCGAAGAGTTCATGCGCGAGCGCGGCATCGGCGTCATCCACGGCGGCACCAACTCGCTGCGCTTCACCCCGCACTTCGCCGTCACCAGCGACGAAGTGGACCTGGTGATCGCGCACATCCGCCACGCCCTGCTGCACGGCCCGCGCAAGTCCCAGGCCGAAGCCGCCTGAAGCCGCGTACCAGGTATTTTTAAATGCAGAAGGCTCGGGCCATGGCCCGAGCCTTCTGCATTTAAATATACCTGGTACGTTTTCCCCGCCCTAAATCCCCGCGGCGCGGCGCGCGAAGAAGCGCCCCAGCGGCCCGGCCTTGCCCACCAACCCCAGCAGCGGCCCGCGCACCAGCGTGGGCAGCATGGCGTCGTTGCTGAAAAGCCGGTTGATGGCCTCGAATGAATACGCGGCGACCGCGTTCTCGCTGCGGCGTTCGCGTTCCCAGCGCGCAAGCCGGTGCGGTGCCGCGATGTCCGAACCGGCGGCGCGCCGCCACGAGGCGCGCAGCGCCGCGACGTCGCGCAGGCCCAGGTTCACTCCCTGCCCCGCCAGCGGATGCACGGCGTGGGCGGCGTCGCCCACCAGCGCCACGCGCCCGGAAACATAAGCCTTCGCCAGCTGGCGCCGCAGCGGGAACGCCGCGCGCGGCGAGGCCAGCCGCAGTTCGCCCAGGCGCGCGGCGAAGGCGCGGGTCAGTTCACGATTGAATGCGTCTTCGTCCAGCGCCAGTACGCGTGCCGCCTCGTCGTCGGGCAAGGTCCAGACGATGGAGCTGCGACGCTCGGCCACCGGCAGCAACGCCAGCGGACCGGTCGGCAGGAAGCGCTGCCAGGCCGTCGCCGTCGACCAGGCCACGCACCGCCGACGCCGCGCCGTCGGCGCCCAGCAGCAGCTTCGCGCGCAGGCGCTGGCCGCTGGCGAGCACCGCGGTGACGCCGTCGGCATCCTGTTCGATGGCCTGCAGCGTGTCCGGGCAGTGGCGCTGGAGGTGCGGCTCGCGCCCGCAGGCGGCCCAGAGCCGATCCACCAGCAGCGAATGCTCGACGATGTGGCCCAGGTGCCCGCGGCCCAGCGCGTCGGCATTGAAGTCGAGCTCGCCGCCACCCGCGGCGTCCCACACGCGCATGCGCCGGTAGGGATGCGCGCGGGCCGCGCGCACCGGCGCCCACGCGCCGAGGTCCTCCAGCAGCGCCTGGTTGTCGGGCGCGAAGGCATACACGCGCAGGTCGGGCGCGTCGGCCGACCACGGCGGCGGGGTGTGCGCCTCCACCAGCGCCACGCGCAGGCCGTCGCGCGCGGCCGCAAGCGCCGCGGCGCTGCCGACCACGCCCGCACCCACCACCACCAGGTCCAGCTGGCCGCGGCGGCTCATGCCTGCCCCCGCGACAGCGCCGGCACCTGGCCCCGGAAACCCATCGCGCCCGAAACCAGCGGATCGGCCAGGCCAGGCACGTGGCCCAGGGCCAGCAGTCCCAGCGAGCGCAGCACGTGCATCGGGAACGAAGGGTTGGCGGTGGCGCGCGCCAGCCCGTCGCTGAAGGCCAGCGTGCGCTCGCGGTCCTCGCGGCGGCGGCTGGCGTACTGCGCCAGCAGCGCCGGCGCGCCGGGATCGTCGCCGGCCAGCACCTCGGCCAGCGTGAGCGCGTCGCGCAGCCCCAGGTTGAAGCCCTGCGCACCGATCGGGTGCAGCGTCTGGGCGGCGTTGCCCATCACCACGCAGCGCGGTGCCACGATGCGCTCGGCCACCCGCCGCACGATCGGGTAGCCGCTGCGCGCCCCGGCACGCAGCACGCGCCCGGCACGCCAGCCGAAGCGGCGCTGGAAATAGTCGATGTAGCCGGCGTCATCCAGCGCCAGCACGCGCGCGGCATCCTCGGTGGCCACGCCGCAGATGGCGCCGTAGTGCCCGCCGGCCATCGGCAGCAGGGCAACCGGGCCTTCGCCGGTGAACCGCTCGTAGGCCGTGCCGTCGGGCGCGCGGTCGGTGGCGATGCTGCACACCACCAGGGTCTGGCCGTAGTCGTGTTCGTCGGTGCCGATGCCGAAGGCGTCGCGCGCCAGCGATCGCGTGCCGTCGGCCGCCACCAGCAGCCGCGTGCGCAGCCTGCGCGCCTGGCCGTCCTGCTGCACGACCACCACCGGGCCGTCGGCATGTGGCTCGACCGCCTGCACGGTGGCCGGCCGGTAGCGCACCAGCCCCGTCGCTGCGGCGACCCGCGATTCCAGCGCCTGGCCCAGCTCGCGCGCCAGCACCACGCCGCCGAAGGCCTCGCGGCCGTGGTCGGCCGCGGCCAGGCGCACGGCGCCGAAATCGCCGGCGCGGCTGACGTGGATGCGGCGGATCGGCGCCGGCGCGGTGGCCAGCCTGGGCAGCACGTCGAGCGCCTCGAGCGCATTCAGGCTCGCCAGGGCCAGGGCCAGCTTGCGCTCGTCGAAGCCCGGCGCACCTTCCTGGGGCAGGCTGGCCTCGACCTGCGCGACGCGCCAGCCGCTGCCGTCGAGCGCGCAGGCCAGGGCACTGCCGACCAGGCCGCCGCCAAGGATGAGGATGTCGTGGTCGAAGCCGTCGTGTGGGGCCATGGCGCGATGATACGCCGGTCGCCGATGACGGCCACGCATGGCCCGCTGGGGCCGCAGTTCCGCTAAAATGAAACCCTGACCTTCCGTGAAGACGCCCCCATGACCCTGACCACCCGCTCGCGCGTCGCCATTTTCGTCGGGCTCGCCGCGCTCATGGCCGTGACCCGGATGAATCACTTCGGCGCCATTCCCGACGCCTCCTGGGCGGTCTTCTTCATCGCCGGCTTCTACCTGCGCGGCAGCGTGCGCTGGGCCTTCCCGGCACTGATGGCCACGGCGGTGGCGGTGGACTACGCGGTCATCACCGCCAGCGGCCAGAGCTTCTGGAGCCACTACTGCGTGTCGCCGGGCTACTGGTTCCTGGTGCCGGCCCACCTCTCGATGTGGCTGGGCGGCAGTCTGCTGCGCCGCCAGTACCGCGCCCGTTCGGCCAATACGCTGGCCCTGCTGCCGGTGCTGGTGTTCGCCGGCGTCGCGGCCTGCCACTTCTTCGCCCAGGGCGGCTTCTACTGGCTCAGCGACACCGTGGCCAACCCCACCGTCGCCGGCTGGGCCCGCAATTACGCCGACTGGTTCCTGCCCTACCTGCGCACCGCCGGCATCTATGTCGCGCTGGCGGCGGTGCTGCACGTCGCGCTTGCCCCGCTGCTGCGCCCGGCCACGGGCGCCGCCGGCACCGCCGTCCGCTGAGGCTGCCATGGGCAACCGGCTGTCGAAGATCTACACCCGCACGGGCGATGACGGCAGCACCGGTCTTGGCGACGGCTCCCGCGTAGCCAAGGATTCGGCCCGCGTCACTGCCTACGGCACCGTGGACGAAGCCAATTCCGCGATCGGCCTGGTGCTGGCCTGCGACATCCCGGACGCCGTGCGCACCGTGCTGGTGTCGGTGCAGCACCAGATGTTCGACCTCGGCGGCGAACTTTGCATCCCCGGCCACTCGGCCATCGCCGATGCCGACATCCAGCGGCTCGAAGACCAGCTCGACGGCTTCAACGCCGACCTGCCGCCGCTCAAGGACTTCATCCTGCCCGGCGGCGGCATGGCCGCCGCGCACTGCCACCTGGCCCGCACCATCTGCCGCCGCGCCGAGCGCGAGACGGTGACGCTGTCGCACCACGACGCCGTCCGTCCGGAGGCCATCCGCTACCTCAACCGGCTGTCCGACCTGCTGTTCGTGCTGGCCCGCGTGCTGGCCCGCGCCAGCGGCCACGGCGAAGTCCTCTGGAACCACGAGCGCCGGAAAGGCTGAGCGTGCTGCTCTACACCCATCCCGCCTGCCTGGCGCACGACCCCGGGGCCGGACACCCGGAGTGCCCGGCGCGGCTGGAAGCGGTGCTGCATGCGGTCCGCGCCGCTTTCCCGATGTCGCCCTGGCGCGAAGCCCCCCGGGCGTCGCGCGATGCGCTGCTGCGCGTGCACACCCGCGACCTGGTCTCGCGCCTGCTCGACACACCCGTTCACGACCGCCTGCGCCTGGACGAAGACACCGCGATGTCGGTGGACTCGCCCGAAGCCGCGCTGCGCGCCGCCGGCGCCGGCGTTGCTGCCGTGGATGCAGTGATGAACGGCACGCACACCCAGGCCTTCTGCGCGGTGCGTCCGCCGGGCCACCATTCCACCGGCGCGGTGGCCATGGGGTTCTGCCTGTTCAACTCCGCCGCGGTGGCGGCGGCGCATGCCGTCCACCAGCACGGCCTGGAACGCGTGGTGATCGCCGACTTCGACGTGCACCACGGCAACGGCAGCCAGGACATCTTCGCCCGCGAGCCGCGCGTGATGTACGCCAGCTCGCACCAGTCGCCGCTCTACCCCGACAGCGGCCGGCCCGAAGAGGTCGGCGTGGGCAACCTCGCCAACGCGCCGCTGGCGCCTGGCACCGGCAGCGACGCCTTCCGGCACGCGTGGCGGGAAAACCTGCTGCCGCGCATCGAAGCCTTCCGTCCGCAGCTGGTGCTGGTGTCGGCGGGCTTCGACGGCCATCGGCTCGACCCGCTCGCCGACCTGGTGCTGGAGGCCGCCGACTACCGCTGGCTCAGCGCCGAACTGGCCGCGCTGGCGCGCCGGCATGCCGGCGGCCGGCTGGTGTCGCTGCTGGAAGGTGGCTACAGCCTCGCCGCGCTGCGGGCCTGCAGCGTGGCGCACCTGGAAGGACTAACCGCCTGAGGCGGGCTCGAAACCCAGCGCCGCCGAATTGATGCAGTAGCGCAGCCCGGTGGGCCTCGGCCCGTCCGGGAACACGTGCCCCAGGTGCGAATCGCAGGCCGCGCAGCGCACCTCGACCCGGCGCATGCCCAGCGTGGTGTCTTCGTGTTCCAGCACCGCTTCGGCCTGCAGCGGCCGCGTGTAGCTGGGCCAGCCGCTGCCGGAGTCGTACTTGTCGGACGAGGCGAACAGGGCCGCCTGGCAAGCCGCGCAGACATAGGTGCCGGGCGCGTGGTGGTTCCAGTACTTGCCGGTGAAGGCACGCTCGGTTTCCGAGCAGCGGCAGATGGCGTACTGCTCGGGGCTGAGCTCGGCGCGCCACTGTTCGTCGGTCTTTTCGATCCTGCCGGCCAAGCGCTGGTGCTCCGTGTTGCCCCCGTAGGCGCCTTGGGCCAAGCTATCACGTCTTTTCCCGGGATGCCTCCGTGCACCGTCCAACCGTCCGCCTGCTCCCTCTCTGCCTGGCCATCGCCTGCGCCGCCCACGCGCGCGCGGCCCACGCCCAGGAAAATCCGGCGCCCACCTGGGAGCTGTGCCCCACCGCCGAGACGTTGCCGATGTTCCGGCCGCTCGCCAACGCGGTGACGACGGCCGACGACGCGATGCTGCCCACCGACGTGAGCGGCGAGAACGTCGACGTCAGCCAGGCCGACACCACGGTGCTCTCGGGCAAGGTCGAACTGCAGCGCGGCGACCAGTGGCTGGGCACCGACAAGCTGACCTACCAGCACGACACCGAACGCTTCTTCACCGAAGGCCCGGTGAACTACCAGGACGACAGCCTGCGCTTCACCGCCGCCAAGGCCGAGGGCGACCAGAAAGCCGACCGCATGCGCCTGCAGGACGTGCGCTACCAGTTCAACCAGAACCTGGGCAACGGCACCGCGCAAAGCCTCACCCTGGTCGGCAAGACCGGCACCATGGAAGACGGCACGTATTCCACCTGCCCGCCGGGCCAGCGCCAGTGGGAATTCACCGCCAGCCGCATCGACGTGGACCAGGAACAGGCCGTGGGCACCGCGCGCAACGCCACCCTGCGGCTGGGCGGCGTGCCGGTGCTTTGGCTGCCGTACGTGCGCTTCCCCACCGATGACCGGCGCCGCACCGGCCTGCTGTCGCCGACGCTCGGCCGCGACGACCGCAACGGCTTCGAGTACGAACAGCCGATCTACCTCAACCTCGCGCCCAACTACGACGCCACGCTCAAGCCGCGCTGGCTGTCCAAGCGCGGCCTGATGCTGGGCGGCGAGTTCCGCTACCTCACGTCGCGCAGCAGTGGCATCGTCGAGGCCACCTGGCTGCCCGACGACGACGTCACCGGCCGCGACCGCGGCCTGGCCAGCGTCCAGCACCGCAGCGGCCTGGGCCCGCACTGGTACGCCAGCGCCAACCTCAACCACGTCAGCGACGTGCGCTACTTCGAGGACTTCGGCGATTCGCTCGCCACCTCGTCGGTGTCGCTGCTGGCCAGCGACGCCGGCCTCTACGGCCGCGGCCTGGGCTGGTCGGCCAGCCTGACCGCGCAGTCGTGGCAGATCGCCAATCCGATCGTGGTGCCGGGCACCGAGCCCTACCGGCGCCTGCCGACGGCGCAGGCCACCTGGGCCCGCCCATTCGCCCCCTGGTTCGAACTGGGCGCCACCGCCGAGGCCGTGCGCTTCCAGCACGAAACCCTGGACGGCGGCGAGCGCGTGGACATCCGGCCGTTCGTGCGCCTCCCGTTCGGCGGCGCGGCCTGGTTCATCACGCCCGAGATCGCCTGGCGCTACACCGCCTACTCGCTGGACGATTCGCTGGTGCCCCTGGGCGGCGACCGCAGCCCCAGCCGCAGCGTGCCGGTGATGAGCCTGGACGCCGGCGCGTTCCTGGAGCGCGACTTCCAGTGGAGCGAACGCAGCCTGCTGCAGACGCTCGAGCCCCGCCTGTATTACCTGCGCGTGCCCTACCGCGACCAGGACGACCTGCCGCTGCTCGACACCCAGCCGCTCACCTTCGGCTGGCCGGGCCTGTTCCGCGACAACCGCTTCGCCGGCGCCGACCGCCAGGGTGACGCCGACCAGGTCACGCTGGCGCTCACCAGCCGCATCCTGGACGCCGCCGACGGCCGCGAACTGATCAGCGGCAGCATCGGCCGCATCCATTATTTCGACGCCCCGCGGGTCACCGTGCCCGGCGCCCTGCCGCTGTCGGAAGAAGGCTCGGCCTGGGTGGCCGAAGCCAGCATCGCGCTGGGCAAGCGCTGGTCGCTGGGCCTGGCCCAGCAGTGGGATCCCGACACCGACAGCACCTCGCTGTCGGCCGTGCGCAGCCAGTGGCGCTTCGGCAACGGCGGCCTGGTGAACGCCGCCTACCGCTACCGCGCCGACCTGCTCGAGCAGACCGACCTCTCGTTCGTGCTGCCGATCAACCAGAACTGGCGCCTGATGGGCCGCTGGAACTATTCCCTGCGCGACGACGAGACCCTCGAGGCCCTGGCCGGCTTCGAATGGAAAAGCTGCTGCGTCGCCGTGCGCCTGCTGGGCCGGCAGTACATCCGCGAATTCGGCGGCGAACGCACAACGGGCATTTATCTTGAGCTGGAGCTGAACGGCCTGGGCGGCCTGGGCCGCAACACGGCCCGTTTGCTTGATGATGCTATCCTTGATTACTCCCGTTGAACCCATGGCGCCGGCCCCGGCGCCGGAGCCACGAACCCCATGAAAACTGCCTTTTCCCCCGTCCTGGCCGGTCTGCTCGCCCTGTCCTTCGTGCTGCCGGCCGCCCCGGCCCGCGCCCAGGAAACCAACCCGGTGGACGCCATCGTCGCCGTGGTGGACGAGGACGTGATCCTGCGCAGCGAACTCGACCGCGCCGTCAACACCATCCTCGCCCAGTACGCCAGCCAGCCCGAGCAGCTGCCCCCGCGCGACGTGCTCGAGCGCCAGGTGCTCGACCGCCTCGTGCTCAGCCGCCTGCAGCTCACCCGCGCCCAGGACACCGGCATCCGCGTCAGCGACGCCGAGCTCGACCAGGCCATCCAGAGCGTGGCATCCCGCAACCGCCTCACCATGGACCAGCTGCGCCAGCGCCTCGCCACCGACGGCCTGACCTATGACGAGTTCCGCACCACGCTGCGCGAGGAAATGGTGATCGAGCGCCTGCGCCAGCGCTACATCCAGTCGCGCGTGCAGGTGAGCGAGGCCGAAATCGACCAGCTGCTGGCCGTGCGTGCGATCGGCGGCCCCGAAGTGCGCCTGGCCAACCTCGTGGTGGCCGTGCCCGATGGCGCCACCGCCGACCAGATCGCCATCGCCCAGAAGAAGATCACCGGCGTGCGCGACCTCATCGCCAAGGGCGAGCTGACCTTCGCCGCCGCCGCCATCCGCTATTCCGACGCGCAGAACGCGCTGGAAGGCGGCAACATCGGCTGGCGCGCGTTCGACGCCATCCCGCCGGCCTTCGCCGGCATGCTGCAGTCGATGCAGCCGGGCGAAGTCAGCCAGCCGGTGCGCGGCCCCAACGGTTTCCAGATCGTGCAGCTGGTCGAGACCCGCAACGCCGGCCAGCAGACCATCACCGAATACAACGCCCAGGGCCTGCTGGTGCGCATCACTCCGACCCTGCCCGCCGAAGCGGCGCGCCAGAAGGTCGAAGCGCTGCACGCCAGGCTGGTGGCCGGCGAGAAGTTCGCCGACGTGGCCCGCGCCGATTCCGACGACACCCTGACGCGCGCCGACGGCGGCGACATGGGCTGGTTCGCGGTCAATGCCTGGGGCAGCGCCATCGGCAACCAGCTGCAGAGCCTGGCCGACGGCCAGCTGTCGCAGCCGTTCCAGAGCGAAGTGGGCTGGCACGTCATCCAGCGCCTGGGCACCCGCGACCAGGACGTGACCGAGCAGAACCGCCGCAACCAGGCCCGCGAGATCATCGCCCAGCGCAAGGCCGAGGAAGAGTTCGAACGCTACCTGCGCCAGCTGCGCTCGGAAGCCTATTTCGACAGCAGGCTGGCGGCACCCGCCGCGGCTTCCTGATCCCGATGCGTCCCCGGCTGGCCCTGGTTCCAGGCGAGCCGGCCGGCATCGGGCCCGAGCTGTGCGTGCGCCTGGCGCACCGCGGCTGCGCCGCCGACCTGGTGGCCTTTGCCGACCCGGACGCGCTGCTGTCGGCCGCGGCCGCCATCGGCCTGCCGCTGCGCCTGCGCGAGCCGGGGCAAGCCTGCGGGCCGGGTGAGCTGGCGCTGCAGCCCGTCCCGCAGGCCCGCCCCACCCGCTTCGGCCACGCCGATCCGGCCAATGCCGCGGCCGTGGTGCGGGCCCTGCACGATGCCGGCGCCGCCTGCCTGGCGGGCGATTACCAGGGCCTGGTCACCGGCCCGGTGCACAAGGCTTCGATCAACGACGGCGGCATCGCCTACACGGGCACCACCGAGCTGCTGGCCACCCAGGCCGGCGCCGAGGTGGTCATGATGCTGGCCAGCCCGACGCTGCGCGTGGCGCTGGCCACCACCCACCTGCCGCTGCGCGCGGTGCCGGACGCCATCACCGCCAACGGCCTCGCCCGCACGCTGCGGGTGCTGCACGCGGCGCTGGTGCGCGACTTCGGCCTGCCCGCCCCGCGCATCGCCGTGCTCGGCCTGAACCCGCACGCGGGCGAGGACGGCCACCTGGGCCGCGAGGAGATCGACACCCTGATCCCGGTGCTGCAGGCGCTGCGCGCGCAGGGCATGGACCTGGTCGGGCCGCTGCCGGCCGACACCGCCTTCCTGCCCGGGAAACTCGCCGGCTTCGACGCGGTGCTGGCGATGTACCACGACCAGGGCCTGCCGGTGCTCAAGCACGCGGGCTTCGAACAGGCCGTCAACATCACCCTGGGGCTGCCCTACCCACGCGTGGCCGTGGACCACGGCACCGCGCTGGAGCTGGCGGGCCGCGGCGTGGCCGACCCGTCCAGCCTTTTCGCCGCCGCCGACCTGTGCGCCCAACTCGGCGCACGCAGGAAAACACCATGAGCAGCTTCAAGGCGCCGCCGAAGAAGAACCTCGGCCAGCACTTCCTCACCGACCGCAACATCATCGACCAGATCGTGCGGGCGGTGAATCCCAAGCCCGGCGACCGCCTGGTGGAAATCGGCCCAGGCCAGGGCGCCATCACCTTCCCGCTGCTGCGCAAGCACGGCGAGCTGACGGTGATCGAGTTCGACCGCGACCTGATCACCCCGCTGATGGAGGCGTCCGAAGGCGTCGGCCGCCTCACCATCATCCACAAGGACGTGCTGCAGGTGGATTTCACCAGGCTGGCCGGCGACGAAGGCCCGCTGCGACTGGTGGGCAACCTGCCCTACAACATTTCCTCGCCCATCCTCTTCCACGCGCTCGACCACGCCGACGCGGTGCTGGACATGCACTTCATGCTGCAGAAGGAAGTGGTGGACCGCATGGCGTCCGAGCCCGGCAGCAAGGTCTACGGCCGGCTCAGCGTGATGCTGCAGGCCTACTGCACCGTCACCTCGCTGTTCGACGTGCCGCCGGGCGCATTCCGCCCCCCGCCGAAGGTGGATTCGTCGGTGGTGCGGCTGGTGCCCAAGCCCGCCGACCAGATCGGCATCGCCGACCGGGTGCTGTTCGAACGCGTGGTGCGCGAGGCCTTCGGCCAGCGCCGCAAGACCCTGCGCAACGCCCTGCAGCTGACCTGCAGCGGCGCCGACATCGAGGCCGCGGGGCTGCGCCCCGATGCGCGCGCCGAGCAGCTGGAGGTGGCCGAATTCGTGCGACTGGCCGCCCACCTGGGCTCGCTGCCGCCGGGCGGCCCGACTGCGTAGAATACCGGCCATGGAATCGCCGCTGCACGCCATACAGGTCATCGTCACCACCCGCTTCCTCGAGGACCAGTCGATCCCCGAGGACGACCGCTTCGTGTTCGCGTACACCATCCGCATCCAGAACCTGGGCGAAGTGGCCGCGCAGCTGGTCAGCCGCCACTGGCTGATCACCGACGCCAACGGCAAGGTGCAGGAAGTGCGCGGCGACGGCGTGGTCGGCGAACAGCCCTGGCTGCAGCCCGGCGAACAGTTCGAATACACCTCGGGCGCCGTGCTGGAAACGCCGCTGGGCACCATGCGCGGCAGCTACCAGATGGTGGCCGACGACGGCACGCGGTTCGACGCCATGATCGATCCGTTCATGCTGTCCATCCCGCGGACGCTGCACTGACATGGCCACCTACGCCATCGGCGACGTCCAGGGCTGCTACGACGCGCTGCAGCGCCTGCTCGAGAAGATCCGCTTCGACCCGGCGGTGGACCGCCTGTGGTTCTGCGGCGACCTGGTCAACCGCGGCGGCCAGTCGCTGGAAACGCTGCGGCTGATCCATTCGCTGGCGATCCACAGCACCATCGTGCTGGGCAACCACGACCTGTCGCTGCTGGCCATCTCCACCCGGCGCGAGGCGGACCAGCGCAAGGTCAACCCCGACCTGCAGCGCGTGCTGTTCGCCGAAGACAGCGAGATCCTCATCAGCTGGCTGCGCCGCCAGAAGCTCATCCACGTCGACCGCACCCTGGGCTTCGCCCTGGTGCATGCCGGCCTGGCGCCGAAATGGACGCTGGCCCTGGCCGAGGCCCGCGCCCGCGAGGTCGAGGAAAAACTGCAGGGCGAGGGCTTCTTCAAGCTCGTGAAGAACATGTACGGCGACAAGCCCGCATGGTCGCCCAAGCTCACCGGGGTGGATCGCCACCGCGCGATCATCAACGTCTTCACCCGCATGCGCTACTGCACGCCGGCCGGCCGCATCGGCTTCGAGGACAAGGGCCGCCCGGGCACCCAGAAGCCCGGCATGTACCCGTGGTTCGAGGTCCCCGGCCATTCGCCGCGCGAGCTGCCGGTGGTGTTCGGGCACTGGTCCACGCTGGGCCTGTTCATGGGGCTGGGCGTGTACGGCATCGACACCGGCGCGGTCTGGGGCGGCAAGCTCACGGCCATGGAGCTGGGGCCCGAGCTGCGCCTGCACCAGGTCGCCGGCCGCGACCCGCCCGACGGCGCACCGCGCGGCGACGACTGAGCCACGCCCGGATTAGTGCCGGCCCTCGGTTCGTGCGCGGTATCGTTTGCCATCGCCTCCAAGGAGTTCAACCCATGATTCGACCGATGTTCGTGCTGTTGCTTGCCCTGGGGCTGACGGGCCCCGCCCTGGCCCAGGACGCCGGCGACGGCGGCCAGGCCCGCATGTCCGAACTGCGCGCGGCCCTGGCGCCGGGCAAACAGGTCTTCATCGCCCGCCAAATGGCGCTCAACCCCGCCGAAGAGGCTGCCTTCTGGCCGATTTACGACGGGCACCAGACCGAGCTGGCCGAGCTGGCCACGCGCCGCCGCCAGAATGTCGCGGGCATGGTCCGCGCCGCCGCCGGCAGCGTGGACGAGGACGCCGCCGACGACTTGGCCAGCGAAGCCCTGGCGATCGAGGCCGACGAGGCCCGCCTGCTCGAGCGCACCCACAACCGCATGAGCCGCGCGATCCCGGTGGACAAGGCGCTCAAGTACCTGCGCCTGGAAATCAAGCTCGCCGCCATGGCCCGCTACGAAGCGGCCTCGGCCCTGCCCTGAGCCTCAGCGGGCGGCCGCGGCCGCCCGCCGGTAGTCCACGAATTCGAAGGCATGCGCGTGCCGGTCGTCGGCCGCGTGGGCTTCGCGGCTTTCCACGAGCCACTCACCGGCGTCGAACGCCGGGAAGAACGCATCCGCGCCCGACACCTCGGTATCCACGTGCGTGAGGTGCAGCCGGTCGGCGCGCGCCAGCGCCAGCGCGTAGACCTCGCCGCCGCCGATCACCATCAGCGGCCCGCCCTCGCAGCGCGCGATCGCCTCGTCCAGCGAGGCCACGGCCTGCATGCCCTCGAACGGCACCCGGCCCGAACGCGTCAGCACCAGGTTGGGCCGGCCGGGCAGTGCGCGGCCCAGCGACTGCGCCGTCTTGCGGCCCATCAGCACCGGATGCCCCAGCGTGAGGGCCTTGAAGCGCTTGAGGTCGTCGGGCAGCCGCCACGGCAGCTGGTTGCCGCGGCCGATCGCCCGCGCGCGGTCCAGCGCCGCCACCAGCACCAGGCTCACACCGCCACCGGGGCCTTGATGGCCGGGTGCGGGTCGTAGCCGCTGATGGTGATGTCCTCGTAGCGCATCGCGAACAGGTCGGTGGCTTCCGGCGCCAGCGACAGCGTCGGCAGCGCGCGCGGTTCGCGCGACAGCTGTTCGCGCGCCTGGTCGAAGTGGTTGCTGTACAGGTGCGCATCGCCCAGCGTGTGGACGAAATCGCCGACCTGCAGGCCGCAGTGGCGCGCCACCATGTGGGTGAGCAGCGCGTAGCTGGCGATGTTGAACGGCACGCCCAGGAAAATGTCGGCCGAGCGCTGGTAGAGCTGGCAGCTCAGCCGGCCGTTGGCGACGTAGAACTGGAACATCGTGTGGCAGGGCATCAGCGCCATCTTCGGCAGGTCGGCCACGTTCAAGGCGTTGACGATCAGCCGGCGCGAATCGGGGTTGCGGGCGATTTCCTCCACCACCCAGCGCAGCTGGTCGATCTCCTGGCCGTCGGCGCCGCTCCAGCGGCGCCACTGCTTGCCGTACACCGGGCCGAGGTCGCCGTTGGCGTCGGCCCACTCGTCCCAGATGCTGACCTTGTTCTCTTTCAGGTAGGCGATGTTGGTTTCGCCGCGGATGAACCAGAGCAGCTCGTGCACGATCGAGCGCAGGTGCAGCTTCTTGGTGGTGACCAGCGGGATGCCGTCGTCGAGCCTGTAGCGCAGCTGCCAGCCGAACACCGAGCGGGTGCCGGTGCCGGTGCGGTCGGCCTTCTCGGCGCCTTCCTCAAGGACATGGCGCAGCAGCTCGAGATAGTTCTGCATCAGCCGGCGTCCCTGGCCACCACCGGCTGCAGGGTCGGCGCACGGCGCGACAGCCACAGCAGGAACAGCCCCAGCGCCACCAGCGGCAGCGACAGCACCTGGCCCATGGTCAGCCAGCCGAAGGCCAGGTAGCCCAGGTGCGCATCGGGTTCGCGCACGAACTCCACCAGGAAGCGGAACGTGCCGTACAGCAGCGCGAACAGCCCCGACACCGCGTAGCGCGGCCGCGGCTTGCGCGAATACAGCAGCAGCACGGCCATCATCACCAGGCCCTCGAGCGCCATCTGGTAGAGCTGCGACGGATGCCGCGCGAAGCGGTCCAGCGCCCCCGTTTCATGCAGCGCGCGCAGCTGGTCCATCGGCAGGCGGGCGTATTCCGCCGGCAGGCTGTCCGGGAACACCACGCCCCAGCTGCCGCCGGTGGGCTTGCCCCACAGCTCGCCGCCGATGTAGTTGCCCAGGCGGCCGAAGCCCAGCCCCGAGGGAATGATCGGCGCCACGAAATCCATCACGTCGAAGTAGTGCAGCTTGTGCCGGCGCGTCCACCACGCCGCGGCCAGCATCACGCCGATCAGGCCGCCGTGGAAGCTCATGCCGCCCTCGTTGATCTTGAGCAGCATCAGCGGGTTGGCGAGGAAGGCCTCGAAGCCGTAAAAAAGCACGTAGCCGATGCGGCCACCCAGCACCACGCCCAGCATGCCGTAGAACAGCAGGTCGCCGAAGGCGTTTTCGTCCACGCCGGGCAGCCGGCCGGCGCGTACGCGGTTGCGGCCGATGAACCAGGCCGCGCCGAAGGCCAGCAGGTACATCACGCCGTACCAGTGGATGCCGTGCGGCCAGAACGGCAGCGGAAGGGCGATCGGGTCGATGTCGTGCAGCAGGGTCATGCGGGCTCCGGCGGGCGATGCGCCGGGGCGCGATCTGCCCGGCCATTTTGCCCCAGCCGGCCGTTCCGCCCAAGCACCGCCGTCCGCCTCATGCCGGGATCACGCGGGCGATGACGCCCTTGAGGTAGTCGGTTTCCGGGATGGCCGGGTGCACCGGGTGGTCGGCCGCCTGCGACAGGGGCTCGAGCAACTGCACCTGCCGGTCCAGGTGGCGCGCGCCGGCCTGCAGGCCGTCGATGAGCGCCTCGCGCGGCATGTGGTGGCTGCACGAGCAGGTGACCAGGATGCCGTCGCGCTCGAGCACCTGCATGCCCAGCTCATTCAGGCGGCGATACGCCAGCGAGCCTTCCTTGAAGTCCTTCTTGCGCTTCACGAACGCCGGCGGGTCCAGGATCACCACGTCCCACTTGCGCCGCTCGGCCCGGGCCGCCTTCAGGAACTCGAAGGCGTCGGCCGCATGGGCCTGCACGCGGTCGCCCATGCCGTTGAGTTCGATGTTGGCGCGGATGCCGGCCACCGCGCGCGCCGAGGCGTCCACGCAGTCCACCGCGCTGGCGCCGAAGGCGGCCGCGCGCAGGCCCCAGCCGCCCAGGTAGCTGAAGACGTCCAGCACTTTCGCCCCGCGCGCATAAGGCGCCAGACGGTCGCGGTTGCCGCGCTGGTCGTAGAACCAGCCGGTCTTCTGGCCTTCGCGCAGGTCGCACAGGAAATCCACCCCGCCCTCGCGGGCGATCGCCGGGCCGTCCAGCGTGCCGTGCACCAGCTCCACCGAATCGGCCAGGCCTTCGATGGCGCGTGCGCCGCTGTCGTTCTTCCACAGCAGCGCCGAAGGCGCCAGCACCTTCAGGATGGCTTCGGTGATTTCGTCGCGCAGCCGGTCCATGCCGGCGGTGGTGGCCTGGGCCACCACCACGTCGCCGAAACGCTCAACGGTGAGCCCGGGCAGGCCGTCGCTCTCGCCGAACACCAGGCGGTAGTAAGGCTCGGCGAACAGACGCTCACGCAGCGACAGCGCCACCTTCAGCCGGTGCACCACCAGCGAGCGGTCGAGCGCATGGCCGGCGCGATCCACCAGGCGTGCGGCGATCAGGGTCGACGGGTTCACGTAACCGGTGCCCAGCGGCTTGCCGCCGGCCTCGAGGATCGTCACCGGGTCGCCCGGCTGGAAGCCGGTGAGCGGCGTCCTGGCGACGTCCACTTCGTTGCTGAACACCCACAGGTGGCCGGCGCGCAGGCGACGTTCCTCGCCGCGCCGGAGCACCAGCGCGGGGTAATCGGGGGACTGGGACATGGGGACGGCCGAGGGACTACGGCCGCCAGTATCGCAGGGATGGCCCGGTCAGGTGGGCCCGCGGTGCTTGCGCCTGGACAGGATGTTCAGTGCCTCGACGCCGGCCGAGAACGCCATCGCGAAGTAGAGGAACCTGCGGTCGATGTGCACGTCGAAGCCATCGGCCACCAGCGCCGCACCCACCAGGATGATGAAGGTGAGCGCCAGCATCTTCACCGTCGGGTGGCGGTCGATGAAGTCGCCGATCGGGTTGGCCGCGAACAGCATCACCGCCACGGCCACCAGGATGGCGGCCACCATGACGTACTTGTTGTCCACCATGCCCACCGCGGTGATCACCGAGTCGAGCGAGAAGACGATGTCGATCACCGCGATCTGGGCGATCACGTAGCCGAACACCGCCGACGGCTTGGTGCCGATATCTTCTTCTTCGCCGCGGCCCTCGACCGAGTCGTGGATTTCCATCGTGCCCTTGACCAGCAGGAACAGTCCGCCGGTGATCAGCACCAGGTCGCGCACCGAGAAGTCCTGGCCGAACAGGCTGAACAGGTTGGTCTGCATGCTGGCCAGGAACGCCAGCGACAGCAGCAGCATGATGCGGGTGACGCAGGCCAGCGCCAGGCCGAACTTGCGCGCCCTGGGCCGCTGTTCGGGCGGCAGCTTGCTGACGGCGATGGAAATGAAGACCAGGTTGTCGATGCCCAGCACGATCTCGAGCGTGGCCAGGGTCAGCAGCGCGACCCAGATTTCAGTGCTGAACAACCATTCCATCGTTTCGCCTCAGTTCGTGTAACGGGGCAGCAGGATGAGGCCCCAGCAGATCAGTACGTTCATGTCCGACAGGAACACCGCCGCCGAGCCCATGTCCTTGGCGCGGCCGGCCAGCTCATTGTGCTCGGCGCCCCAGCGGTCCACGACCGCCTCGACGGCGGAGTTGAGCACCTCCACCACCAGCACCAGCACCAGCGAACCGATGAGGATGGCGCGCTCGACGCCGTCCGAGCCCAGCCAGAAGCCCAGCGGCGCCAGCACCAGGAACAGGTAGACCTCGAGGCGGAACGAGGACTCGACGTCCCAGGTCGCGCGCAGCCCCTTCATCGACCACAGGAACGCCTGCCATGCCTTGAACGGGCTGCGGGGGGCGTGGCTACCGGTGCTGTCGGCCATGGGTCGTGGGAGGGTGCCGTCGGGATCAACAAGCCATTTTGCCACAAGCGGCCCCGGACCCCTGACTGATGCCACCCCTCCCTTGTGCCGGGCGGGTACCCACCCCAACATTGTTGACTACCCATTCCGAGCGGAGCCTTGCATGTTCAACCCCGAGCAACTGTTGGGCCAATTGATGGGCGACGCGATGTCGGGCCAGTTGGGCGGCGGCAAGCGCAAGCACAAGCGCAGCGGCGGCCTGGGCGGCCTGTTGGGCGGCAGCAGTGGCGGCGGCATGCTCGGCGGCATGTCCGGTGGCACCAAGGCCAAGCTGGGCCTGGGCCTGCTCGGCATCGCCGTGGCGGCTTACCAGCACTACCAGAAACCGGCGGCACCCCAGGCCGTGATGGGCGGCGCCATGCCGCCTCCGCCGCCGGCCTCGTCGATGCCGCCCCCGCCTCCGCCGGCCAGCGCGCCGTCTCCGGCGCGGGTGGAACACGCCATGCACCTGCTGCGGGCCATGATCACCGCCGCGCACGCCGACGGCCTGATCGATGCCGGCGAGCGCGAGGCCATCCTGGGCCGCGCCCGCCAGGGCGGCCTGGACGCGGAAAGCCTCGAGGCCCTGGACGCCGAGATCCGCGCACCGCTGACGCTCGAGCAGCTGGCGGTGCGCACGCCGGCCAGCCTGCGCGCCGAGGTCTACGCCGCGGCGCTGATCGCCATCACGGCCGACACGGCTGAAGAGCGCGCATTCCTCGATCGCCTCGCCGCGCAGCTGACGCTTGATGCCGCGGCGCGCGCGGACATCCATGCGCAGCTGGGCGTGGACGCTCCGGCCTGACACCCGTCGGGCCTGAAGGCCCGACCACCCCCACCCCTCAAGGAGTTCCCCCATGCACCAGTGGTTCCTCAGCTACCAGGGCCAACAAATGGGCCCGCTGGACCAGGCGGCCGCCATCGCCCAGGCCACGCGCGATCCCGCCGGGCACTGCTGGCGCCAGGGCTTCGCGGAATGGATCCCGATCAGCGCCTGCACCGAACTGCGGGCCGAATCCGCGCCCAGCGCAATGATGGCGCCGGTGCCGCCGCCGGCGGTGGCCGCGGGAACGGGCCATCGCAGCGACGTCATCGACTACCGCATCTACGGCGAGGACATGCAGTTCGTCGAGATCGAGCTCGACCCGGGCGAGAGCGCCGTCGCCGAGGCCGGATCGATGATGTACAAGGACTCGATGGTGAGCATGGACACCGTGTTCGGCGACGGCTCGGCCAGCGCCGGCAGCAGCGGTGGCTTCATGGACAAGCTGGTGGGCGCGGGCAAGCGCCTGATCACCGGCGAGAGCCTGTTCACCACGGTCTTCTCGCACACCGGCGCCAGCGGCAAGGCCAAGGTGGCGTTCGCGGCGCCCTACCCCGGCACCATCGTGCCGATGACGCTGAGCAACTACGGCGGCACCATCATCGCGCAGAAGGACAGCTTCCTTTGCGCGGCGCGCGGCGTGTCGATCGGCCTGTTCTTCCAGAAGAAGATCATGACGGCGCTGTTCGGCGGCGAAGGTTTCATCATGCAAAAGCTCACCGGCGACGGCCTGGTGTTCATCCACGCCGGCGGCACGATCGTTGAACGCGAGCTGCGCCCGGGCGAGCGCCTGGACGTGGACACCGGCTGCGTGGTGGCCATGACCAGCACGGTGAACTTCGACATCCAGCCCGTGGGCGGCGTGAAGTCGATGCTGTTCGGCGGCGAAGGCGTGTTCCTGGCCACGCTCACCGGCCCGGGCAAGGTGTGGCTGCAGTCGCTGCCGTTCTCGCGCCTGGCCGGCCGCATGTTCAGCGCCGCCTACCAGAAGGGCGGCAGCAAGGGCGAGGGCTCGGTGCTGGGCGGGCTGGGCGGGATCATCTCGGGCGACCGGGGGTTCTGAGCAAAGATTTCGTACCAGGTACAAAAATGAGCGGGCCCGGATGTTCGGCAGGAAGCCGATATCCGGGCCCGTTCATTTTTGTACCTGGTACGTAAGCCTTATCTGCGGCGCGGCGCGCCCGCAGGCTGGTACAGGCTCAGTCCGTTGCCATCGGGGTCGATGAAGTCCAGCGTGAGCCCACCGTCGGGCGCTTCACTCACCGGCACCACGATTTCCACGCCCTTGGCGGCCAGCGCCTCGGCATAGTCGTCGATGCCGCCGTCGAGGTTGAACACCACCACCGGGCTGTCGCCGGCCTTCGCGGGCCGGGCGATGAACACCAGCGTCAGCTCGCCCAGCTGGCCCACCGCGAACGGCCCGTCGTGGCCCTCCACTTCGGCCACCGGCAGGCCCAGGGTGTCGCGGTAGAACACCAGCGCGCGGTCGAGCACGCTGACGAAGAAAACGATGGCGCCGACTCTGCATTGCGAAAGCATGGGAGGTCTCCTCTGTGGTTCCCGTTTACTGGTTGCCGCCGGGGGGCAATCCGTGAGCGCCCCGGATCACCAGCAGGTGACCGTCGGCATCGTGGGTGCCCAGGCCGGCGCGGCCGGCCAGCGCCGCCTTGAGCGATCGGCGCACCAGCCCGAACTGCAGCTCCACGGCACGCGCGGGGTCGCGCAGGTAAGCCAGCGCCTGCGCCTCGGCCCGCTGCGCCGGCGGCAGTTCGCCCAGGGCCTTGCGGATGCGGGTAAGGCGCTGGCGGAACGCGGTGTCGGCCAGCCCCAGGATCCAGCGGATTTCTTCGGCCGACAATCCGTGCAGGGCGAGCACGGCCACGCGCCGGGCCGCTGGCGGCAAGGATCGCAGCAGGCTCTCCCGTGCGGGGCCATGGTCGGCGGTGTCGGCATGGGCGGCCATCGTTGGCCCGGCATCGGCACAAAGTGACTCGCGCCGCCTGCGCCGCACTGCCCCGCGTGCGGTCATCGCGGCCTGGTTCTTCAGTACGCCCTCAAGCCACGGCGCGTCGCCGCGCCCGGCCTCGAGCGCGGCCAGCAGCGCGTCCTGCAGCAGGTCGTCGGCGTCGGCGGGACGTTTGCTGAGCCGCCGGGCACGGGCGCGAAGGCGGCGGTAGGTGGCCAGGTCCATGGGCCGATTCTGGCATCCGCGGGCGCCGAGGTCAGCGCTGCCAGCGAACGTCCACGCCCAGCCACAGCGTGCGGCCGGAGCCCGGCTCGTAGAAACGGCCATTGCCGTCGTTGACGATCACCGAGCCAACGTGGCGGCGGTCGAAAGCGTTGTCCAGGCGCACGAAGACCTGGCCGCCGTCGCGCAAGCCGCGCGACAGCCCCAGGTCGAACAGTGCGTATCCGGCCGCGGTGTCGCTGGCCGCGTCGTTCACCGTCACCGCAGAGACGTGGCGCAGTTCGGAGAAAGCGCGCCAGTCGCCGCGCCGGCCATCCCAGCGCAGGCGACCCATCGAGCGCGGCACGCCGGCCAGGCGCGTGCCGCGAGCAATCGCCTGCGTCGGCACCGTGCAGGGCGCGCCCGCGCAGGCCAGGTAGGTTTCGCGCACGCTGGCGTCGAGTCCGGTCCACGCGAACTGCAGCGTCATCGCCTCGCCCAGCGCCGCCTCCAGTTCGACCTCGATGCCCTGGCGCAGGCTGCGGCCCGCGTTCGCGAAGCTGGCGCGGCCACCGGCGTTGGTGGCCACCACCAGTTCGTCGCGCGTGTCGCTGCGAAACAGCGCCAGGTCGGCGCGCAGGCCGTCGCGGAGCCGCCACTTCAGGCCCAGCTCCACGTTGCGGCTGCGCGCCGGGCGCAGGTCGAGGTTGAGGCCCGAGCGGCCGTCGGGGCGGTACG
>JAPLSJ010000024.1 GCA_026398695.1 Arenimonas sp.
CGCGGCCGACGCCAACGTGCTCGAGGGCCGCGACCGCAAGACCGGCGCCGTCAAATGGACCGGCACGGTGGCGGACCTGGTGTTTGGCTCCAACTCGCAGCTGCGTGCGCTGGCCGAGGTCTACGCCGAATCCGACGCCGGGGAGAAGTTCGTCAACGACTTCGTCAAGGCCTGGACCAAGGTGATGGAGGCCGATCGCTTCGACCTGCGCTGATCGCCGGCGGCGGGAATAAAAAAACGGGGCGCCGAAAGGCGCCCCGTTTCTGTTTGCCGTTGCGGGCGGGTCAGAGCGCGGCGAGCGCCGCGTTGAACGTGGCGCTCGGCCGCATCGCCGCCGTCACCTTCGCCATGTCCGGGTGGTAGTAGCCGCCGATGTCCACCGGCTTGCCCTGCACCGCGATCAGTTCCGCCACGATCTTGTCTTCGTTGTCCGACAGCGCCTTGGCCAGCGGCGCGAACTTCGCCTTCAGCGCGGCGTCGTCGTTCTGTTCGGCCAGGGCCTGGGCCCAGTACAGCGCCAGGTAGAAGTGGCTGCCGCGGTTGTCCAGGCCACCGACCTTGCGCGACGGGCCGCGGTCTTCATCGAGGATGCGGCCGTTGGCGAGGTCGAGCGTGCGCGCCAGCACCGGCGCCGAGGAATTGATCCAGCGCTGGGCCACGTGTTCGAGCGACGCGGCCAGGGCCAGGAATTCACCGAGCGAATCCCAGCGCAGGTAGTTTTCCTGCACGAACTGCTGCACGTGCTTGGGCGCCGAGCCGCCGGCGCCGGTTTCGAACAGGCCACCGCCGGCCATCAGCGGCACGATCGACAGCATCTTGGCGCTGGTGCCCAGCTCCATGATCGGGAACAGGTCGGTGAGGTAGTCGCGCAGCACGTTGCCGGTGACCGAGATGGTGTCCTTGCCCTGGCGGATGCGCTCGAGCGAAACCTTCATGGCGGCCATCGGCGCCAGGATGCGGATGTCCAGGCCGTGGGTGTCGTAGCCCTTGAGGTAGCGTTCGACCTTGGCGATCACCTGCCGGTCGTGGGCGCGGGCCGGGTCAAGCCAGAAGAGCGCCGGCGTGGCGCTGATGCGCGCGCGGGTGACGGCCAGCTTCACCCAGTCCTGGATCGGCGCGTCCTTGGTCTGGCACATGCGCCAGATGTCGCCGGCCTCGACCGCGTGTTCGAACAGCACCGCGCCGGCGTCGTCGGTGACGCGCACCGTGCCGGCGCTGGCCAGCTGGAAGGTCTTGTCGTGCGAACCGTATTCCTCGGCCTTCTGCGCCATCAGGCCGACGTTGGGCACGCTGCCCATGGTGGCCGGGTCGAAGGCGCCGTGGGCGCGGCAGTCGTCGATCACCACCTGGTAGATGCCGGCGTAGCAGCGGTCGGGGATGACGGCCTTGGTGTCCTGCAGCTCGCCCGCCGCGTTCCACATGCGGCCCGAGTCGCGGATCATCGCCGGCATCGAGGCGTCCACGATCACGTCGCTGGGCACGTGCAGGTTGGTGATGCCCTTGTCGGAGTTCACCATCGCCAGCGCCGGGCGCGTGGCGTACACCGCTTCGACGTCGGCCTTGATGGCGGCCTGTGCGTCGGCCGGCAGCTTGGCGATCTTCTCGTACAGGTCGCCGATGCCGTTGTTGATGTCGAAGCCGATGCCGGCCAGCGTGGCGGCGTGCTTTTCCAGCGCGTCCTTGTAGAACTCGCCCACCACGACGCCGAACATGATCGGGTCGGAGACCTTCATCATGGTGGCCTTGAGGTGCAGCGAGAACAGCACGCCGCGCGCCTTGGCGTCGGCGATCTGTCCGGCGATGAAGGCCGCCAGCGCCTTGCGGCTCATCACCGAGGCGTCGACGATTTCGCCGGCCTTCACCGCCAGGCGCGGCTTGAGCACGGTGACGGTGCCGTCGGCGGCCACCAGCTCGATCTTCAGGTTGCCGGCCTGTTCCAGCGTGGCCGACCGCTCGGAGCCGTAGAAGTCGCCGCCGTCCATGTGCGAGACGTGCGAGGCCGAATCCTTCGCCCACTTGCCCATGCGGTGCGGGTGCTTGCGCACGTTTTCCTTCACGGCCTTGGGTGCGCGGCGGTCGGAGTTGCCCTCGCGCAGCACCGGGTTCACGGCGCTGCCCTTGGCGCGGTCGTAGCGGGCCTTGGCGTCGGTCTCGGCTTCGTTGTCCGGCTCGTCCTCGTAGTCGGGCAGGTGGTAGCCCTGGCCCTGCAGTTCGCGGATGGCGGCCTTGAGCTGCGGCTCGGAGGCGCTGACGTTGGGCAGCTTGATGATGTTGGCGTCGGGCGTCTTGGCCAGGGCGCCGAGTTCGGCCAGGTCGTCGGCGACCTTCTGGTCGTCGCGCAGGTGCTCGGGGAACTGCGACGCGATGCGCCCGGCCAGCGAGATGTCGCGCGTCTCCACCGTGATGCCGGCCGCGCCGGCGAAGGCCTGGACGATGGGCAGCAGCGACTGCGTGGCCAGGAACGGCGCTTCGTCGGTGAGCGTGTAGATGATCTTGGGGTTGTCGGACATGGGGCGAGGTCTTCCCGTGTTGGCTCTGCCAGGGGCTCGCGCGCAGCAGTGGCGCGGGCAAGCCGCCATTGTCGCGGTTCCGGCCCCCCGGGGAAAGCGTGGTTCAGGCAGCCCAATCGGCGGGCGTGAGCGGCGGCAGGCCGTGCACGGCGCGTGCGCGGTCGCACTGCGGGCTGGGTTCGCCGGTTTCCCACGCCGCGCCCAGTTCGCGGCAGGGCGCGGGCCGCGACGCGTAGATGCGGCAGGACGTTCCGGCGCCGACGCTGCCTTCCAGCGCCACGCAGCGCACCGGCTTCAGGGCGTCGTCGGTGCCGCGCATCGCCAGCTCGTGCAGGCGCAGTGGCGTGGCCAGGGCGGCGGGCACGCCCTCGGCCTTGTGCGGCTGCGCTTCGGACCAGTGGAAGGCCACGCGGAAGGCCGCGCAGCATGCGCCGCAGCGCAGGCAGGGATGGTCGGCCATGGCCTGCCGGGGCAGCGCGCTACTGGACCAGGAAGCTGCGCGACTCGACCACGCGGTCGTTGACCGACACTTCCAGCTTGTAACCGCCGGCGGGCCACGGCTCGGGCTGGGCGATGCTGAAGGTGGTGACGGTGGGCGTGCTGGGATTGAGGCTCTGGCCCGCGGACGCCACGACGGTGCCGTCGGCGGCGGTCCAGCGCGCGGCCAGCGTCAGGCCGTCGCTGCTGCCCACGCTGACCACGGCGGCGAAGATCTTGTCGGTGGGCGCGAACGTATCCTGCGACTGGCGCACCTGGCCTTCCTCGTCCACGGCCTTGCCCAGCGTCACCGAAGTGATGCGGAAATCGCCGGTGGGCATCGGCGGCAGCTCGGCGGGCACCTCTTCGGCCACCGCTTCCACCGGAGCCTCGGTGGCCGCCGGCGGCGCGGGTTTGTCGTCGCCGCCACAGGCGGCCAGGCACAGCGTGATCAGCAGGACGGTGGCGAGCGGTGTGAGGCGCATGGCGGTTCCCGGGGTCAGGCGGCTGGGAGGAATCTTACTGGCGGGCGGTGCGCGGGTTGCCCGGCAGCGGCAGGCCCGGCGTGGCGCGGAAGGGGTTGATGTCCAGGCCGCCGCGGCGGGTGTAGCGCGCATACACGCCCAGGCGCGTGGGCGCGCACTGCTGCATCAGGTCCATGAAGATGCGCTCGACGCACTGTTCGTGGAAATCGCTGTGGTTGCGGTACGACACCAGGTAGCGCAGCAGGCCGTCGCGGGCGATGCGCGGGCCGGCGTAGCGGATCTGCAGGCTGGCCCAGTCGGGCTGGCCGGTGACCGGGCAGTTGGACTTGAGCAGGTGCGACACCAGCACCTCGTCGGTGCGCAGCTCCGGGTCGGACGACAGGAAGTCGGGGCGCGGCGGGCCGTAGTGCGTGATCTCGATCGGCAGGTCGTCGATCAGGTCGCCTTCGAGCGTTTCGATCAAGGCGGCGTTGGCCGACGCGGCCGGCGTCAGCACAACGCTCACCGGTGCACCGGCGGCATCGGACAGGTCGCGGACCATCTGCGCGCGCAGCGCGTCGGTGTCGCCGAAGCGCGACTGCGCATAGCTGCCCAGGTACAGCTTGAAGCTCTTGGATTCGATGATGTTGGGCGACGCCGCCGGCACGCGGAACTCGGCCAGCGCCACGCGCGGCTTGCCGCGGCCGTCGAGCCAGCTCAGCTCGTAGGCGTTCCAGAAATCCACGCCCACGAACGGCAGCTCGTCGCCCAGCCCCAGCAGCGCGCGCTGGCTCGCGCGCGCAATCGGGAACAGCAGGGAGGGATCGTACGGCTGGCCGTATTCGACGGCTTTGCCCAGCGGGCTCAGTTCGGGGGAAGTCATGGCCGGCATTCTCTCACTCCCGGGCCCCGCCCGGTGGCCAGCCCAATGAAAAATTGATGTTTGGCTAACGTGCGGCTAACAACGGGCTAATGCCGGCTTAATCGCGCCCGCCGAGCATGCGACCCATGCCAATACCCACGATTGCCACCGGCGCCTCGACGCGCTTCCACACCTCCTCGCTGATCGAGGCCGGCCATCCTGAACGGGCGGAGGTGGAAGCGTTCATCGCGCAGGTCTACGCCGAACGCTACGGCGCCACGCTGACGGCCTTCCTGCCGCGGCTGCTGGCCTTCCGCGACCGGAACGGCGTGCTGCAGGCGGCGGTGGGGCTGCGCCGCGGCCAGGAAGGCCCGCTGTTCGTCGAGCAATACCTCGACCTGCCGGCCGAGACCAGCCTGCGCGCGCGCCTGGGCCGCCCGGTGCGCCGCGACGAACTGGTGGAAGTGGGCAGCTTCGCATCGCGATCCCCCGGCGACGCGCGCGAAGTGATCGTGCTCATCACCGACCTGCTGCACCGCGCCGGCGTGCGCTGGGTGCTGTTCGCGGCCACCCGCCAGCTGCGCAACGCCTTCGACCGGCTGCGCCTGGCCACGGTGGTGCTGGCGGATGCGCGCAGCGACCGCCTGCAGGGCGATGCCTCGCAGTGGGGCAGCTATTACGACGCGCAGCCGCAGGTGCTGTTCGGCGACATCGCGGCCGGCCATGCGTTCCTGCATCGCGGCCTGGCCTCGTCGGGTCCGTCGCAGGCCGCGCCGGCGATGGACGCCTGCGCGGCGGGCGCGCGATGAGCGACTTCGCCAGCATGGCCGCCGGGCTTCGCGGCCGCGAGCCACGCATCCTCTGCGGCGACGCCACGCTCAGCAGCGTGGCGCTGTCCGAGCGCGAGCAGCGCCTGGCGCAGGCGCTGCACGGCAACAGCCTGCACCGCGTGGCCAGCCGCCTGGACAATGGCCCGGAATGGCTGGCGCTGGACCTGGGCATCCGCCGCTTCGGCGGCGTGCACGTCCCGCTGCCCACGTTCTTCAGCGCCGGCCAGGTGACGCACGCGCTGCGATCCAGCGGTGCCCAGGCCGTCGTGACGGCCGAGGGCGAAAGCACGCCCATCGGCGCCGCCGCGCGCGACCGTATCGCGCTGGGCGACGGCCTGGTGGCGTGGCGCCTGCCTTCGGACCTTCCGGCGCTGCCCGAGGGCACCGCCTGCATCACCTACACGTCGGGCACCACCGGCCAGGCCAAGGGCGTGTGCCTGGACGCCGCCAGCCTGCTCACCGTGGCCAGCTCGCTGGTGGACGCCTCGCGCCCGCTGTCGCCGCGCCGGCACCTGTGCCTGATGCCGCTGTCCACGCTGCTCGAGAACGTGTCGGGCCTCTATGCCGCGCTGCTCAGCGAGGCGCAGATCGCCGTGCCGCCGCTGGCCGAGATCGGCTACACCGGCGCCGCCGGCCTGGACGTGCCGCGCCTGCTGGCCTGCCTGCACCGCTACCAGCCCGAGAGCGCCATCCTCCTGCCGCAGCTGCTGCTCGCACTGGTGAGCGCGGCCGAGCAGGGCCACAGGCTGCTGTCGTCGCTGCGCTTCCTTGCAGTGGGCGGCGGCCGCGTCGGGCCGCGCCTGCTGGCGCGCGCCGCGGCGCTGGGCCTGCCGGTGTACGAAGGCTATGGCCTCACCGAATGTGCGTCCGTGGTCTGCCTCAACCGCCCCGGCGCGCTGCGTCCGGGCAGCGTGGGCCGCCCGCTGCCGCATGCCCGCGTCACGGTGGTGGACGGCGAGCTGCGGGTGGACGGCGTGCGTTGCCTGGGCTACCTGGGCGAAGACGGCCCGCCGCCCGGCCCGATCGCCACCGGCGACCTGGGCCACATCGACGACGAGGGCTTCGTGCACGTCACCGGCCGCTCGAAGAATGTCTTCATCACCGCCTTCGGCCGCAACGTCTCGCCCGAATGGGTGGAAAGCGAACTGCTGCAGCACCCCGCGTTCGCACAGGCGGTGGTGTGGGGCGAGGCGCGGCCGCACAACGTGGCCGTGGTCTGGCCGCGCCGCGCCGGCATCGGCGAGGACGCGCTGCGCGCCGCGCTGGACGAGGTGAACGCCGGCCTGCCCGACTACGCGCGCGTGGCCGACGTCGTGGTCGCCGACGCGCCGTTCAGCGCCGCCGACGGCCTGCTCACCGCCAATGGCCGTCCGCGCCGCGACGCCATCCTGCATCGCTACGCCGACGCCATTGCCCGCCATTACGACCCTTCCCTTGCCGACGAGAGCGCCGCATGAGCTTCCACCAACAGCTGCTGGACCAGACCCAGGCCGAGCGACGCGAACTGCTGTCGATCCCGATCATCCAGGACGCCCTGGCCGCGAAGATCGCCCGCGACGACTACATCGCCTTCCTCACCCAGGCCTACCACCACGTGCGCCACACCGTGCCGCTGCTGATGGCCTGCGGTGCGCGCCTGCCGGCGAGGCTGGAGTGGCTGCGCACCGCGGTGGGTGAGTACATCGAAGAGGAAATGGGCCACCAGGAGTGGATCCTCGACGACCTGCAGGCCTGCGGCGCCGACCGCGCGGCCATCGCCGCCTCCGAGCCCGCGCACGCCACCGAGCTGATGGTGTCCTACGCCTACGACACCATCTCGCGCGGCAACCCGGTGGGCTTCTTCGGCATGGTGCTGGTGCTCGAGGGCACCAGCGTGGCGCTGGCCACGCGCGCGGCGGAAACCATCGAGACCAGCCTGGGCCTGCCGCGCACCGCCTTCAGCTACCTGCGCTCGCACGGCGACCTGGACATCGAGCACGTGGGCTTCTTCGAGAAGCTCATGGACCGCCTGGACGACGCCGGCGACCAGGCCGCGGTGGTGTACGCCGCGCGCCGCTTCTACCGTCTTTATGGCGACGTTTTTCGCGGCCTGCGCGCCCCGGCCGACGCCGTGCGGGAAGCCGCGTGATAACGCTGGGCGGCCGCACCGTGGTGCTCACCGGCGCCAGCGGCGGCATCGGCGCGGCGCTGGCCGCGGCGCTGGTGGACGCGGGCGCGACGGTGCTGGCGGTGGGCCGTGACCCGATGAAGCTCAACGCGATGGTGCACCGCCATCGCCCCGGCGCCGTGGTGCCGGTGACGGCTGATTTGTGCACGCCCGCCGGGCGCGCGGCGGTGGTGGCGCAGGCGGCGACGATGTCGCCGTCGCTGCTGGTGATCGCGCATGCGCAGGGCGCGTTCGGTCTGTTCGAAGACCAGGCCGAAACCGAGCTCGCCGCGCTGGTGCAGACCAACCTGGTGGCGCCGATGCTGTTGATCCGCGCCATGCTGCCCTTGCTGCAGGCGCAGCCCGGCGCCGCCGTGGTGGCCGTGGGCTCGACCTTCGGCGCGCTCGCCTTCCCGGGCTTCGCCGCCTACAGCGCCAGCAAGTTCGGCCTGCGCGGGCTGATCGAGGCCCTGGGTCGCGAACACGCCGGCGGCACCGTGCGCTTCCAGTACCTGGCGCCGCGCGCCACCCGCACCGCGTTCAACACGCCGGCCGTGGACGCGCTCAACGCCGAGCTCAAGACGGCACAGGACGACCCGAAGGACGTGGCCACGCAGCTGCTTGACGCGATCCGCCGCGGCGACCGCCGCCGCCAGCTCGGCTGGCCCGAAAAACTCTTCGCCCGCCTCAACGGCGTGTTCCCCGCCCTCATCGACCGCGCCCTGCGCGGCCAACTGCCCGTCGTGCGGCGCCATGCCCGCGCCGCGTCCCCCGTCGTCCTGGAGAAAACCCATGAAATCGCTTCGCATTAAGCCGCTGCTGTTTGCCGCCCTGGCCGCCTTCGCGGCGCTGCCCGCGTTCGCCGCGGAACTCTCGCCGCAAGTCGTCGCCGTGCGCGACCGCTGGGCCGAGGTGAAGTACGAGGTGCCGGCCGAAAAGCGCGATGCCGCCTTCGAGGCGCTCGCCAAGCAGGCGGAAACCGCCCGCACCGCCGCGCCACGCGACGCCGGTGCACTGATCTGGGAAGGCATCGTTCTGGCGAGCTGGGCCGGTGAGAAGGGCGGACTCGGTGCGCTCGGCCTGGTGAAGAAGGCCCGCAAGGATTTCGAAGCCGCGCTGGCGGTCGAACCCACCGCGCTGGACGGCTCGGCGTACACCAGCCTGGGCTCGCTGTACTACCAGGTGCCCGGTTGGCCGGTGGGCTTCGGCGACGACGACAAGGCGCGCGAGATGCTGGCCAAGGGCCTGGCGCTGAATCCCGACGGCATCGACTCCAACTACTTCCTGGCCGATTTCCTGCGCGACCAGGAAGACTACGCCGGCGCCGAGAAGGCCCTGCTCAAGGCCCTGGCCGCACCCGCGCGACCGGGCCGCGAGCGCGCCGACGCCGGCCGCCGCGCCGAAGCGCAGGCCCTGCTCAAGCAGGTGCGCGAGGAACTTGCCAGCCGCTGACCCCCGACCCACACTGCCCGCATGCGCGTGCTGCTGGTCGAAGACGACGAATCCCTGGGTGAAGGCATCCGCACGGCCCTGCGCCGTGCGGCGTACGCCGTGGACTGGCTGCGCGACGGCGCCAGCGCGCTGGCGGCGATCCGCGACGGTGGCATCGACCTGGTGGTGCTCGACCTGGGCCTGCCGCGCATGGACGGCATCGAAGTGATCCGCGCCGCGCGCCGCGCCGGCGCCACCGTGCCCATCCTGGTGCTCAGCGCCCGCGAACGCCCCGCCGACCGCACGCTGGGCCTGGACGTGGGCGCCGACGACTACCTGGGCAAACCCTTCGACCTGCATGAACTGCTGGCGCGCGTGCGCGCCCTGCTGCGCCGCAGCGCCGGCAACGCGGCGCCGGTGCTCAGCTGCGGCGCCCTCGAGCTGGATCCCGCGGCGCTGTCGGTAAGCTGGCAGGGCCGCAACATCGACCTGCCGCGGCGCGAGTTCGCGCTGCTGCGCGTGCTGATGGAAAGCCCCGGCCGCACCATCAGCCGCGAATCGGCCCAGCAGCGCCTGTTCGGCTGGGACGAGGACGTGGCCAGCAATGCGCTGGACGTACACGTGCACCACCTGCGCCGCAAGCTGCCGGCCGCCCTGATCCGCACCGTGCGCGGCGTCGGCTACGCCCTGGATGAAACCGTGGCGCAGGCGCCGCCCGAGGCCGTGCCGTGACCTCGCTGCGGCGATTGCTGGTGGTGGCCCTGGTGGGCACGCTGACGGTGGTGATCGCCGTGGCCGCCACTTTCAGCTACCGCGCCGGCCTGCAGGAAGCCAACGAACTGTTCGACGCCAAGCTGGCCCATTCGGCCCGCGTGCTGATGAGCCTGGTGGACGAGCCGCTCGGCGACGTGGAAAGCCGGGCGACCGGCGACCCGATGGTCATCAGCGTCTGGCACGGCGACGGCAGCGACAAGGACGGCGACCTGATTTCCGCCGGTGGCCACGCCTATGAAACCAAGCTGGCGTTCCAGGCGCGCGCCGCCGACGGACACCTGCTGATGCGCTCGGAAAGCGGTCCGTCGCAGGCGCTGGCGCCGCTGGTGGCGGGCTATGCGAACGTGGCCATCGACGGCGAGGCATGGCGCACCTTCACCCTGCGCGCGCCGTCGGGCCTGTGGTACCAGGCCAGCGAGCTGTCGGACATCCGCGAGGAAATGGCCGAGGAGATCGCCTTCGGCACCCTGGTGCCGCTGTTCGTGTCGCTGCCGCTGATGGCGCTGATGATCTGGCTGGCCATCTGCTGGGCCAGCCGCGGCCTGCTGCGCATCTCCACCGAAATCGAAGCGCGTGCGCCGGACCGCCTGGCGCCCATCGAGCTCGGCCGCGTGCCGAAGGAAATCCAGGGCCTGGTGAAGGCCGTCAACGGCCTGCTGGCGCGGCTGGACGCCGCGCTGTCGCGCGAGCGCCGCTTCACCGCCGACGCCGCGCACGAGCTGCGCACGCCCGTGGCCGCGGTGAAGGTGCACGCCGACAACCTGCGCACCGCCATCAACGACGCCGAGCGCAGCGAGTCGCAGCAGCGGCTCGACGCCGGCGTGCGGCGCATGGAGCGCGCCATCTCCCAGCTGCTGGTGCTGAGCCGGGTGGAGCCCGGCGCCGCACCGATGGCCCGCGACGCCGTGGACCTGCAGGACATCGTGGCCCGCCACGCCGACGATGCCCGCGCGGTGGGCAGCGAGCGCGAAGTGACGGTGTCGTTGGACGCCGCGCGCGCCGCCGTGTCCGGCGACGCGGCCGCGCTGGACGGCCTGGTGCGCAACCTGCTCGACAACGCCGTGCGCTACACGCCGGCCGCCGGCCAGGTGCGCGTGCAGCTGGCCAGCGCCGACGGCGAGGTGCGCCTGGTGGTCGAGGACAGCGGCCCGGGCATTGCGCCCGAAGCCCGCGAGCGCGTGTTCGAGCGCTTCCATCGCGAGCTCGGCACCGGCGTGGAGGGCAGCGGCCTGGGCCTGTCGATCGTGGCCCAGGTGCTGGCCTCGCACGGCGGCCGCATCGCGCTGGACGCCTCGCCCACGCTGGGCGGCCTGCGCGCGACGGTCACGCTGCCCGCAGGCTGAGCCGGGTACTAGGCGTCCGGGTCTTCGCTGCAGCGCAGGTCGCGGGTCGCATGGCCTGCCGACAGCCACTCGGACAGGTGCGCCACCGGTATCGAGAACCGCGGGTAGGCGTGCGTCTTGTCCACGCGGAAGAATTCGGCGTCCCAGCCCTCGTCGTAGCGGGGATGGTCGGCCAGGCTCAGGGCGGCGGATTTCGCCAAGACATCGTCGTTGATCGGGGCAACCAGTGCGGATACGCCGCAGGGTAGCCAGCGCGGCATGCCCTCGTCCGGCACGATCAGGTGGAATTCGCCGATGGAGTCGCGAAAGACTGGTGCGCTGGAATAGCGGGGCATCACCAGGTGCTGGCCGTCGGTTGCCAGCACCATGAGCATGGGCGACGGAGCCTGGCCTTCGTCGGGTCGCAGCGTCGGCCCGTAGTGGCTCGTGGTGGCGGCGAAGAACTCGCTGTGCGGGGCGTCGCCGTGGACCTGTTCGAGCAACCGGGCACGGAACCAGGTCGGAGGCGGATCCATGCAGATCACGTCCGGCTGATCGCAGGCGTCGAACGTGGGGAGGTATTCCTGTTCAAGCACCTCGACCACCACGAGCACACCGGTCAACTTGTCTTCCTCAAGCTCTGGGTAGCGGGGCATCGGCGGTGCCGACACCGCCGACGCCAGCAGCAGCGAAAGGGCCAGCATCGAACTCATTGGCCACCTGCGTTCTGGTAATCCAGCGCCACCTGCAGCATCGCCCGCGTGCCCACCTTCAGCGCTTCCTCGTCGAGGAAGAATTCGGGCGAGTGGTTGGACGGGGCCTTGACGGCGTCCTGGTCCTTCGGCGTGGAGCCGACCATGAAGAAGAAGCCGGGCACCTCGTTGGCGTAGCGCGAGAAGTCTTCCGCGCCCATCACCAGGTCCATCACCACGACGTTCTTGGCGCCGACGGCGCGCTCGAGGCTGGGCAGCACCTTGGCGGTGAGCGCCGGGTTGTTGTTGGTCACCGGGTTGCCCTTGGTGTCGGGCACCTGCGCCACGGCGGTGGCGCCGTGCGCGGCGGCCACGTGTTCGGCCACGTTCTTGAGGTCGGCGAACACGGCCTGGCGCATGCCTTCATCGAAGGTGCGGATGGTGCCCACCAGCTCCACGCTGTCGGGGATGATGTTGTAGCGGATGCCGCCCTTGATGGCGCCGAAGGTCACCACCACCGGCAGCTTGCTGATGTTCTGGCGGCGGCTGACGATGGTCTGGCTGGTGCCGATGACGTCGGCCGCGGCCACGATCGGGTCCACGCCGCCCCAGGGCCGCGAGCCATGCGTCTGCCGGCCCTTCACCACGATGTTGAATCGATCCGACGCGGCCATGAACGGCCCGCTGCGGTAGCCCACCTGACCCGCGTTGAGCGTGCTGAACACATGCAGGCCGAACACGGCCTCGGGCTTGAAGCGTTCGAAGATGCCCTGGCGCAGCATTTCCTCGGCGCCGCCTTCCTCGCCGTCCGGCGGGCCTTCCTCGGCGGGCTGGAAGATGAAGAGGATTTCGCCGGGCAGGTCGGCTTTCATTGCCGACAGTGCTTCTGCCACGCCCATCAGGATGCCGGTGTGGGCATCGTGGCCGCAGGCGTGCATGACGCCGACGGTTTCGCCGCGGAAGGTCGAAGTGGCCTTGGACTCGAAGGGCAGGCCGCTGCGCTCGGTCACCGGCAGCGCGTCCATGTCGGCGCGCAGGGCGATGCGCGGCCCGGGCTTGCCGCCGCGCAGCACGGCGGTGACGCCGGTGGTGGCGATGCCGGTGCGCACGTCCTCGAAGCCGAGCGCCTTCAGGTGGTCGGCAACGAGTTTGGCGGTGCGCACTTCGCGGTTGCCCAGCTCCGGATGCTGGTGGATGTCGCGGCGCCAGGCCTGCACCTTGGCGTCCACCGTGGCGGCGAGCGCCTCGACGTCGGGCGACTGCGCGGCAGCGGGACCGCAGAGCGCGGCGGCAAGGGCGGAAACCAGCAGCAGCTGACGCATGGCGACACTCCGTGGCGGACTGCCCCCGATGCTAGCACCGGACTGTCGGAGCGACTTCAGCCCCGAAGCTATTGTGGGAGGGACTTCAGTCCCGATGCTTTCCGGCCAGGAGCCGTCGGGACTGAAGTCCCTCCCACGACAGCCATGAGTACCAGTGCCGCCAGGGTGGCCAGCACGGGCCACGCGAGGTAGCGGAACTCCGCGCTGCCCGAGGCCAGCGCAAACGGCAGCGCGTAAGCCAGCGACGACGCGGCCACGGCGGCGGCCAGGCCGGCGCGGGGATGGCGCGCCATGCGCGATGCGCCGGCAAGCATCACGACCACGCACACCAGCAGGTAAATCCAGCCCGCGAACAGCGGCGTGTCCACCAGCGACTGCAGCGCGGCCAGCACGCGCGCATGCAGCGCACTGGACTGCGGGGCCACCGGCGGGTTGTCGTCGTACTGGTGCAGGCCCGGCATCAGCACCAGGCCGTCGGGCAGGGCCGCGCGATCCCAGCCCAGCAGCAGCTGCGTGAGCCGCCAGCGGTGGGCGAAGTAGGCCGGCGCGTGGTCGCGCGGCAGCGACCACGCCAGCGCGTCCAGCGCCTCGCGCTGGGCCGGCGTGTAGGGGCCGTCGAAACTGTGGCGCAGCTTGCCGGTTTCGTACACCGAGGTGTTGCTGTAGTCCACGAACTTGCCGCGCAGTTCGTCCAGCGTCAGCGTCGGGTCCACCAGCTCGGGCGGATACACCAGTGCGCCCTCCGACAACGACACCGCGGCTGCGTCCCACAGCGTCACCACCGACCACACCTTTTCGGTGTGCTTCACGCGCGCGTCCAGCGACGGCAGCGATGCCAGCGCCCACACGGGCACGGCCAGCACGATGCCGATGAGCACCGCGCGCGCGGCTTGGCCAAGCGGCGGCGCCTTCGGGCGCCGCAGTGTCAGCTCGCGCCAACCGATCCACGCCAGCAGCGGCAGCGCGCCGGTGATGGCGTTGTGCCTGAACGCACAGGCGAAGGCCAGCGCCAGCAGTGCGGCCAGGCGCCATCCGCGGTGCGGCGCGCGCAGGTCGTGCGCCAGCAGCGCGATCGCCCAGGCGAAGCCCGCCAGCGTCCACAGGTCCTTCCACACGTGCGGCAGCAGCGCGAACAGCGGCGGCCAGAAGCCCAGCCCCAGCACGATCGCGAACCGCAGCGCCGGCCGCACCGGCAGCGCCGCCGCGAACAGCGCCAGCGCCGACCACAGCAGCGCGGCCTGCAGCGCGAACATGCCGCCCGGCCCTGCCACGACGCGGTCGCTGAGCTGCCAGATCATGGCCATCAGCGGCGGGTGCACGCTGTCGAACGCGTCCTGGCGCGACTGCCACCACTGGTAGGCCGAATCCCAGCTCATGTAGCCGGGCCAGAAAACCAGCAGCGCCACGCCCAGGCCCAGCATCGCGGCCAGCCAGGGCGCGAGCCGGTTCACGGGCGGTGCTCGCGGGCCATGAATTCGGCGGTGCGCATCTCGACCAGGCGCGACGCGGTGCGTTCGAACTCCTGGCGCAGCTTGTCGCCGCCGTACAGCCACATCGGCTCGGCGGCGGCGCTGAGCAGCAGGTTCACGTTGCGGTCGTACAGTTCGTCCACCAGGTGCACGAAGCGGCGCGCGGCGTTGTCGTGCGCCAGGTCGAACACCGGCACGCCCGACAGCAGCACGGTGTGGAAGTCGCGCGCGATCTCGATGTAGTCGGCGGCGGCGCGCGGGCCCTCGCACAGCGCCGCGAAGTCGAACCAAGCGATGCCTTCGGCCAGCGCGCGCACCGGGATCGGCCGGCCGTTGATCTGCAGCGGGCCGTCCTCGCGCGGGCAGTCGGAGGCCAGCACCCGGAAGTGTTCTTCCATCGCCTGTTCCGCCGCGTCGCCCAGCGGCGTGAGGTAGGTGCTGGCGCGGGTGAGCTGGCGCAGGCGGTAGTCCTGCGCGCTGTCCAGGTGCACCACGGCGCAGTGCTTCTCGATCAGGGCGATGGCGGGCAGGAAGCGCGCGCGCTGCAGGCCGTCGCGGTAGAGGTTCTTCGGTTCGGTGTTGGACGTGGTGACCAGCACCACGCCCCGCGCGAACAGCCGCTCGAGCAGCCGGCCCAGGATCATCGCGTCGGCGATGTCGCTGACGATGAATTCGTCCAGCACCAGCAGCCGCATTTCATCGGCCAGCGCATCGGCCACCACGGCGACGGTGTCGGCGGTGCCTTCGGGCAGGGCCTGCATGCGCTCGTTCACCTCCACCATGAAGCGGTGGAAGTGCCAGCGCCGGCGCGGCAGCGCGCCCATCTGTTCGAACATCAGGTCGTTGAGGAAGGTCTTGCCGCGGCCCACGCCGCCCCACAGGTACACGCCGCGCACCGGCGCCGGCGGCAGCAGGCGCCACAGCCACTGCCGCAGCAGCGGCTTGCGCAGGCGCGCGGGCAGCTGGCGGTGCACGCGGTCGAGTTCGGCCAGGGCCTGCTGCTGGGCCGGGTCACGCTGCCAGCGACGCGAGGTGACTCCGTTGGCATACACCGCCGAGGGCGGCAGCTCCGCGGTGCTTCTAGCCATTGCGCGGCGGGGGCAGGTTCTTGCGCACGCCGTTCTTGATCGCGCCGCGCAGGTCCATCAGGCGCCGGTGGAAGAAATGGCCGGTGTCGGGCATGCGCACCAGGGTGGGCTTGTCCTTGAGCGAATCAATCCAGTCGTACACCGCCTGCGGGTCGACGATGTCGTCGATTTCGCCCTGCACCACCAGCCAGGGGCACGGCGGCGGCAGTACGCCGGCGAATTCGCGCAGGCCCACGGGCGGCGCGATCGAGATCATCTGCTTCACCGGCAGGTGGCGCGCGCCCTGCAGCGCCACCCAGCTGCCGAAGGAAAAGCCCGCCAGCCACAGTGCGTCGTTGGGGCGCTGCTTGCGCACCCAGTCGGTGACGGCCAGCAGGTCGAGGGTTTCGCCGCGGCCCTGGTCGAAGCTGCCCTGCGACTGGCCGACGCCGCGGAAGTTGAAGCGCACCGCCGCCAGGCCGAGCTCGCTCAGCGCGCGCGCGGTCATGGTGACCACCTTGTTGTGCAGCGTGCCGCCGTCGGGCGGGTTGGGGTGGCAGACCACCGCCACGCCGGCGCGCTCCTGGCCCGGTTCGGGCAGGTCGATCATCAGCTCCAGCTGGCCGGCCGGGCCGGGGATCAGCAGGGGGCCTGACTCGCTGGGGAAGTCGGGGAGCGGATTCATGGCGGGATGATAGCCCTTAGCGGGCCAGGTCGAGGCCCAGCAGCATCGGGTCGTGGTCGGACGCGCGCCAGGGGTCGTTGTCGCGGTCCTGGCGGTAGTCGAAGCGGTCGGATTCGTCGGCGTTGGCGTGCCATTCGGCCGCGCCGCGCAGGCGCCCGGCCAGGCCGGCGTCGAGCAGGGCGTGGTCGAGGCGGGCCGAGTGCCCGGCCCACACGAACGAATACGGCCGCTCGGCCTTGGCCAGCGCGAACGCGTCCTGCCAGCCGCGCGAGTACATCAGCCGCAGCGGGTCTTCCTGGGCGTGGGCGTTGAGGTCGCCGATCACCAGCGCGCCCGCGGGCGAGGAGCCGGTGGGGTCGGTGGCCAGCCACTCGTTCAGGCGCCGGGCCGACTCGATGCGCGTGGCGTTGAAGCAGGCCTGGCCGTCGCCGCTGTCGGCGTCGCCGCCGGTGGCGTTGTCGCAGCCGCCCTTGGACTTGAAGTGGTTGGCCACCACCACGAACACCGGGCCGCGGCCGGCGCGGAAGGCCTGCGCCAGCGGCGCGCGGCTGGCGCGTTCGAACGGGCCCTGCGCGATGGACGCCGGCTTGCCCACCGCGTCGAACCGGCTGGCGCGGTAGATGATGCCCACGCGGATGGCGTTCGTGCCCGGGCCTTCGCCTGAACCCACGAAGCGCCAGTCGGCGTGTGGGCCGGCGGCGTTGAGTGCGTCCACGAACTGCGCCAGCGACGAGTCCGGGCCGTAGCCGTCGTTTTCCAGCTCCATCAGCGCCGCCAGGTCCGGGTCCAGGGCCTGCACCGCGGCCACCAGCTTGGCCACCTGGCGCGCATGGTCGGCGGGCGTGGCGGCGCCGCGCTCGGTCGGGAAACCGCCGCCCTGTCCGTCACCGTTGAACAGGTTGAGCACGTTGAAGCCGGCGATGCGGCGATCACCGGCCACCGTGGGCGCCGCGGGGCGGGGTGCCTGTTCGATCGCGCCGATGGCTTCGGTGAGCTGCAGGCGGTGGCTGCCGTAGCGCTGGTCCAGCACGCCCTGCACGCCGGTGATCACGCTGCCGGCGCGCAGCGGCGCAGCGTCGTTCCATTCGCCCGGGATGAACCAGAGGTTCTTCGGGTCCTGGCCGCTGCGCGCGTCGTCCAGGCGCAGCGACAGGCGCGCGTTCTCCTCGGCGACGGCCTGGGCTTCGACTCCCGGCGCGGCCACTTCGGTGGGCGAATACAGCCGGCCGCCGAAGCTGGTGGACAGTTCGCCGAAGCGCGCCAGGCCATCGTTGCCGGACACGGTGAGCGGTGCGGTGATCGACAGCAGCTCGCCCTCGAGGCTTTCCCAGCCGGCGGCGCTGGCGGGGGCCTGGGCCAGCGCGCGCGCAACCACGTCGCCGCGGCCGACCACTTCGACGGCCTGGGCGTCGAGCGCCGTCAGTGTCTGGTCGCCGTCGCCCAGCTCCACCACCGTGCCGGTGGCGCGCACGCGGTCGCCGCGGCGCAGCCGGGGCTCGGCGTCAGGCTGGCGGGGCAGGAACAGGCCCTCGGCCGTGGCCGGGTCGCCGTCGTCGGCCCCGGACTGCAGGAATACGCCGCCCAGGCCCTTGGCGAAGTTCGCCACCACCACGCCTTCCACCGTCACCTGCCGGCCTTCGAGCGGGCTGCGCGCGCCCGGGCCCTGCACCTGGGCGATCGCCTGGACACCCGCCAGGGGCGCGTCGGTCGCGGCCTGGTCGATGGGGGCCTCGCAGCCGGCAACCAGCAGGGACGAGGCGATCAGCAGGCAGCGGCGCATGGCAACTCCGGGCAGGACGAAAGGGGTTCAGAAACAACAACGCCGCCCGAAGGCGGCGTCGAAGTCGGGCCGGGGCCCAGCTTACTTGAGGTTGTCGACCATCCAGTCAACCGTGGCGATGACCTGCTCATCGGTGAGGGACGGGTTGCCGCCCTTGGCCGGCATGATGCCTGCCGCGCCCTGGAAGCCTTCGATGGCGTGCTTGTGCATCACGTCCGAGCCCTGGGCGATGCGGGCGGCCCAGGCCGCGCGCTCGAGCTTCGGGGCGCCGCCGGCACCGGCGGTGTGGCAGGCGCCGCACAGCGCGGCGTAGATCACCGAGCCGTCCAGCGTGCCGTCGTAGGCCACCTGGCCCGCCGCTGCGGCGGCCGCCGCGGCCTTCGCCGCCGCCTGCGCCGCGGCACCGGTGGAGCCGGCGTAGACGCCGCCGACCGGCTGCAGGCGCTGCTGCACCGCGGCTTCGGCGACCGGGTTGGGCTCCGGCTCCTGCTGGGCGTTGATGTACATGCCGGCCAGGATCAGCGCGATGGTGAGGGCCACCAGGAACGCGATGACCATCGAGAATTGCTTGAGGAAGACCAGATCGTGGTTGCGCACTGTCGTACCTGGACGGCGGGCCGGAGCCCTTCGGTGGGAAGACGCCGATTATATCGGCACCGCGCCATGCACGGAAGGCGCGCGTGCCGGGCTTCCTTCACACGAGGAATAAGGGGCATGCTGGGCACCACGGGGCCGGCAGTCCAGCCGGACCGGGCAACGGGCGGGACGCATGGTGCGGGCACCACTGGCACTGCTGCAGGATTCGCCGCCGGGCAGCCGGTGGCAGTGGGCCGGCATTGCCATCGTGTCGCTGCTGGCGTGGCTGGCGTTCGAGCAGCTGTCGTCCCAGCTCTGGTTCCTGCCCGCCGGCCTGCGCCTGGCCCTGCTCTGGCTGACCCCGACCCGGCGCTGGGGCTGGCTGGCCGCCTCCGAGATCGCCGCCCAGGGCGTCAAGTCGCTGATCCTGGGCTACCCCCTGTTCACCACCACCTTCCTGGCGGTCTGCGTCGCGCCGTGGGTGATCTATGCGCTGATCGTGCTGCTGCTGCGCGGCCCGCAGCCGGCGCCGGTGTTCGAAGGCCCCACCCGCATGATCCTGTTCCTGCTGGCCGGCCTGTTCGGCGCGGCGGGGGTGTCGCCGCTGCTGTGGATGTTCCTGGTGACGGTGCCGATGACCACGGCCGACACCCTGGCCAGCATGTTCGCCTTCATGTACGGCGACCTGATCGGCCAGCTGGTGCTGGCGCCGCTGCTGCTGGCCCTGCTGCAAGGCGAGCTGGCCAAGCGCCGCGGCCGTCTCTGGCGCGACCTGGCGCTGGTGCTGGCCGGTGCGCTGGCGGTGTTCCTGCTGCTGCATGCGTACGGCGGCCTGGCCGAGTACGTGCTGCTGCTGGCGTTCGCGCCCCTGTTCTTCCTGGGCTTCCGGCACGGCTGGGAGGGTGCGGCGCTGGGTACGGCGGCCCTGGGCCTGGTGATCCATGCGCTGGTGCAGGCCGGGCTGCTGACCGCCAGCGTCACCGTGCTGCAGCTGGTGCTGGCCGTGGTGGGCGCGGGCGCCCTGGTGCTGGGCGCGGCCAGCACCGCGCTGCGCCTGAGCCACCACTCGCTGGCCCTGCAGCACCAGGCGCTGGCGGCCAAGAACGCCGAGCTGGCCGCCCTGGCCGACGAGCTGCGCCACGTCACGCAGCGGCTGGTGCGCATCGAGGAACAGGGCCAGCGCGAACTGGCCAACGAGCTCGACTACGAACTGGGGCACGCCATCCACGCCCTGGGCACCCGCATCAGCCTGGCCTTCCGCGACGTGCGCGACGAGCACGGCACGCGCTTCCTGGAATCGCTGCGCGAGCAGGTGCGTGAAATCCAGGACAGCCTGCGCCGCGCCCTGCGCCAGCTGCGCCCGCCCATGCTCGACAGCCACGGCCTGCGCCACGCGCTCGACAACGGCCCGCTGCGCGAGATGCTGGAGGACGCCGACGTGAAGTTCGCGCCGGAGTTCAGCGGCCCGGTGGACGGGCTCGACGACGATGCGCGCACCGCCGTGTACCGGATCGTCCAGGCCGCCGTGCGCGAGGCGGTGCGGCTGCAGGTGGTGGCGCGGTTCGGCCTGGCGCTGCGCGTGGTGCCGGAAGGCACGGGCCAGGAGGTCGAGCTGCTGATGGACATGGAGTTCTCGGCGCACGCCCGCCACGAGCCGCCGATGCTGGCCTTGCCCGCCATCTTCGACCGCGTGCTGGCCGAACACGGCAGCTATGCGCTCGAGCCGCTGGTGCAGGGGCAGCGGCACGCCGTGCGCTTCACGTCCCGCAGCCGCTGAGTCTCAACCGGTGGGACGCGGGTGCGGCATCATGGCGCCATGCCCGCCCCGCCCGACTTCCGCCTCTACCACGGCAACGACCTCGACCTGTTGGCGGACCTGCTGGCCTCGCAGCTGGCGCTGGCGGCGCCGGGCGCGCCGGTGCTCGAGCCGGAAACCATCCTGATCCCGCAGCCGGCCATGCGCCGCTGGCTGCAGAAGACGCTGGCGGAAAAACATGGCATCGCCGCCAACCTGCGCTTCCTCACCCCGGGTGAGTTCGTAAGCCAGGCCCTGCGCGCCAACCTCGCCGGCGACGACGCCACCCTGGCCAATGCCGACACGCTGCGCTGGCGCCTGTGGGCGCTGCTGGCCGACGAGGCCGCGATGAAGGCGCCGGTGTTCGCGCCGCTGCGGCCCGTGCTGTCGGGCCCCGACCGCGCGCTGGCGGCATGGTCGCTGGCGGGCGAGGTGGCCAACGCGTTCGAGAAGTACCAGGCCTGGCGCCGCGGCTGGCTGCTGCGCTGGGACAGCGGCGCCGATCCCGCCGACTGGCAGGCCGAACTCTGGCGCCGGGCCACGCGCGGACAACCGCATCGCGCGCGCCGGCTCGACGCCTACCTGCAGCGCTTCGATGGCCCCGGTGCGGTGGCGCCCACGGGCCTGCCGTCGCGGCTGTTCGCCTTTGCCTGCCAGAACGTATCGCCCGACGTGCTGCGCGTGATCGCCTCGGCGGCGCTGTCGGGGCCGCTGCATTTTTTCTTCGTCTCGCCGGTGGCGGGCTGGTGGGGCGACCTGGTGGGCGCGCGCGAGCGCCTGCGCGCCGACGTGACGGGCGTGTTCGCCGCCGACGCCGACAACCCGCTGCTGGTGGCCAACGGCGCCGCCGGCCGCGACTTCGTCAACCTGCTGTTCGCCGGCGAAGCGGTGCACCCGCGCGGCGAAATCACCGCCTACGCGCAACCCGACGCCGACGGCCTGCTGCAGGCCCTGCAGCGCGACCTGCTGGCGCGCCGGGCGCCGCCGGACGCGCCGGTGCGCGCCTTCGAACCGGCCGAGCGCAGCCTGCAGCTGCACGCCTGCCACACGCCGCTGCGCGAAGTGCAGGTGCTGCACGACCAGCTGCGCGCGCTGCTCGACGCCGACCCGGCCCTGCAGCCGCGCGACATCGCCGTGCTCACGCCCGACGTGGACGCGTACGCGCCGCTGGTGCACGCGGTGTTCGGCGCAGCGATGGGCACGGCGCGCGCCATTCCCTACGCCGTGGCCGACGGCAGCGCGCTGGCGGGCCAGTCGCTGGCCGACTGGTTCCTGCGCCTGCTGGGCCTGCCCGGCGCGCGCTTCACCCTGGCCGAGGGGCTGTCGCTGCTGTCGCCGGCACCGGTGGCGCAGCGGCTGGGCCTGACGCCGGCGCTGATCGATCGCCTCGGCGAAGCGCTGGCCGACGCCGGCGCGCGCTGGGGCCGCGACGCCGCGCAGCGCGTGGCCAGCGGCGCGCCCGACGAAAGCGCCTACACCTGGCAGTGGGCGATCGACCGCCTGCTGCTGGGCCATGCCAGCGCCGACGATGGCGACATCGCCGGCGTGGCGCCGCTGCCGCGCTTCGAGGCCGGCGACCTGGTGGCGCTCAACGGCCTGCTGGCCGGCCTGCGCGC
>JAPLSJ010000020.1 GCA_026398695.1 Arenimonas sp.
GGATGTTGCACCATATTATTCAAGAGGCGGCCGTACGCGGCTATTCTCGACTCAGCCTGGAGACAGGCTCAATGGAGTTCTTTGCGGCCGCGCGGAACCTGTACACATCCTTTGGGTTTGTTCCTTGTTCGCCTTTTGGCAGTTACCAAACCGACCCCAACAGTGTGTTCATGACGGGGCTGATCGCCGAGTTGGCGCCCGACCATTCAATCAAGCCGAACCCACTGCGCGGGTCGGCATAACCCGAGGCGTCAGGTGCCAATGATGGATGTCCGACTTTTGGGGCAGGAAGACGAGGCGGTGTATCGCGCCCTGTGGCTCCATGCCATGACTTCGCACTCTGAGTTCTTTCGCACTTCTCCGAATGATGACCTTCCTCGCGGGATTCCGACTCGGTTTTGCCAAGACAGCTTCACTCTCGGCGCGTTTCTTGATCAGGCGCTCGTTGGCATCGTGAGCTTTGAACGCGATCCTCGCGAGAAGACCCGCCACAAGGGGCTGGTCTTTCGCATGTTTGTACATCCTGATTCCGCCGGTCATGGCGTGGGCAGGGAGTTGATACAGAGCCTGGTATCACTCACCCAAGGCCTTGGCGATCTTCGCTATCTGCACCTGACAGTTTTGGCATCCAATACTCGTGCGATCAGCTTGTACTCATCCATGCAGTTCGTAGAGTTCGCGCGGGAGCAAGGCGCTGTTTTGATCGGTGACACCTATGTGGATGAGTTGCAAATGGCTCGCTCATTGGTTGTCACCTAACCATTCTCTACAACGGACATTTCAATCGTTTCGCGATTGATGCGGCCGCTTGACTCAGGCGTCAGGCCAAATGAAGACTCATTTTCCTATCCTGTTCCTTGTGTCTGCACTTTGCCTCGCGCCGTCTGAGGCCGAGGCCGTCGAGAATCGCTGCCGCGCCATTGAGCCGGCGCCGTTGGATCCTGACAACCTTCGCTGGGACAGCATCAGTGGCGCCGCAAGTGTCGATCTCACAGCCATGGGGGAACGTTTTCCGGGCGAGACCTACTCGGGCTCGCTGACAAGGACGGCCGAGCACACCAATGGCCGCAAGAAGTACAACTTCCTGTTCAAGACCCCGTATACGGCCTGGCGGCAAGAGATCGAGTACGTACTGATTCCAGCCTCTGCGCCACGCGAGCCCGACATCTATTTCCTTCGTGGTGTCATGTACACATACGAGGATGGCATCCGACATTTGGACATACTGATTGCCGGCCTTGAGGTTCGCTGTACTTTCGGCCAGTGACAGACACCTTCCGCTTGATTGGCAGGCCTGCAAGAAGCTGGCCTGACGGATCATTCACGCCGAGGACTTCGGCGCGGCGGCACTCAGGCACCAGGCCTTGGAAAGTTACTTCCAGCACCTTGTTGGCGTCCTGATTTCACCATTAGCCTGCACTCCAATTTGTCCCAGGTGCAATCAACATGTCTACCGCAGGTCATCGTCCGTGGTGGGTCTATCTGTCGGCTACCGTTGTCCTTCTGGCATTGCTCTGGGCCGGCTGGTCGGATTTCACACCAAGGGTCCCGCGAGAGGTGGTGCAGGATACGATCCGCAGCACGATCCGGCAGACAGTTCAGATCGCTGTCCAGTTCGTAGGTCCGGCCCTCCTCATCGGCTTTCTGGCAGCTGAAGTGCTGGCATTCTTCAAGTCCAGGCGGAAGGCCTAGTCAATCATTCAAGTGGACGCATGCGGCCTGGATACCATCGAGGAAGAAGAGGCCCCCTTCGACTCCGGGGAGAAGAACCTCCTTCTGAAGTTCAGTGACTGGCGGATCCGGGTTCTCGTTGAGTCAGGGGCGACGGTCTGCGACGACTACCGTGTGATCTCCGGGCAGCTCGTAGATGATCGCCAACAGTTCGTCCAAGCCGAACCCACTTCGTGGATCGGCTCTACTCAGGCGTCAGGCGGACCGTGCGCTTGACGCGGTGGTGGTGCAGCATGATGATTGACGTGAACAGCGATCATTTCGAATGAACAACTCAAGCTTGCACGAAGCAATCATCTCTTCCTTCCTGCACAGGCAGCGCGCGCCTCGAATTGATGAATTGGCCTTGACGTTTTCGTCCAGGGTCGAGGACGTGCGGATTTCACTTCGAGCCTTGGCGGAGTATCACGGCGTTGTCTTGCACCCGAAGACTGACGAAGTCTGGGTTGCGCATCCTTTCTCATCTGCCCCAACGACGTGCGTTGTGCATGCCGCAGGCAAGAAGTGGTGGGGCAACTGTGCCTGGTGTTCGCTGGGCGTCGCCCGCTTGGCGGGCGGCGATGTCGATATCGAGACTCGGATCGGAGGCATCGACGAGATGGTCACAATCCAGATCCGGGATGGCGCCGTTGTCGACAGGGGCCTCGTCGTGCACTTCCCGATCCCCATGCAGAATGCGTGGGATAGCGTGATCTACACCTGCTCCGTGATGTTGTTCTTTCGGAATGCGGCCCAGGTTGAGGCGTGGTGCGCGGAACGGGGCATTCCCGTCGGAGACATTCGGCCTGTCGAACAGATATGGGCTTTCGCATCGGAGTGGTACTCGCGCCACGCGGACCCAGACTGGGTCAAGTGGTCCGTCCAGGAGGCAGCGGAAATGTTCAAGCGTCATGGACTTGGCGGGCCCGTTTGGGCTCTGCCGCAAGAGATCGGCCGGTTCTAGTGGCCGCGTGGCAGTGATGACCGGTCGCCGCCTGACAATTCGCTCAAGCGCTAGCCACGTCGACGCAATGGAGGCCCCATGAAGATTCAAGTCAGTACGACCGTCCGCGCACCAATGGATTTGGTTTGGGGTGCCTACAGCAATCCCGAGGACATCGTTCAGTGGAACGCCGCATCTGATGATTGGCACACAACCAGATCTTCCGTGGATCTCCGCCCCGGGGGAGCCTTCAGTTCCAGAATGGAGGCGAAGGACGGCAGCTTCGGTTTTGACTTTGAAGGCATTTACACGACCGTGGTGGTCAATAGCCTTATTGAGTACGAGTTCGGGGATCGCAAGGCGCGGGTTGAATTCAGTGAGCAGCCGCGCGGCGTGCTTGTCGATATCTCATTCGACGCCGAGAGCATTCATTTGCCAGAGCAGCAGCGCGAAGGCTGGCAGGCAATCCTGGATCGCTTCCAGCGGCACGTCGAGGCAAAGGCATAAGTTCATGCGACGAACTGGTCGCTCAAGCGGACAGTCCAATCGTTAGGCTGAACGGGAATCGCATGCTGCAAGTCCAACTCCTGGAATACCAAGACGCGTGGCCCGGGCAGTTTTCGTCTGTCGCCGAAGAGATTCGTTCGGCCATTGCCGTCCCGAGCGCAGTCATTGAGCACATCGGCAGCACCGCTGTGCCAGGCCTGTGCGCGAAGCCCGTGCTTGACATCCTGGTGGGCGTCACCTCGCTCGCCGAGGCTGACGCTGCGGTTCCGGCTCTGTTCGCGGCAGGCTTTGTGTACCGGCCTGAGTACGAACAGGCGATTCCTGATCGTCGGTACTTCGTCAGGCCGCCAGGGACATACCTGCGCGTTCATCTGCACGCCGTTGTCCTCGGCGCCGCGCTATGGAACCAACACCTGCAGTTCCGCAACCGTCTTCGGGAAGATGCCAGGCTCCGCGAGTCGTATTCCGCGCTCAAGACAGAGCTCGCTCTCTCGCACGCGACGGATAAAGCAGCCTACACTGCCGCCAAAGCACCCTTCATCCAGCAGGTGCTGCTAGGACTCCGATGAAAACAATCGCAGTTGCGTTGCTTGGCCTGGCTGGGTGCGTCGCGGCGTCAGAGCCGCCCGTTCCGATGGCCTCGGGCGAGTACGAGTTTACGCACCGATTCGCCGAGCACCCGACCCTTGCGGGCATTCGCCTTGAAGTCAAGATAGATGGGGCGCACGTCGTCGTTGTTAACCCCGAAGCATCAGGCCCGTTTCCTGCCGGCGTCCTCGATGAGGGCACGCTCATGTGGCATGCCGCGACAGAACAATGGATCGTCGGCCACGAGGAGTCAGATTCATTGCTTCCCGACGTCGGCGGATGCAGCGGCGGGCCCGAGGTCATCGATCTCGAGAACCGGGTCTACTGGACATGCTAGTCCACGCGCCTGACCAGGCGCCCCTCCAGACCGCCAAACTTTCAAGCAAGGTGGCGCAGGCATGTTCATAGCGACCCTCGTTCTAAGCGCTGCGCTTGGCGCTTCCACTGCCCTGGTCGCTGACGAGACGCGGCAGGTACCGTCGCTGCCAAACACTTGGCCAAGTGATTTCCGGGATCGCATGGAGGCGACGCCCACCTGCCCTGGCGGCACGCCTGAGAGCCTGCGCAGGCACATGGACGTTTCCGCGCCTTTCGTCAGCGCTGAGGCCTACCAGGCTGCCCTGAGGGAGGAGCTGCCGTTGCTGGACGGCGTGCAGGCTGGCGATGTCTTTCACCAGTTCCACTTCCGTGCGGAGCTTCCGGGCAGTGGCTTCTGGGGTTTCAGCGGATACGTGGTGGTTCGCTCGGGCTGCATCGTCCATGCCGACATCACGGCGCACGACAACTAGCGTTCCGCCCGGCAGCCCTTTCAAGCCGACACCGCTTCGCGGCGCGGCCCAACCCAAGGCGTAGGCAAACATGGGTGGGTTGAAGGCGGCAGCCGCTATGTCCTTTCGCTGGGCTGGCTCTGGGGCCGGGCCGACGGCTAGGCAGGGGTTCCGGCATACCCGTGGTCCGCGGCTGGATCGATGCCATAGACTGGCCATTCCTCGCGGCCAGTACGCCGCCTGACCCCGCCGGTGGAGACAGCATGGGCACGACCTCGGATCCGACGTACAGGATTTCATGGCGATCACGCCTGGTGGTGGCCGCGTCGCTCCTGCTGGCGGCGTTGTTCGTATTGGCCTGGCTGTCGGACGCGCTGGTCCTGGTACTGCTGCTCGCCGTGCCCTTGGTCGCGATGGTTCTTGTGCCCGCGGTCACGGTCCGCGCCGACGGCATGAGCCTGTATGGCGTCAATCACCTGCAGTGGAACGAGGTGGTTTCGGTCCGGGCCACCCGGGTGCTCGGACTTCCTTACGCCGTAGTGCAGCGGCAAAAGGGCATGCAGTGGTGGGTTCCGCTGTACGTCGACGACCGCCGTGGCCTGTTCGCCACCCTGGCGTCGCGGGCGCCCGCCGGCAACGCCCTTCACGCCTTTGCCGCGATGGGGCCGGACCCATCATTCAATCTGGCGCCTTAGGCGCGACTTGATCCAGGGGTTAGGCTGTAAGGCATGATCACCGTCGCCCGCTACTTCGAGCCCTCCGAGGCGCACATAGTTCGCGCACTCCTGGAGTCTGCCGGGCTAAGCGCGACCGTGGCGGACGACCACCACGTGACTGCGAACTACCCCCTCTCCACGGCCCTCGGTGGCGTGCGGGTGCAGGTTCCCCATGAGAGCGTCGAGGAGGCAAGGGAGCTCGTGGCCGCCTACGCGAGCGGCGAGCTTCAGCGCGAACTTGAGGCACAGTTGGGCGAGGCGCCCGAGGCCTGCCCGGAGTGTGGGGCCCACGGCGTGACGGGCCAGGTGCCTGTCAGCGCCAAGCTTTTGGCCGTTGCGGTGTTTGTTCTCGGATCGGCAACGTTCCCCAGCAGGGACACGCTGCGCAAATGCGACAGCTGCGGTCACACGTGGTCCGCGGCTGAATGATGGTTCCGGCCTGCGCCTTCGGCTAGGCTCGACCCAGGCACACCGGGCACATCAGCCATGCAGCAATCCATCGCCCATATCGCCCTGGTGGTCCGCGACTACGACGAGGCCCTGGCCTTCTATGTCGGCACGCTGGGCTTCCGGGTAGTCGAGGACCGTTACCAGCCCGAGCAGGACAAACGCTGGGTGGTGGTGTCGCCGCCCGGCGCTGCGGGTACTTCGCTGCTCCTGGCCCGCGCGTCGAACCCGGCGCAGGAAGCGTTCATCGGCAACCAGGCCGGCGGCCGGGTATTCCTCTTCCTGCAGACCGATGATTTCTGGCGGGACTACGAGCGAATGGTCGCCGCGGGCGTCAACTTCGTCCGCCCGCCCAGCGAAGAGCCTTACGGCACCGTGGCCGTGTTCGAGGATCTGTACGGCACGCGCTGGGATCTCCTCCAGTACAACAGCGCCAGCCCCTACGCATCGGGCAATGGCTGAGCCCTCGCCAGACGGGGCCAACCTTCGCCTCGGCGTGATCGCCGGCTATGCCGTGGCCGGGCTCAGCCTGGCCTATGCGGCAATGCTGGCCATCGGGCTGGCGACGCTTCCATCGCCGGAAACACCGATCCAGGATCCGTGGTTCACGGCCATGGAACTGCTGATACTTTGCATCGCGCCCGCCATGGTTGCGCAGGCCGTCGGGCTGCATGCGTGGGTACCCGCCGAACGCAAGGCCTACGCACAACTCAGCGTCGTCTTCATGGGCATGAGCGCACTCACCACGTGCGCCGTCCACTTCGCCATTCTCACGCTCAGCCGACAGCCGGCCTTCGCGGGTGGCGACTGGGCTGCGCTGGTGTTCGCGTTTCGCTGGCCGTCGGTGGCGTACGCCCTGGATATCCTGGCCTGGGACGTGTTCTTCCCGCTCGGCGCGGTTTTCGCCGCCCTGGCGGTCAAGGGGCCGGGCCTGGCGCGCCTTGCACGCAACTGCCTGTTCGCCAGCGCGGCGCTGGCCTTTGCTGGCCTGGCCGGCGTTCCGCTGGCGAACATGGACGTGCGGAACATCGGGATCGTCGGTTATTTGCTGCTGTACCCGATCTCGGCAATGATGATTTCGACCATCCTGCGCCGGCATGCCCTACTGACCCGCGGCGTCCGGGAGTCCGACGCAGGCGGAACCCATGCCTTCCGAGAATGATCCTTCCTCCGGCCGGACGTTCATGAGCCAAGACCAGGCAAGCAAGCTGTTCGCGCTGGCCCAGACCGCATTCCGCGCGGGCAGGCTCCAGGAATCCCTGGAGCGCATTGACGCCCTCGTTAGGCTTGCGCCACGCCATGCAGAAGCCTGGAACCTGGCGGGCGTGGTCTGCCACGTGCGACGGGACTTCGATGCCGCCGTGCGGTACTTCCAGAGGGCCCTGGCCTTGGGGGGCGGCGCCGGCGTGCTGGTGAATCTCGGTTTTGCCCTGCACAAGCTGGGGCGCGACGAACGGGCCGAGCAGGCCTACCGGGAAGCGGCGCGGCGTGCACCAGGCCTGGCACTGGCCTGGCAGAAGCTGGGCGCGCTGCAGGAATTGCGCGGGCGCCGAGAGGAGGCGCTGGCCAGCTTCAGGCAGGCCGTGGCGCTTGATCCTGGCGACCTGCGCAGCCTGGGCGACGGCCTGCTGCTGCGCCGGCACCTTGGCGATTGGAGCAACGATGCCGTGCTCGATGCCGAGCGCCTGCTGGTTGAATTGTCCACGGCGAAACGCAGCGATCTTTCGACGCTGCTGCTGCTGGCCATTCCCGAGGCCACGCCGGCGCAGCAGCGCGCGGCGGCATCGCTGTTCGCCCGCACGCAGTGGGGCCAGGCGCTGGCGGCACCGCCCCTGGCACCGACGCCGCGCGCCCACGCCGGACGTCTTCGTATCGGCTATCTTTCGGCCGATTTCTGTGAGCACGCCGTCGCCTATCTCGTGACGGAAGTGCTGGCAGCCCATGACCGCCAGGTCGTGGAGGTTTTCGCCTATGGCTATCGCGCGCCCCAGGCGCAGGACCCCTGGCGGCAGGCCATCGAAGCGGCCGTGGAGCACTTCATCGACCTGGACACGCTGGACGACCACGATGCGGCTGCCCGCATCCATGCCGACCAGATCGACGTACTGGTGGACCTGACGGGCTACACCGGGCAGGCTCGCCCCGGCATCACGGCGCAGCGGCCAGCGCCGGTGATTGCGCAGTGGCTGGGCTACATCGGCACGCTTGGCGAAGCGCGGCTGGCCGACTACGTGATCGGCGATGCGGTGGCGACGCCGCTGGCGCAAGCGCAGCAGTTCAGCGAGGCGCCAGCCCTTCTGCCTCGCTGTTTCCAGCCCAACGGTCGCTTGTTCCCTCTGCCGGCCGCGCCAACCAGGGAGTCCGAGAACCTGCCGGCAGCGGCCGTTGTTTTTTGCAGTTTCAACCAGCCCTTCAAGTTCAATGCACCGCTCTGGGACGACTGGTGCGCCATCCTGCGCGGAGTGGCGGGTAGCGTGCTTTGGCTCGCGCCGCCGCGGGATGCCCTGGCCGCCACGAACCTGCGACGAGAAGCCGCGGCTCGCGGTGTGTCGCCCGAGCGCATCGTGATGGCACAGCAGCGGCCAAGAAACGAGCATCTGGCCAGGCTGCCATTGGCGGACATCGCACTGGACACCTATCCCTACAACTCCGGCACGACGGCAAGCGACGCGCTGCGCGCTGGCGTGCCGCTGCTTTCCTGGCTGGGACCGAACTTCGTGGGACGGATGGCAGGCAGCCTGCTGCACGCTGCCAGCCTGCCCGAGTGCGTGCTGCCCGATCGCGCCGCACTGGTGGCCAAGGCCATCGCGCTGGGCAACGACGGCGAGGCTCGCACGGCCCTGCGCCACAAGTTGCAGCAGGCACTGCCCCGCTGTGGGCTGTTCGAGCCGGACGGTTTTGCGCGCGACCTGGAGCGGCTGTTCGCGACCATGCACGCTCAATGCCTGGCCGGGCTTCGCGAACCGATCCTGTTGACGTGAAGACTCGCCGTCAGGCAGTCGGGGCACGAGACAACCCGGGCGGTTCCGCCGTACCCTGTCGGGAACCCGGCCGAGAGCAAAGGCACGAAATTGCACTCCAACGAACCGCTGGTTGACTCGGGAGAGATCCAGGCCCAGGTCCGCGCCGACAAGGTCCGCCTTCTGTATCGGCAGTCCTACCAGGCCGCGCTGTCCACGATCGTGGTGGCCGTGCTCTGGGCAAGCCTGATGTGGCAACACGTGCCGCGGCCCACCATGCTCACCTGGCTCGGGCTGATGGCTTTCGCCACGCTGGTGCGTCTCTCGCTGTTCATTCTCTACACGCGAAGGAGCAACGACACCAACGTCCACGCCTGGATCAAGCCGTACACGGTTTCACTGTTCTTCTCGGCGCTGGTGTGGGGCGTGGGCACCACCTGGGCCATGCCCGCCGACTCGTTCCTGTACCAGTCGCTGAGCTATACGTTCCTGGTGGGCCTGGCCGGCGCGGCGCTGTCGGCCTACGGGGTTTTCAGCGGGATCACCGTTGCCATCGTGTGCGCCGTGCTTCTGCCGTGTACGGCCTACTTCCTGCTGAGCGGGGAACGCGACCAGACGGTCCTGGGCTTGGCTGGCGTCTGGTTCTTCCTGACCACGCTGCGGCCGATTTCCGTACACAACGACACGCTGGAGAAGACTTTCCTGCGTGGCCACCAGCTCGACGCGGCCAAGCGCGTGGCCGAGCACCAGGCACGCACCGACCCGCTGACAGGGTTGAAGAACCGTCGCGCCTTCACCGAAACCGTGGAGTCCCTGCTCAGGGTGGCGGCGCGCGAGGGCCGGTCCACCTCGGCGATGCTGATCGACATCGACGATTTCAAGCGCATCAACGACAAGCACGGCCATGCCACCGGCGACGCCGCCCTGCTGCACGTGTCGCGCCTCCTGATGGAGTCCTTGCGCGCGTCGGATGTCTGCGGCCGGCTGGGCGGCGACGAGTTCGCCGTGCTGCTGCCCAACACCGACATCAAGGCCGCGCATGAAGTGGCCAGGAAGCTGATGCAGGCCCTGGCCCAGCGGCCGCTGCCGACCGGCGGCACGATGCCGCTCACCCTGAGCATCGGCGTGGCCGGCGACACCTTCGACACGCAGACCTTGATCAACCACGCCGACACCGCGATGTACCTTGCCAAGAGAACCGGCAAGAACCGCGTCGAAATCTACCTCCAGGACTGAGCCGGCGGCACGTACGACCCAGAGGAGCGACCACATGCACGACAGCGTCAGTGACATCGGACAGATCGCCATCACCGTCAGCGATGTCGAAAAGGCACTGGCCTTCTACCGCGACGCGCTGGGCCTGCCCTTCCTGTTCAGCCCGGCGCCGACGCTGGCCTTCCTGCAGGCGGGCACGGTGCGGCTCATGCTCAGCACGCCGCAGGGCGCGGGCACGGTGGGCGGCAACTCGGTGCTCTATTTCAAGGTGACGGACATCGAAGCCGTGTTCGCAGGCATCGTCGGGCGCGGCGCCACGCAGGAGCGCGCCCCGCAGCTGGCGGCACGCATGCCCGACCACGAACTGTGGATCGGCTTCGTGCGCGACCCGGACGGGAACCTGGTGGGCCTGATGGAGGAGCGCCGCGGTTCGACGTAACCTAGGCGCCACCCCGACGCTGCGCATGGAGCCCCGAATGAAGACCCCGCTCGCCGCCTGGCACCAGATCGTGCGCGACGGCAACGGCGCCGGCATCGCCGCGCTGCTGGCCGACGACGTGGTGTTCCATTCGCCCGTGGTGCACACGCCCCAGGTGGGCAAGCGCATCACCACGCACTACCTGATGGCCGCGGTGCACGTCTTCTTCAACCCCAGCTTCCACTACGTGCGCGAAGTGGTGGGCGAGCGCGATGCCGTGCTGGAGTTCGAAACCACCGTCGACGGCATCGTGGTCAACGGCGTGGACATGGTCAGCTGGAACGACGACGGCCTGATCACTTCGTTCAAGGTGATGGTGCGCCCGCTCAAGGCCATTCAGGTCATCCATGAAAAGATGGCGGCGATGCTGCAGGCGGCCCGGTAGGCCGCCCCCATCCCAGGGAGAACGCCATGTTCCTGATCGCCGCCCTCATGCTCCAGGTAGCTACGCCCGTCTACGTGGATCCGGACGACCGCGTCATCCAGCTCGCCAGCCAACTCGACCCGTGGTGCCGCTCCGAAGCCGAGGCGCGCCTGGCCGCCCGGGGCCAGGCCACCTACGGCTGGACCTCGTCGCACATGTCGCGCGGCAACGTGCTGCACGTTGAAGGCAAGCTTCGCGTGCAGGGTGCCGAGGTGGCGGTGCACTGCCGCATCGCGCAGGGCGCGCGGCTTCGCTACGCGTCCATCGACCTCCAGGCACCCTGACCCACCGTGGCCCCGGCTGAACCCGTGCCCCGCATCGGCGTCGCCGTGATCGTGGTGCGCGACGGCCGCGTGCTGTTGGGCCAGCGGCTGGGTGCGCATGGCGAGGGCACGTGGGCCCTGCCCGGCGGCCACCTGGAGTTCGGCGAAACCATCGAAGGCTGCGCGGGCCGCGAGCTGGCGGAAGAAACCGGCCTGCTGGCCGATGCGTTCACGCCCGGGCCGTTCACCAACAACGTGCTGGTGTCGAAAGGGCTGCACTACGTGACGCTGTTCATGCTGGCGCGCGACGCCCGCGGCGAACCGGCGCGCCTGGAGCCGGAGAAATGCGCCGGCTGGCAGTGGTTCGACTGGTCGGCGCTGCCTTCGCCGCTGTTCGGGCCGCTGGCGTCGCTGCAGCAATCGGGCTACGTTCCCGACGGTACCGCCTGACCGCCAAGGACCCACGCCCATGCCCCTCGCCAAGCACCTCACGCTGCTCGCCCAATGCCTGGTGGCCTGGGCGGTGTTCTGGCTGATCGGCTGGCCCGACTACTACCTGCAGTACTCGACGGTGGCGCTGGGCGTGGCGTGCACGGTGCTGTCGGTGGCGTTCTCGCTGCTGGCGGTGTGGCTGCTGGTGAACACGCGGCCAGCGCACCGCATGTCGCGCGCGCTGTGGCTGTCGTTTTACTTCACGGTGCCGTTCGCGGTGCTCGACACGCTTTACTGCGGCGTCCACCTGGGCTACGGCGGTGATTACCCGCGCGTGTTCTGGTACCTCACGGTGTTCTACGTGACGCCGTGGCTGACTTTCCTGCCGACGGCGTGGCTGCTGCAGCCGCGCCGCGGCGCCCAACCCGGAGCCACGACATGACCGACCACACCGCCACCGTGAAAACGATCTATGCGGCGTTCGCCGCGGGCGACATTCCTTCGGTGCTCGGCGCGATGTCGCCCGACATCCACTGGACCGAAGCCGAGGGCGGGCCCTACGGCGGCGTGTCGGTCGGGCCGGCGGCGGTGCTGGCAAACGTCTTCATGAAGCTGGGCGGCGAATGGGACGGTTTCTCGGCCGTGCCGCAGGAGTTCGTTGCGCAGGGCGACACGGTGGTGGCGCTGGGCACCTACGCGGCCACGTTCAAGGCCACCGGGAAAAGTTTCACCGCGCCGTTTGCGCACGTGTGGAAGTTCCGCGACGGCAAGGCCGCTTCGTTCCACCAGCACACCGACACCGCCGTGCACCGGCGGCCGATGGCCTGACGCCCGCGCGCGGCATCAGCCGCCGGCGCTGGCCTTGGCGGCCACCGTGCGGCGCGGCAGCTTGAGCTGCGCCAGCGCCCTGGCGATGGCGTCGTCGCCTTCGATCACTTCGCCGCGGACCGTGCCGGCCGCCGCTTCGTCGTCGCCGACGAGGTGGCCCGGCAGCTCCTGTTCGCTCGGGCCGCGGCTGGCTTCGCCGCGCAGCACGATGTCGGGGCGGATGCCGCTGGCCTGGATGGACTTGCCGCTGGGCGTGTAATAGCGCGCGGTGGTGAGCTTCACCGAGTCGCCGTTGTCCAGCGCCACCACCGTCTGCACCGAGCCCTTGCCGAAGGTGCGGCTGCCCATGACGATCGCGCGCTTGTGGTCGCGCAGGGCGCCGGCCAGCACTTCGGCCGCGCTGGCGGTGCCCGCGTCCACCAGCACCACCACCGGTGCGCCAGCGATGGCGTCGCCGGCCTTGGCGTGGAAGCTGGCATTGGAATAGGTGAGCCGGCCCTTGGTGCGCACGATCAGGCCGTGGTCGAGCAGCGCGTCGGCGGCTTCCACGGCGGCGTTGAGCAGGCCGCCGGGATTGCTGCGCAGGTCGAGCACCAGGCCCGACAGGCCGCCCTCGGCCTTGGCGGCGAGCGCGGCCAGCTGGCGCTTCACCTGCGGGCCGGTGTCGGCCTGGAAGGTGCTGATGCGCAGGTAGCCGTAGCCGGGTTCGAGCAGGCGGCTGCTGACGCTGGTGACGCGGATGGTTTCGCGGGTGATCACCAGGTCGCGCGGGGCGGCGGCGCCGGGGCGCACGACGGTGACGGTGACCTTGGTGCCGGGCTTGCCGCGCAGCTCGCGGCTGGCGGCGTCGGCGCCGCGCGTGGCCAGCGCCTGGCCGTCCACGGCGACGATGGTGTCGCCGGCGCGCAGGCCGGCGCGGTGGGCGGGCGTGCCGTCGATCGCGCCCACCACCATCAGGCTGCGGTCGGGGCGCTGTTCGATCTCCACCCCGATGCCCGAGTAGGCGCCTTCGGTCTGTTCCAGCAGGTCCTGCGCTTCGTCCTTCTCGAGGTAGGCGCTGTGCGGGTCGAGGTCAGCCAGCAGGCCGCGCAGGGCGGCCTTCATCAGGGCTTCGTCGTCCAGCGGTTCGACGTAGGCGTCCTGGATGGCGCGGTACACCGACACGTAGCGCTGGATCTCGGCCAGCGGCACGGTGCTCGGCGTGGCCTCGGCCACGTCGGGGTTCACGGGCGACAGCGCGTCGTCGGTCTGGGCGACGGCGGGCAGGGCCAGGGCGAGCAAGAGCGGAAAGAGGGGGCGCATTTCGCGATTATGCGCCAGCCCCGAACCTGTGGGAGGGACTTCAGTCCCTCCCACAAAGGGTCAGGGGCGCAGCCAGGGCTTGGGGTCCTGGGGCTGGCCGTTGCGGCGCAGTTCGAAGTACAGGGCCGGGCGGCCCTGGCCGCCGGAGCTGCCCACGGTGGCCAGCGGCTCGCCGCCGCGCACCCAGTCGCCCACGTCCTTGAGCAGGGCGTCGTTGAAGGCGTACAGGCTCATCCAGCCGTCGCCGTGGTCAACGATGGTCAGCAGGCCGTAGCCCTTGAGCCAGTCCGAATAGGCCACGCGGCCGGGGGCCACGGCGCGCACTTCGGCGCCGGCGGTGCCGGCGATCAGCAGGCCGTCGCTGGTGCGGCCGTCGGGCAGGCGGCCACCGAACGCCGCCAGCGCGCTGCCCGCCAGCGGCCGGCCCAGCTGGCCGCGGCGCGTGGCGAAGGGGCGGTTGTCGTCCACCTGGCGCGGGATGTCGGCCACGGCGTCGCGCAGCTGTTCGAGCAGGCGCACCACGGATTTTTCATCGCGCCCCAGCGCGGCCAGGCGCGCGGCGCGGTCCTTGAAGCGCTTTTCCAGCTCCACCAGCACGGTGGCGCGCTCGGTGCGCTGGGTCTCGAGCGCGGCGAGCCCGGCCTGCTGCTCAAGCCGCGCGGCTTCCAGCACCTGGCGCTGGTCGATGATCTGCTGGGCGATGGCCGCCAGCTGCTGCAGTTCGGCCAGCAGGCCGCTGATGCGCTGCTGGCGGTCGTTCTGGAAATAGCGGTGGTAGGCCAGCACGCGGGCCAGGTCGCTCATCTTGTCCTGGGCCAGCAGCAGCTTGAGCTGTTCGTGCCGGCCCAGCGCATAGGCCGAGCGCACCAGCGTGGCCAGGGCCTCGCGCTGCTCGGACAGGCCGGCTTCCAGCACGAGCTTCTTCTCTTCGAGCTGCTGCAGCCCGATTTCCTGGGTGGCGATGCCCGCTTCGGTCTGGCGCAGGCTGCGCACGGCCCCGCTCACCTTGGCGTCGGCCTCGCGCAGGCCGCGGGTGGCTTCGCCGCGCTCGCCTTCGAGTTCGCTCTGTTCGGTGGCGATGGCCTTGATCTGGGTGCGCAACGCGTCGAGCTGCTTCTGCGCGGCGGCTTCCTTCTTCGCGCGCTCGGCCGCCGACTGCGCGTGCGCGCCCGGCGCCGCGAACAGCAGCGCCAGCAGCGCGACCGCGGCGAAACGCTTCAAGCCAGCTGCACCAGCGAACGGCCGGTCATTTCCGGCGGCGCCGGCAGGCCGATCAGGTGCAGCAGCGTCGGCGCGATGTCGCGCAGGGCGCCGCCTTCGCGCAGCGTGGCGCGGCGGCCGACGTACACCAGCGGCACCGGGCCGACGGTGTGCGAGGTGTGCGGCTGGCCCGTTTCCGGGTCGCGCATCATCTCGACGTTGCCGTGGTCGGCGGTGACGATCATTTCGCCGCCCACGCTTTCAAGCGCGGTGCGGATGGCGCCCAGCGCGTCGTCCACCGCTTCGGCGGCCTTCACCGCGGCGGCCAGGATGCCGCTGTGGCCCACCATGTCGGGGTTGGCGATGTTGCACAGGATCACGTCGTGCTTCTGCGCGCGGATGTCGGCCGTCAGCCGCGCCGTGAGCTGGGGCAGGTTCATCTCGGGCTGCAGGTCGTAGGTGGCGACCTTGGGCGACGGGATCATCGCGCGCTCCTCGCCTTCCACCAGGGCTTCGCGGCCGCCGCTCATGAAGAAAGTGACGTGCGCGTACTTCTCGGTTTCGGCGATGCGCAGCTGGGTGAGGCCGTTCGCGGCCAGCACGTCGCCCAGGGTGTTGCGCAGGTCTTCGGCGCCAAAGGCCACGGGCGCCGGCAGGGTGGCGTCGTATTCGCTCAGGCACACGAAGCGCGACAGCGCGATGGCGCGCGGCTTGGCGAAGCCGCTGAAGCCCGGCGCCACGAAGGCGCTGGTGAGCTGGCGGGCGCGGTCGGCGCGGAAATTCATGAACACCACCGCGTCGCCGTCGCGCATGGCGCGGCCGCCGTTGATGACGGTGGGCAGCACGAACTCGTCGTTCTCGCCGCGGCCGTAGGCGGCGTGCAGGGCAGTGATGGCGTCGGACGCGACGTCGTCGGCGTCGGCCTCGGCGATGGCGCGGTAGGCGCGCTCCACGCGGTCCCAGCGCTGGTCGCGGTCCATGGCGTAGTAGCGGCCGCTGATCGTGGCGACGTGGGCGTCGCCGTCGGCGCAGATCGCCAGCAGCCGGTGCAGGCTGTCTTCGGCCGAGCGCGGCGGGGTGTCGCGGCCGTCGAGGAAGGCGTGGATGGCGATGTCGCCCACGCCTTCGCGGCGGGCCAGTTCGATCATGGCGAACAGGTGTTCTTCGTGGCTGTGCACGCCGCCCGGCGACAGCAGGCCCATCACGTGCAGGGCGCCGCCGTTGGCCTTGGCGGCGCGGCAGGCGGCCACCAGTTCGGCGTTGTCGTAGAAGCTGCCGTCTTCGATGGCCGCGTCCACGCGGGTGAGGTCCTGGTAGACGATGCGGCCGGCGCCGATGTTCATGTGGCCGACTTCGGAGTTGCCCATCTGGCCGTCCGGCAGGCCGACGTGGCGGCCTTCGGTGTGCACCAGGGTGTGCGGGAATTCGGCCATCAGGCGGCGCCAGTTCGGCAGCCGGGCCTGGGCCAGGGCGTTGTCGGCGGTTTCCTCGCGGTGGCCCCAGCCGTCGAGGATCAGCAGCAGGAAGGGCTTGGGACGGGGGCTGGCGGCAGGCAAGGCGGACTCCGGGACGGATGGCACGTTGAAATTGTAGCCCCGCGCGGGAGACTGGGGCCGTTCCAGGCTGAACCGGTTTAAACCTTCCCCCGCCCCGGCCGCATCCCACGGGGGAATTCCCAAGGAGCCACCCCATGCGCACCACCCCGCTTGCTTCGCTGATCGCCCTGTCGCTGGCCCTCGCGGCCGGTCCCGCCCTGTCCCAGCAGAACGTCGAAAAGGTGTTCGGCGGCATCACGGCCGAGTCCGGCAAGGAATACGGCTCGCTGGAGTCGGTGAACGGCGGCATCACCGTGCGCGAAGGCGCCGTGGTGCGCACGGCCGAAACCGTCAACGGCGGCATCTCGATCGCCGACCGCGCCCGCGTGGGCAGCGCCGATACCGTGAACGGCGGCATCAACCTCGGCGACGGGGCCACGGCGGGCACGCTGGAAACGGTGAACGGCGGCATCAGCCTGGGCCAGGGCGCCATCGTCGAACACGACGTGGAAACCGTGAACGGCGGCATCCGCGGCCGCAAGGGCGTGCAGGTCGGCGGCAACGCCGAGACGGTCAACGGCGGCCTGAACTTCGAAGGCGCGAAGATCGCCGGCGGCCTCACCACCACCAACGGCGACATCACCCTGGACGCCACCCACGTGCGCGGCGGCATCCTGGTCGAGAAGCCCAGCATGGGCTGGTGGAACAGCAGCAACAGCCGCAAGCCGCGCATCGTGATCGGCCCGGATTCGGTCGTGGAGGGCACGCTGGTGTTCGAGCGCGAGGTGGAGCTGTTCGTGCACGGCACCGCCAAGGTGGGCGCCGTCACCGGTGCCACCGCCCAGGCCTACACGGACAAGCTGCCGCCCCGCGACTGAGGGCGGCGCCGGCCGCCCTGCGGGGCGGCCGGGTTGGTACTAGAATCAGAGGTTCCCGCGTTTGGAGAACCCGTCCGATGAAGCACACCCTGATATTCGCCGCGGCCGCGCTTGCGCTCGCGGCCTGCAGCCCCGCCCCCGCGCCCGAGGCGCCGGTGGCCGAGGCAGCCCCGGTCAAACACGGCTTCGGCCCCGAAATTTCCGCCGAAGACTTCAGCCAGCACGTGAAGGTGCTGTCGTCCGACGAGTTCGGCGGCCGCGCCCCGGGCACCGACGGCGAGCAGCAGACGGCTGACTACGTGGTGGCGCAGTTCAAGCGCCTGGGCCTGCAGCCGGGCAACGGCGACAGCTGGTTCCAGGACGTGCCGATGGTGGTCACCACCGCCGACGAAGCCACCACCACCGCCACGATCACGCTCAAGGGCGCCGCCAGCCCGCTGGCCTTCGGCACGCAGATGGCGCTGGGCACGCGCAGCGCGCAGCCGCAGGTGGACGTGGCCGGCAGCGAGATGGTGTTCGTGGGCTACGGCGTGAACGCCCCCGAAGCCGGCTGGAACGACTACGAAGGCCTGGACGTGAAGGGCAAGACGGTCGTGATGCTGGTGAACGACCCGGGCTTCCACAGCGGCGACCCGGAGCTGTTCAGCGGCAAGAAGATGACCTACTACGGCCGCTGGACCTACAAGTTCGAAGAGGCCGCGCGCCAGGGCGCCGCCGCCGCGCTGATCATCCACGACGACGCCGGCGCCGGTTACGGCTGGGACGTGGTCAAGAACAGCTGGTCGGGCGCGCAGTACGACCTGCCCGCCAGCGCCGACCCCGAGCCGCGCCTGCCGCTGCAGGGCTGGCTGACCGGTGAAACCGCCACCCAGCTGTTCACCGATGCGGGCCTGGACCTGGACGCGCTGCGCACGGCCGCCAACCAGCGTGGCTTCAAGCCGGTGGCGATCGGCGGGGCGACCTTCGATGCCTCGCTCAAGAGCACGGTTACCGAGGCCAGCTCGCGCAACATCCTGGCCAAGCTGCCGGGCGTGGAGCGGCCGGACGAGGCCATCGTCTACACGGCGCACTGGGACCACCTGGGCGACCACAGCGCCACCCACGGCGGCGACAAGGCCGCTCCGGCGGCGGAAGGCGAGGACCACGTCTACAACGGCGCCATCGACAACGCCACGGGCGTGGCCGGCGTGCTGGAGATCGCGGAAGCCTTCATCGTGCAGAACCCGAAGCCGGCGCGCAGCGTGGTGTTCCTGATGGTGACGCTGGAGGAGTCGGGCCTGCTGGGTTCGAAGTACTACGCGGCCAATCCGGTGATCCCGCTCAAGGACACGGTGGCGGTGATCAACCTCGACGCGATGTCGGTGGTGGGCCCGACCCGGGACCTGGTGGTGATCGGCCTGGGCAATTCGGAGCTCGACGACATCCTGCGCCCGATCGCCGATAAGCAGCAGCGCACGCTGGTCGAGGAAGATGGCGTCGAGAAGGGCTTCTTCTTCCGCTCCGACCACTTCAGCTTCGCCAAGTTCGGTGTGCCGGCGCTGTATGCCAAGGGCGGCATCGACCACATCGAGAAGGGCGCCGACTACGGTCGCCAGGTGCAGGCCAACTACACCACCGCGCTGTACCACAAGCCCGCCGACGAGTTCGACGAGGCGTGGGACCTGCGCGGCGTGGTGCAGGACCTGTACGCGCTGTACGGCGTGGGCCGCACACTGGCCAACAACGACGCGTGGCCGAACTACGTCGAGGGCAACGCCTTCAAGGCCGCCCGCGACGCGTCGCGCGCCGCCCCGGTGGAGCCGCCGGCGCCTGCCGCGCAGTAACCGCCGCATCACGCTCGACGAAAAAGGCCGCGCACAGCGCGGCCTTTTTCTTTCTTCGGCCGGGCACGAACCGCAGGTCCTACTTCGTGTCGCCCTTCGCGATCGTGCTTTCGATCCAGTCGGCGTAGTTCCCAAGCCTGACGCCGTAGCTGGTCTCCCCGTATCGGCCCGGCTGGACTTGCGTGCCGGTGACGATGCCGCGCTTCCACGCCGCGATGCCGGCAAGCTGCCATTCGTCGCCCACCGCGACCAGGATCGGACCGCCGCTGTCTCCGCTTCCGGTCGATGCCTCGAGAGCCAGCGCGTTCGGCGGCTCGTCGAAGCGGTATCCGATCCACCGGCCTTCCGAGACACTGATCGTGTTGTAGCCGTGGCGCAGGTCGGTGCGGCGTGGCGCGTTCAACGCGTGCCCCCCTGATCCCGTCCCCGTGGCGCCGCGCCCGATGATCCGGACGACCTTTCCCATGACCGCACCGCCGTGGATCGGCACGGGCGCGACGTCCATGACCGGCTCGGCGAGCTGGATCAACGCGATGTCGTCGGAAGAGCCGGTGAAAGCAAAAAAGGCCTCCCAATCGCCCGACTTCAGGGCGGCTTCGATCATCGGCTGGGGAGGTGACTTGTAGCCCGGATGGATGACGACGCTGCGCACGGCCCGTGGCGTGCCACCGATGACGACCACGTCCAGGGCGTGTTGCCAGCTGACCGCGTGGGCGGCCGTAATGGCCCACTGCGGCGCGATGAGGACGCCGTGGCCCTCGCCGGGCAGATCGGCCAGCGCGGGGAATTCGCTTGCCGCCATTCGATGGTCCAGGTCCGCAACGTCGTCGCGAATGACGACGGCGCTTGCATCCCACGATGCCAGCAGGAGCAGCAGGGCTGCACGTCGCATGGGCCACCTCCGTTGTAGGGAATTGCCATTCTCGAGACCCGGGGCCGGGTTGGCAACGAGCAGGCATCGCGACGCCTGTTTCTCTTGGGCGGCAGCCCGGGGCTTGAAACGTCCGCAAAGACCGTCATTTTGTCGGCAAGACCACGGAGAGGAGCGGAACGATGTCGAGGCGGGCGCTGGCTGCCGTGGTTTGGCTGTGTCTATTCGCTGCGATGGGCGCGGGTGCGCAAACCGATTCCATGGAAACCGCGGCGGCCGGCATCCGCGAAGCCGCGGGCGGGCATCGGCTGATCCTTCTGGGCGAGAAGCACGGCACGCGTGAGATTCCGCGGCTGGTGGGACGGTTGGTCGGTGATTACGCCCTAGAGGGGCCCGTTCTGCTTGCCTTGGAGATCCCGGGTTCGGAACAGGCGCACTTGCGCCGCTACCTGGCTTCGGACGGCAGCGCGGCGGCGCGCGCCAGCTTGATGTCGAGTCCGTTCTGGACCATCCAGGGCGACCAGCACGACGGCCGGCGCAGCCACGACATGGTCGACCTGGTCGAGCAGGTGCGCCGGCTCAAATCGCAGGGCCGCGACGTCGGCCTGTTGGCCTACGACGTGGAGCGCGGTGCCGTCCGCGGCGCGAACGACCGCGACCAGGGCATGGCCACGCGGGTCCGCGCGGCGTACGCCGCCCTGCCCCGCGGCCGCCTGCTCGTGCTGGGCGGCAACGTGCACGCCATGCTGGCGAAGCCCGACTACGCGCCGCCCGAGATGCCCGTGCCCATGGGCTACTGGCTGCGCGACCTCGGGCCGTGGTCGGTGGACATCGTGGCGAACAGCGGCGCGTTCTGGGGCTGCCGCGACGGCTGCAAGGCCATCGAAATCACGGGCTACCCGCCCCGCACCGGCACACTCCAGAACGACCGCTACCACCACCGCGAAGCGCTGGCGCGGTTCACGATTGCACGCCTCATCGGCGCGGAGCCCTAAGCATCCATTCGGCTTTCAGTACTGGCCCATGAAGTCGCGCTTGCCGATTTCGATGCCGGCGTGGCGCAGCAGGGCGTAGGCGGTGGTGACGTGGAAGAAGAACTGGGGCAGGCCGTAGTTGAGCAGGTAGGCGTGGCCGGTGAGCTTCTTTTCCTTCGGGGTGCCGGGGCGCAGCACGATGTCGCGCGACTCGGCGCCTTCGAAGCTGGCGGCGTCGAGGCTGGCGATGAAGGCCTGCGTGCGGGCGATGCGGGACTGCAGGTCTTCGAAGCTGGCCTCGTTGTCTTCCCAGGCCGGGACTTCGGCCTGCGCCAGGCGCGCCGACACCGACTTGGCGAAATCGCAGGCGATCTGCACCTGTCGCAGCAGCGGGAACATGTCCGGGTACAGGCGCGACTGCAGGTAGGCGTTGGGGTCGATCTTGCGCTCGGTGGCGTGCGCCTCGGCCTTTTTCAGCACGTCGGCGAGGCCGCCGAGCAGCTGGTTGAACACGGGGACGGAGGCGGTGTGCAGGGAAACGGTCATGGGCAGGCTCGGGTTCGCGGGAGAACCGCGATGGTACGCCCGTGGCCGCGGCCGGGACGGCGCCGGCCGCGCAACGGTGAATTTCAGGGCGCGGCGGCCGGCGGCAGGTCGGCCGCGATGGCCTCGTCCACGCGCTGGGCCAGGTAGCCGTAGAACGGATTGCTGCTCAGCCGCATCAGCTGCTCGGCCGCCACCGACAGCGCCCCGCGCTCGCCGTGCAGGGCCATCGTGCCGATGCGGATGCCGTAGTCCTCGTCCATGCGCGGCTGCAGGCCGTACAGCGGGTCGTCCACCGGGAAAGGCAGCGCCACGTGCGACAGCGAGTACACGTTGTCCGGGTACGACAGCGGCAGCGGCCGCACCACCGGGGTCCGGGCGCCCGGCTCCAGGCGGCGCTCGCCCACCGTGGCCGTGTCGGCATCGAGGTTGCCGATCACCGTGAGCCGGTAGGTGTGGGCGTCGCCGGGCTGCAGCTGGTCAATCAGTTGGTTGGCCGACTGGGTGAACATCGGCGACAGCACGCCGCGGCGGTTGATGTCGAACAGCACCAGCTCGCTGCCGTTGGCCGGCAGCTGGTCGAACAGCTGGCGCACCACCGCCGGCGTGCTCACCGTGCCGTCGAGCACCGACTGGAAGGCCAGGATCGGCGGCAGCCGCTCGCTGCGGCCGATGGTGCGCAGGTGCAGCAGCTGCCCCTGCACCACGCCGGTGAGCAGCCACGACTGCCGCACGCCGTTCACCGGGAACGAGTTGTACTTGAACGGATTGAACTCCGGCTGCACGTCCAGCCAGCGCGATTTCTCGAAATACGGAATGCCCGACAGCAGCGGCATCAGCCGCGAGAATGCCGCCAGCCGGCCGATGCCGATCATGGGCGACACCATCACCACGCGGTCGGGCGCGGGCAGGCCTTCGTCGCCGGTGATGTCCACGCGGTCCATCGCGTACTTCAGCGCCAGCGCCCCGCCGTTGGAATAGCCCACCACGTGGAAGGGCTGGCCGGCGCCGATGCGCGCGCGCACCTCGCGTGCGCCCAGCTCGGCCGTGGCCAGCCAGTCGGTCCACTGCGCCTGGCGCAGGCCCGAGGGCGCGGTGCCGTGGCCGGGGAGGCGCGGCAGCACCACCACGAAGCCCTGCGCCGTGTAGCGCTGCGCCAGATGCCGCAGGCTGTAGGGCGAATCGCTGAGCCCGTGCAGCATGAGCACGCCGCCGCGCACCGGGCCGGTGGGCATCAGTACCTGGCTGCGGTTCCAGTCCACGGCGCCGTCGCGTGCGCCCAGCGGGCTGCCCGACTGGTAGCGGTAGCGCCCCGGGGTGGCGTCGGCGGCAAGGTGGGCCTGCAGTTCGCCGAACACGGCCTGCTCGGCGCGTTCGTAGCCGGCCCAGTCCATGTCGCGCAGCCGGGAGGCGTCGGGCTCGCTAGGGAACTCCCAGCGATGCCAGGGCTGCAGGTCGGGCAGGCCGCGCGCGCTGAAGGCGCTGATGAGCACGAACGCAGCAGTGAGCAGCAGCCACGCCACCACCAGGCCACGGAGGATCCGCCAGCCCGGATGCATGCCGCCGGACAGTCCGCGCAGCATCGGCGTCAGCGCGGGGCGTCCATGAAGCCGCCGATCGCGCCGGCCACCTGGCGCGGCTGCGCCATCATCGGCATGTGGCCGCAGCCGGCCAGGATGACGGTGCTGCTGCTGGCCAGGCCGCGATGGAACACTTCGGCGGCGCTGACGTCGATGACGCGGTCGTCGCGGCACCACAGCAGCAGGGTGTGCGCGCGGATGTTGGCCAGCTCGTCTTCCAGCGCGAACGCGTCGGGGCCGCGGCCGATGCCGTCCAGCACGCGCTGCTCGAACTGCGCGTCGGCGCGCCGGCGGCGCACCAGCGCCTCGTTGGCCGGCCAGGGCACGAACGGCGGATCTTCGAACACGATGCCCAGGTAGCGCTTGAGCTCGGCCTTGCTGGTGACCTGGAACGGGTTTTGGCCGGCCAGCACCGCGTTGGCGAAGGCGTTTTCCTGGTAACGCACGCCGGCCGACGACATCAGGCTGATGCGGTCGACCAGGCCGGGATTGCGCGCGGCCATCAGGCCCACGATCTGCCCGCCCATGGAGTGGCCCAGCAGCAGCGCCGGTTTTTCCGGCAGCGCGCGCAGGAACTCCGCCAGGCGTTCGGACTGCGCCACCGGGCCATAGTCGCCGCCGGGCTGGCGCTCGCTGTTGCCCCAGCCGGGCAGGTCGGGCGCGATGACGCGATAGTTCCTGGCCAGCTCGCGCATCAGCGGCAGCCAGTTTTCCTTGCTGCCGGTGAAGCCGTGCACCAGCACCACCAAGGGCTTGCTGGTGTCCTGCCCCGCTTCCACGGCGGACCAGCGGTGGCCGGCCACGACGTACTGGGTCACTTCGGCGCCAGCCAGCCAGCGCTGGCGCGCGAACTCGGCCTCCAGCACCTTCTCGGGCGCCGTGGCCGCGAAGCCCACCACGCCCAGGGCCAGGCCCAGCGACGTGACCAGGACAACCTTGCGGGTACCGCTGCCGCGACGCCCGGTCATGTCATTGCGCCGGCACCGCGGCGGCGGCCTTGGCTTTTTCCAGCAGCGCCTGCACCGACGCGCTGGTGATGGGGTGGTAGCCCGGGCGCGCCATGGCGAAGATCTGCTCGGCGAAGGCCAGGCCGTCGGCGGTCTGCGCCAGCGCTTCGTAGGTCGGCATCACCAGCTTGCGGCGGCCGATCTTGCGCAGGAACAGCGACATCGCCGGGCGCGCTTCGAAGTATTCGCTGCGCACGCTGAGCGGGTACCAGCGCTGGGCCAGCTCGCCGTTGGGCGTGCCGGTGAAGCGGAAGGCCTGGTCGAGTTCCACCAGGCGCTCGGGCGCCAGGTCGGCCGGCAGGCCCTCGAGGAAGTACACCCATTCCTGCGTGGTCCAGGCCGAGGTCTTGAGTTCGCGCGCGGCGGTGCGGCGCTTCACCCAGGCTTCGCGCGCGGCGTCCACGGCGTCGAAACGCGGCGACGTGGTCTTGGGCGCGAACGCGGGGATGCCCGGCTGCGTGAGCCACGCGGCGAGCTCGGCGTCGGTGACCACGCCCGGCTGCTTCGCCATCAGGTTGCTGCGCAGGAAGGCCGCGAACTGGTCGCTGTCCACGCTCTGGAAGGCATGCGTGTCGAACCAGCTGCGCAGGAACGGGTCGAAGGCGTCGCGGCCGAAGCGCTGCTCCAGGAACTGCAGGAACCACGCGCCCTTGTCGTAGGCCACCGCGCCCAGCGCGTCTTCCGGGTCGCTGCCGCCGCGGGCCGGCAGCACCAGCACCTGCTGCGCCTCGGGCACTTCGGCCAGCTCGGCCATCAGCCCATTGCGGCTGTTGACGAACTCCATGTCGGCGCGCTCCTTGCCGTACAGCGCCTCGACGATGCGGTTCTCGACGTAGCTGGTGAAGCCTTCGTTGAGCCACATGTCCTTCCAGCTGGCGTTGGTGACCAGGTTGCCCGACCACGAATGCGCCAGCTCGTGCGCGATCAGCGACACCAGCGAGCCGTCGCCGACGATCACGGTTGGCGTGATGAAGCTCAGGCGCGGGTTTTCCATGCCGCCGAACGGGAACGACGGCGGCAGGATCAGCAGGTCGTAGCGGCCCCAGCGGTAGTCGCCGTAGAGCTGCTCGGTCACCTGGATCATCTTCTCGGTGTCTTCGAATTCCTTCACCGCGCGGTCGATGGTGCGCGGCTCGGCCCAGACGCCGGCGCGGGCCGAGATCGGCTTGAACACCAGGTCGCCGGCCGCGATCGCCATCAGGTACGACGGGATGGCCTGGGGCATGGTGAAGCTGTAGTCGCCGTCGCGCGGCGCGGCCGGGTCGTTGTCGGCGCTCATCAGCGCCATCACGTCGGCCGGGGTCTTGATGCGCGCGGTGTAGGTGAAGCGCACCGACGGCGTGTCCTGCAGCGGCACCCAGCTGCGGGCGTGGATGGCCTGGGACTGGCTGAACATGAAGGGCGTCTTGCCGCCGGCGGTCATGGCCGGGCTGAGCCACTGCAGGCCCGAGGCCTCGGGCGAGGTGGCGTAGGTGATGCGGACCTGTTCGTGCTGGCGCGGGAGCGTGATGGTGAGCTTGCTGCCGAAGCGCTCGTCGCGCGCGGCCAGCGCGAAGTCCACGGGGCGGAACTTGCGCTTGCCGCTGCGGGCCTCGATGGCGGAAATGGCCAGGTCGCGCGTGTCGAGCACCAGCTCGCGCTGCGCCGGGTCGGCCCAGGCCAGGGTGAGCGTGGCAGTGCCGGCGAGCTGGCGCTTGTCGAAGTCGACGGCCAGGTCCAGGGCCAGGTCGCTGATGCGCACTTTGTCGGGCTGGGCGTAGGAGTGTTCGTCGGTACGCCGGTCCTGGGCCAGGGCCGGCAGGGTGGCGACGAACAGGGCGAGCAGCAGGGCAAGGCGGCGCATGGCAGTTTCCGGGCGGGTTGACCGTTCGATTCTAGCGCGGGCCGGCCACCCGTGCGCCCTGCCCCACCCCCCCTGCCCCGACTGATCCAGGACAATTCCTGGCCCTGGATTTGCAGCGATACTGGTTCAAACAGCCCAGGGAGCCCCGCCGAATGGAACCCGCAAAGACCACCGACCATGTCAGCCCGCTGATCGCCAACGGTGCGGCGCTGATGGACTACCTGCAGTCCGGCGGCGGCGTCGCCAACGGCTGGAAGCCGACGGGCGGGGTGCCGACGATGGAGCAGTGGGTCGCGCTGGGCGACGACACCACCGAAGGTCAGTACCACCTGGCGCGCTCGCTGGGACTGCCGCTGGTGCGGCTGGCGGACATTGATCCCAGCCAGGAGGCCAATGCCCTGATCCGCCCGGAAATGGCGCGCCGCCTGCGGGCCGTGCCGCTGCGGGTGCACCAGGGCATGGTGGCCGTGGCCATGGAGGACCCGGGCAATGGCGACACCCTGGCCACCCTGGACTTCCTGTGCCGCCAGCGCGTGATGGCGATGGTGGCCACGCCGCGCGACATCCGCAACGCCATCGCCGAGCACTACGACCGGGTCGAGGACAAGGACATCGCCCAGCAGCTGGGCCTGGACCCCTCGGCGCTGGGCCGGGAGTCCAACCCGCAGGAAATGGAGCGGCTGGCGAAGGAAAAGCCCGTGGTGCGCATCGTCGCGGGGCTGATTGCCGACGCGGTGGCGCGGCGTGCTTCCGACATCCACCTGCGGCCGGGCGAGGGCGGCACCGACGTGCTCTACCGCATCGACGACGAAATGGTGCCGGTGCGCCGGCTGCTGCGCACGCTGCACCCGGCGGTCACCAGCCGCGTGAAGGTGCTGGGCTCGATGAACCTGGCCGAACACCGCAAGCCGCAGGACGGCCGCACCACCTTCGTGCTCGACGATGGCCGCGAGGTGGACCTGCGCATCTCGGTGCTGCCGGCCATCTACGGCGAAAGCGTGGTCATCCGCCTGCTCGACACCAACGAAAGCCTGTGGAACCTCGAACAGCTGGGCCTCACCGCGGCCGACCGCCAGCGCATCGACGACGTGATGGGGCGCAGCCACGGCATGTTCCTCACCACCGGGCCCACCGGCTGCGGCAAGTCCACCACGCTGTACGCGATGCTGCTGGAGCTGCGCAAGCAGCGCATCAACATCCTCACCATCGAAGACCCGGTGGAGTTCTACATCGACGAGATCCAGCAGATGCAGGTGAACCGCGCCGCGGGCTTCACCTTCGCCAGCGCCATGCGCAACTTCCTGCGCCACGATCCGGACGTGATCATGGTGGGCGAGATCCGCGACGAGGAAACCGCGGGCATCGCCGTGGAAAGCGCGCTCACCGGCCACCTGCTGCTGAGCACGCTGCACACCAACACCGCCGCCACCACCGTCACGCGCCTGCTGGACCTGGGCGTGGAGGCCTACCTGCTGCGCGCGTCGCTGCTGGCGGTGATGTCGCAGCGGCTGGTGCGGCTCACCTGCAAGCACTGCCAGGAAGTGGAGCCGGCCGACCCGCACATCCGGGCCATCCTGGGCGTGGCGCCGGAGGAAGTGTTCCACCACGGCCGCGGCTGCTCGCACTGCGACGGCCTGGGCGTGCACAAGCGCCGGGCGGTGTACGAAATGATGATCATCACGCCGCGCATCCAGAGCCTGATCCTGCCGGGCGCGGAAGCCGATGCCATCCACCGCCTGGCCATCGAGGAAGGCATGGTGCCGATCACCCAGGCCGCGGTGCAGCTGGCGCGCGACGGGCTGATCTCACTGGCCGAAGCCTGGCGCGTGCGCGCCGACTGAAGAATCTGCTGTGGGAGGGACGCGGGCTAGACCTTGTAGCCCGAGTGGATGGCGACGATGCCGGCGCTGAGGTTGCGGTACTCGCAGCGGGCGAAGCCGGCGGTTTCCATCATGGCCTTGAGCTCGTCCTGCGGCGGGTGCTTGCGGATGGACTCGGCCAGGTACTGGTAGCTGTCGGCGTCGTTGGCGAACAGCTGGCCCAGGCGCGGCAGCACCTTGAACGAATGGAAGTCGTACACGGGGCGGAACCACTCGGGCTTCACCTGCGAGAACTCCAGCACCAGGGCGCGGCCACCGACCTTGAGCACGCGGTGCATCTCGCGCAGGGCGTTGGCCTTCTCGGTGACGTTGCGCAGGCCGAAGGCGATGGTGACCAGGTCGAAGCTGGCGTCCGGGAACGGCAGCGCTTCGGCGTTGAGCTGCACGTATTCCAGGCCGCGCACCAGGCCGCGGTCGGTGAGGCGGTCGCGGCCCACGGACAGCATGGCGGCGTTGATGTCGCCCAGCACGACGCTGCCGGTGTCGCCCACCCGCTCGTGCAACAGGGCGGCGATGTCGCCGGTGCCGCCGGCCAGGTCGAGCACGCGGTCGCCGCGCTTCACGCCCGAGGTGCCGACGAAGTAGCGCTTCCACACGCGGTGGATGCCCAGCGACATCAGGTCGTTCATCAGGTCGTACTGGCGCGCGACCGAGCTGAAGACCTGGCCCACCAGTTTCTTCTTCTCTGCCACCGGCACGTCGCGGAAACCGAAGTGGGTGGTGCCGGGTTCGGGGGTCTTGTCCATGGCGGGCATTATCGCACCCTTGCGGCAGGCCGTGAAAATGTACCAGGTATATTTTCATGCGGCGGGCGGTGTTCGCCGGGCGCTGCGTGAAAATATACCTGGTACATTTTCACGTCAGCGGGTGAGGTGGGCGGCTT
>JAPLSJ010000127.1 GCA_026398695.1 Arenimonas sp.
GTCCTGGTCGCGCACCGACAGCCGCGCGTACAGCGGGATCACTTCCGTGGAGCGGTACTTGCGGCGGTTGAGCGCGGCGTGGGCGTCGCGGATCTCGCGCTCGCCGGGCAGGAAGACCAGCACGTCGCCCTGGGGGTCTTCGCGCGTGATCTCGTCGGCGGCCGCCACGATGGCCTCGGCCATCGACGGCGGAGATGGCGTACCAGGTACATTTTTCCGGGTGGGATTCCGGCCACTGCCGCGTCCTTCTCCGGAAAAATGTACCTGGTACGTGGCTTCGGACGTAGCTTCGGACGAGGCTTCGGCCTCGTCGCCGGGGCGGTAGCGGACTTCGACGGGGAAGCTGCGGCCTTCGACGCTCAGCACCGGCGCGCCGTCGAAATGGCGGGCGAAGCGCTCGGTGTCGATGGTGGCCGAGGTGACGATCAGCTTGAGGTCGGGCCGCGTCTTCACCAGCTGCTTGAGGTAGCCGAGCAGGAAGTCGATGTTCAGGCTGCGCTCGTGCGCCTCGTCGACGATGATCGTGTCGTACTTGGACAGGAAGCGGTCGGACTGGATCTCCGCCAGCAGGATGCCGTCGGTCATGAACTTGATGTAGGTGTCGTCGCCGACGTTTTCGGTGAAGCGCACCTGGTAGCCCACCGCGCCGCCCATCGGCACCTGCAGCTCTTCGGCCACTCGGCGCGCCACGGCGCGCGCGGCGATGCGGCGCGGCTGCGTGCAGCCGATCATGCCGGCGCGGCCGCGGCCCGCCGCCAGGCACAGCTTGGGCAACTGGGTGGTCTTGCCCGAGCCGGTTTCGCCGGCCAGGATCACCACCGGGTGCTTGCGGATCAACGCCACCAGCGTTTCGGCCTCGCGCGCCACCGGCAGGCTGTCGTCGAAGGTCGGCACGGGCGCCTGGGCGTCGCGGCGCGCGCGCACCGCCGCCGATGCCGCCACGGCCTTGTCCCAGGCCGCGCGCGCAGCCGCGTCCTCCGGCGCCTTGCGCAGCGCGCCCAGCAGCCGCCTGAGGCGGCCATGGTCGCGGCTGAGCACGGTGTCGGTGGGGAAACGCGGGATCGGGGCGGGGCGCTGTTCCATCGGGCGCCATGGTAACAATCCCGGCCCGTTCATTTGCGCGAAATCCGTGACGACGCACCTTCAAGATGGCGCTTGAAGAGATCGCCGAGCGCATCGGTGCACCGGGCTTCAACGCGCCCGGCCAGCCCGGGCGGAGTTCGCACGGCCGCGCGGGGAAACTTCCGTCACCGCCGGATCAGGCGGGCCCGGTAAACTGGGCCCATGACGTCCCCCGCCCACGACATCCTCCGCCGCGTCTTCGGCTACCCCGACTTCCGTGGCGAACAGGCCGCCGTGGTGGAACACATCGGCGCCGGCAACGACTGCCTGGTGCTGATGCCCACGGGTGCCGGCAAGTCCCTTTGCTACCAAGTGCCTTCGCTGCTGCGCGAGGGCACGGGCATCATCGTCTCGCCCCTGATCGCGCTGATGCAGGACCAGGTGGAGGCGCTGGAGCAGCTGGGCGTGCGCGCCGCCTTCCTCAACTCCTCGCTCACCGGCGAAGCGGCCGCCGCCGTCGAAGCCAGGCTGCTGGCCGGCGACCTGGACATGCTGTACGTCGCGCCCGAACGCCTGCTCACCGACCGCTTCCTGCGCCTGCTCGACCGCAGCCGCATCGCCCTGTTCGCCATCGACGAGGCGCACTGCGTCTCGCAGTGGGGCCACGACTTCCGCCCCGAGTACCGCGAACTCAACCTGCTGCACGAGCGCTGGCCCGACGTGCCGCGCATCGCACTCACCGCCACCGCCGACGCGCCCACCCGGCGCGAGATCGCCGAGCGGCTGGGGCTGGAAGATGCACGCCAGTTCATCACTTCCTTCGACCGCCCCAACATCCGCTACCGCGTGCTGCAGAAGGACAACGCGCGGCGCCAGCTGCTCGACTTCCTGGGCGCCTACCGCGGCGACGCCGGCATCGTGTACTGCCTCTCGCGCCGCAAGGTGGAGGAAACGGCCGAATTCCTGGTGCAGCAGGGCATCGACGCCCTGCCCTACCACGCCGGCCTCGACGCCGCGGTGCGCGCCCGCAACCAGCGCCGCTTCCTGCGCGAGGACGGCGTGGTGATGGTGGCCACCATCGCCTTCGGCATGGGCATCGACAAGCCCGACGTGCGCTTCGTCGCGCACATGGACCTGCCCAAGTCGCTGGAAGGCTACTACCAGGAAACCGGCCGCGCCGGCCGCGACGGCGAGCCCGCGCAGGCCTGGCTGTGCTACGGCCTGGGCGACATGGTGATGCTGCGCCAGATGATCGAAAACTCCGACGCCGGCGAAGAGCGCCGCTGGCTCGAGCGACGCAAGCTCGACACGCTGCTGGGCTACTGCGAATCCACCCGCTGCCGCCGCCAGGTGCTGCTCGACGCGTTCGGCGAAACCTACCCGCAGGCCTGCGGCAACTGCGACAACTGCCTGGAGCCACCGCGCACCTGGGACGCCACCGTGGCCGCGCAGAAGGCCCTGTCGTGCGTGTACCGCAGCGGACAGCGCTTCGGCGTCACGCACCTGGTGGACATCCTGCGCGGCGCCGGCAACGAGCGCATCAGCCAGCTCGGCCACGACAAGCTGAGCACCTACGGCATCGGTGCCGACCTCGACGCGCGGCAGTGGAAGGGCGTGTTCCGCCAGCTGGTGGCCATGGGCCTGCTGGAAGTGGACGTGGAGGGCCACGGCAGCCTGCGCCTCACCGACGCCAGCCGCCCCGTGCTCAAGGGCGAACAAAGCGTGGCCCTGCGCGAAGAGTCCACCCGCACCCGCGAGCGCGAGCGCGGCAGCAGCCGCAGTGCCGGCCCGGCCGCCGCGCCGCTGTCGGCCGCCGGCATGCCGCTGTTCGAAGCCCTGCGCGCACTGCGCGCCACCCTGGCGCGCGAACAGTCGGTGCCCGCCTACGTCATCTTCCACGACGCCACCCTGCGCGCGATCGCCGAAAGCCGGCCCGAGTCGCTCGACGAGCTCGGCGGCATCAGCGGCGTCGGCGCCACGAAGCTCGAGCGCTATGGCGAACAGGTGCTCGCGACGCTGCGCGAAGCCGTCGACGCCTGAGCCGAAGCCCGATTTTCCTCAGGCCAACCGCCACGCCATGGTTTCACCCGCACGGAACGGCACCAGCGCATCGGGGCCGTCGCCGAACTGGGCCGGCATGCGCCACTCTTCGCGGCGCAGCGTGAGGGTGTCGGTGTTGCGCGGCAGGCGGTAGAAGTCCGGCCCATGGAAGCTGGCGAAGGCCTCGAGCTTGTCCAGCGCGCCCGCCTGCTCGAAGATTTCCGCGTAAAGCTCGATTGCACCGTGCGCACTGTAGACGCCGGCGCAGCCGCAGGCCGACTCCTTCGCCATGCGCGCATGGGGCGCGCTGTCGGTGCCCAGGAAGAACTTCGGGCTGCCGCTGGTGGCGGCGGCCAGCAGCGCCTGGCGGTGCTCCTCGCGCTTGAGCACGGGCAGGCAGTAGTGATGCGGCCGCAGGCCGCCGGTGAACAGCGCGTTGCGGTTGAGCAGCAGGTGGTGCGGCGTGATGGTCGCGGCCACGCCGTCGTGGGCGGACGCGACGAACTGCGCCGCCTGACGGGTGGTGATGTGCTCGAACACCAGGCGCAGGCGCGGGAAGCGCTCCACCAGCGGCCGCAGGTGGCGGTCGATGAATTCGGCCTCGCGGTCGAACACGTCCACCGAGGCATCGGTGACTTCACCGTGCAGCAGCAGCGGCAGTTCGAGCGCCTGCAT
>JAPLSJ010000134.1 GCA_026398695.1 Arenimonas sp.
ACGGTGCCGGCCAGCACGCCGCCCTGGATGGCGGCGCCCACGGCGACGGCCTCGTCCGGGTTGACGTCCTTGCGCGGCTCCTTGCCGAAGAACTCGGCCACCGCCGCCTGCACCTTGGGCATGCGGGTCTGGCCGCCGACCAGGATCACGTCGCCGATGTCGCTGGCGCGCAGGCCGGCGTCATTGAGGGCGATGCGGCACGGTTCGATGGTCTTGCGGATCAGGTCTTCCACCAGCGCCTCGAGCTTGGCGCGGGTGAGCTTGATGTTGAGGTGCTTGGGGCCCGAGGCGTCGTCCGTGACGTACGGCAGGTTCACTTCGGTCTGCTGGTTGGACGAAAGCTCGATCTTGGCGCGCTCGGCGGCATCCTTCAGGCGCTGCAGGGCCAGGGGGTCCTTGCGCAGGTCGATGCCCTGCTCCTTCTGGAATTCCTCGACGAGGTAGTCGATGACGCGCTTGTCGAAGTCCTCGCCACCCAGGAAGGTGTCGCCGTTGGTGGCCAGCACTTCGAACTGTCGCTCGCCGTCGATCTCGGCGATTTCAATGATGGACACGTCGAAGGTGCCGCCGCCCAGGTCGTACACGGCCAGCTTGCGGTCGCCGCCCTTCTTGTCCATGCCGTAGGCCAGCGCGGCCGCGGTGGGCTCGTTGATGATGCGCTTGACGTCCAGGCCCGCGATGCGGCCCGCGTCCTTGGTGGCCTGGCGCTGGCTGTCGTTGAAGTAGGCCGGCACGGTGATCACCGCTTCGGTGACCGTCTCGCCCAGGTAGGCTTCGGCGGTCTTCTTCATTTTCTCGAGGATGCGCGCGGAGATTTCCTGCGGCGACATCATCTTGCCGTCGCTGGTCTTGACCCAGGCGTCGCCGTTGTCGTGCGCGGCGATGCCGTAGGACACCAGGTCGAGGTCCTTCTTCACTTCGGCGTCGGTGAACTTGCGGCCGATCAGGCGCTTCACCGCGTAGAAGGTGTTCTTGGGGTTGGTGACGGCCTGGCGCTTGGCCGAGGCGCCCACGATCACTTCGCCGTCCTTGGTGAAGGCGACGATGGACGGGGTGGTGCGGTCGCCCTCGGAGTTCTCGATGACCTTGGCCACGCCGCCTTCCATTACGGACACGCAGCTGTTGGTGGTGCCCAGGTCGATGCCGATGATCTTGCCCATGGAAATTCTCCGTCTAAATATTTTTCGAGTCGTTGCGGCGTGGGCCGCGGCTGGTTCAGAAATGGGGTTGGGGCCGGCGTCTTCAAGCCCCCGTCACGCGTTCAACCGGCCGCAACCACCACCAGGGCCGGGCGCAGCAGGCGATCGTTCAGGCTGTAGCCCTTCTGGAAGACCTGCACCACCGTGCCGGGCGCCTTGTCGGGCGCGGGCACCTGGCTGATGGCCTGGTGCCATTCGGGGTCGAAGGCCGCGCCCAGGGGATCGAGCTGGGCCATGCCGTTGTCGGCGCCGACCTTGAGCAGCTGGCGCAGGGTCATTTCCAGGCCGTCCTTGAGCGGGCCGGTCTCGGCGCTGGCGGCCTGCAGGCCGGCGTCCAGGCTGTCGAGCACGGGCAGCAGCTGCGAGAGCAGCTTTTCGTTGGCGAAGCGGCGAGCCTGGTCGACGTCGCGGGCCAGGCGCTTGCGCTGGTTGTCGAGTTCGGCGCGTTCGCGCAGGGCCTCTTCACGCAGGCTGGCCATGGCGCTGCGCAGCTGCTCAAGCTCGTTGTCGAGGCCGTAGTCGTCTTCGGGCGTCGAAGCGCCCGGGCTGGGGGTTTCATTGTTCATTGGGATTCCAGTGTGGCGGCCCCCGCGCTCCCCGCGGGCTCAGGCAGCGTTATGGGGCCGGAGGGTCGGGATTCAAGGCGGCCCCGAGCAGGTCGGCCGTGGCCTGCACCATGGGGATGACGCGGTCGTAGGCCATGCGGGTGGGTCCGATGACGCCCAGCACGCCCAGCACGCGGCCGTTGGCGCCGTAGGGGGCCGTCACCACGGTGCAGCCGTCCAGGGGCGCCAGCCCGGTTTCCTCGCCGATGAACACCCGCACGCCCTGGGCGTGGATGGTGCGTTCGAGCAGCTGCAGGATCTCGCGCTTGCGGGAAAAGGCTTCGAACAGCTCGCGCAGCCGGTCCAGGTCGGACAGCTCCTGCACGCCCATCAGGCGGGTCTGGCCGGTCAGCAGCATGTCGTCGTTGGGGGCCGGGCCTTCGCCCAGGGCCTGTTCGGACAGGTCCACGGCGGCCGACAGCAGCCGCTCCATCTCGCTGCGGGTGTCGCGCAGGTCGCGCAGCAGGGTGGCGCGGATTTCCTGCAGGGGCCGGCCGGCGAAATGGCTGTTGAGGAAGTTGGCGGTCTGTTCCAGCTCGGACGGGCTGTAGGCCCGGCGCGGCGTGATGATGCGGTTCTGCACTTCGTTGTCGGTGAACACCAGGATCACCAGCACGCGCTGGGCGTCCAGCGGCACGAAATCAATGTGGCGGAAGGCGAACTGGCCGCGCTGGGGCACCGTGACCACGCCCACGAACTGGCTCATCGCCGACAGCAGCTCGCTGGTGTTCGACAGCAGGGCCTGGGTGCCGGCGCCGGCCACCAGGTTGGCGCGCATGCGCGAGAATTCGGCCTCCTGCACCGGCTTCATCTGCAGCAGGCTGTCCACGAATACGCGGTAGCCCTGGGCCGTGGGGATGCGGCCGGCCGAGGCGTGCGGCGCCGCCACCAGGCCGATTTCCTCGAGGTCGGCCATGATGTTGCGGATGGTGGCCGGGCTCACGTCCAGGCCCGAACTGCGCGCCAGCGTGCGCGAACCCACCGGCTCGCCGTCGCGGATGTGCTGGGAGATCAGGGTGCGCAGCAGGCTGCGGGCGCGGGGGTCGAGGCTCAGTTCCATCTGCCATAGATAAGGCCGGCGGGCGGCGGGCGCAAGGCGCGATCTCCTACCCGGCGCCGGGTCGGCATCGGCTGGCCTTCGCGACAGGGGCAGCTAAACCATGGGTGATTCAGGCAAAATCGCCCGGCCCATGATTACCCACCTCACCCTCAAGGATTTCGCCGTCGTCAGTGCCGCCGAACTCGCGTTCGGCCCCGGCATGACCGTGGTTTCCGGCGAAACCGGCGCAGGCAAGTCGCTGCTGGTGGACGCCCTGATGTGGCTCACCGGCGCGCGCGCCGACGCCGGCATCGTGCGCCACGGCGCGCAGCGGGCCGAACTGGCCGCCGAATTCCGCCTGCACGATGCGCCCCTGGCCCTGGCCTGGCTGCGCGAAAACGAGCTCGACGACGAGGACGGCTGCCAGCTGCGCCGCGTCATCCGCGCCGACGGCGGCTCGCGGGCCTGGATCAACGGCCGCCCCGCCACCCTGGGCCAATTGTCCGAACTCGGCGGCCGGCTGGTGGAAATCCACGGCCAGCACGAACACCAGGCCCTGCTCGACCGCGGCCAGCAGCTGGCCCTGCTGGACGCGTTCGGCCGCCACGACCCGCTGCTGGCCGGCGTGCGAGACCACGCCCAGCGCTGGGCCGCGATCGACCGCGAACTGGCCGACATCGCCCGCGCCGGCGACGTCGGCGAGCGCGTGGCCTGGCTGCAGCACCAGGTGGACGAACTGGGCCGCGAAGACCTGCAGGCCAGCGCCATCGAAGACCTGCTGGCGGCGCATCGCCGGCAGGCCAATGCCGCCGGCCTGCTGCAGGGCTGCGAGTCCGCCCTCGCCCGCCTGGCCGGCGACGAAGGCCTGTCCCTGGGCCGCGCCCTGCACCAGGTCAGCGCCGAACTGGCCCGCCTGAGCGCCGACGAACCGCGCCTGGCCGAAGTCGTGGCCCTGCTCGGATCGGCCGACATCCAGCTGGCCGAGGCCGGCGCCGGCCTCGAGCGAACTCGAGGCGCTGAGCGGCGCCACCGACCGCTCCGAGCGCCTGGGCAAGGAACTGGCCCAGGCCGAAGCGGCGTGGCGCAAGGCCGCGTCGGCCCTCACCCAGGCCCGTACCGCCGCCGCCAAGGCGCTGGGCGAGGCCGTGGCCCGCCTGATGGCCGAGCTGGGCATGGGCGGCGGCGTTTTCAGCGTGCAGCTCGAGCCGATGGAATCCGCGCGCCCCGCGCCCCAGGGCGCCGAGCGCTGCGAGTTCCTGGTGTCGGCCAACCCCGGCCAGCCGCCGCGCGCGCTGCGCAAGGTGGCCTCGGGCGGCGAGCTGGCGCGCATCAGCCTGGCCATCGAGGTGGCCGCGCTGGGCCTGGACGCCGTGCCCACCATGGTGTTCGACGAAGTGGACACCGGCATCGGCGGCGCCGTGGCCGAGGTGGTGGGCCAGAAGCTGCGCGCGCTGGGCGCCGAGCGCCAGGTGCTGTGCGTGACCCACCTGCCGCAGGTGGCCGCGCAGGGCCACCATCATTTCCAGGTCAGCAAGGCCGTGGCCGGCGACAGCACCCACAGCGCCGTGCTGCCGCTGGACGAAAAGGCCCGCGTCGAAGAACTCGCCCGCATGCTGGGCGGCGTGGAAATCACCAAGGAAGTGCGCGCCAACGCGCGCCAGATGCTGACCCGCGCGCAGGCGGACTGAGCTATTTCTTCTTCTTGGCGCGGACGTAGAGCACCAGCGAGTGCTCTTCGATGACGTAGCCGTGCTTGGCCGCGATCTCGTTCTGAAGGCGCTCGATCTCGGGGCTGGTGAACTCGATCACCTTGCCCGTTTCGATGTCCACCATGTGGTCGTGGTGCTGGCCGCGGTCGAGTTCGTAGACGGCCTGGCCGCCTTCGAAGTTGTGCTTGAGCACCAGGCCCGCCGCCTCGAACTGGGTGAGGACCCGGTACACCGTGGCCAGGCCGATGTCGTCGCCCTTCTCAAGCAGCTGGCGGTAGATGTCCTCGGCGGTCAGGTGCCGCGGGCTGGACGATTCCAGCACATCGAGGATGCGGATTCGGGGGTGCGTGACCGTGAGGCCGGCCTTTCGCAGGTCCTGCGATTCCATGCTGTCTCCTGAATGCGGTGGCTCTGGCGGTGCAACGCGGCCGGCTGGCGGTCGCGGGCCTTAGTGTATCATCGGCCGGTCACCGATCCGGATCAGCACGCAATGCGCAAGGCCCTGACGCTCCTCCTCGCTACCCTCCTCGTGGCCGGCTGCGGAATCATCTACCGCCAGCCCGTGTTCCAGGGCAACCTGCTCGAATCCAAGAACGTCGAACAGCTCAAGGCCGGCATGTCGCGGCAGCAGGTGTTCAGCCTGCTGGGTTCGCCGCCGGTCGCCGACCCGTTCCACCAGTCCCGCTGGGACTACGTCGCCACCGAGCGCCGTCGCACCGGCGACACCGAGGTGAAGAACCTCACCCTGTGGTTCGAGGGCGAAACCCTGACCCGCTGGGATGGCGAATACTTCCCCGAGGCCGACAAGGCCCTCTCGCAGGAAATGCGTCGCTTCGGCAACCTCGCCCGCGACAAGGACAAGCCGCGCCGTCCGCGGCCCAGCGGCGGCTAACGCTTCGCGGCATCCCGGGCGCGCTGTCGGCGCGCCTGCTTGGGATCGGCCACCAGCGGCCTGAGGATTTCCACCCGGTCGCCGTCGTGCAGCCGGGTTTCCGGGGTGGCCGTCTTGCCGAACACCGCCAGCCGCCCCGGGTCCACCGCCACGCCCGGCAGCTCCACGGCCAGGTTGGCTTTCGCCAGCGCATCGGCCACCCGCGACCCGGCCGGCAGCCCGACCACGAAGGTCCAGCAGCGCGCGGGCAGCGCGTACACCACCTCGATGCGCAGCAGGGGGCCGGCCACGCTCAGGACCGGTCCGCCTCGCGGCAGAAGTCGTCCACCATGCGGTCGGCCAGGCCCTGGAAGCCGATGGCCAGGGCCGAGCCCATCACCTTGCCGGCCACTTCGAAGTCCAGCGTCAGGCTGACCTTGCAGGCGTCTTCGGCCAGGCTGTGGAAATGCCAGCTGCCGGTGAGCTTGCGGAACGGCCCTTCCACCAGGCCCAGCGTGATGCGGGTCGGGGCCTCGAGCTCGTTGCGGGTGGTGAAACTGGTGCGCAGGCCGGCGATGCGCAGGTCCAGCCGGGCCAGCATGTGGGTGTCGGACTGCTCGATCACCTGCGAGCCGTCGCACCAGGAAAAACGGGCCGGGTAGCCGGCCACGTCGTTCACCAGGGTGTACATGCGCAGGGCCGAATGCCTGACCAGCGCGTGGCGGTGGATGCTCGTCATCGGGCCTCTGTTGTTGCGCCCTCCCCCAGCCGGCCCGCGATGGGCGACAATGACCGCCAAGGAAGGAACATGTCCAAGAACAACGCAGCCAAGAATACCGGAACCGGCAAGGACAAGGCGTCGCCGCAGAAGACGATTGCCCTCAACCGCAGCGCCCGCCACGACTTCCACCTCGAGGACCGCTACGAGGCGGGCATCGCGCTGCAGGGCTGGGAGCTCAAGTCCATCCGCGCCGGCCGCATGAACATGGGCGACGCCTATGCGCTGGTGAAAAACGGCGAGATCTTCCTGTTCGGCTCGCAGATCACCCCGCTCAGCCAGGCCTCCACCCACGTGGTGGCCGACGACCGCCGCACCCGCAAGCTGCTGATGCACCGCCACGAGATCGACAAGCTGGTGGGCTACGTGGAGCGCGAGGGCTACACGCTCATCCCCACGGCCGTGTACTGGAAGGGCAACAAGGTGAAGCTCGAGCTGGCGCTGGCCAAGGGCAAGCAGGCCCACGACAAGCGCCAGGCCAGCAAGGACCGCGACTGGCAGCGCGACAAGCAGCGCGTCATGAGAAAACACAACAAGGACGCCTGACCGCCTCCCACAGTCGCCGCAAACCCAATCGGGCCTGAAGGCCCTCCTGCAGGTCCTTGTGGGCGCCGGGTGCGCACCCCATACTTGCCCCGTCGGTTGTACTGCGTGTCTCCAACGGTTCCGGGGGTGTCCTGGCTTCGACGGGGGTTGCAAAGTCGACTGGTGCATGCCGAGGGGGTAGCTTTCCTCGTTAATCCAGCTGCAAAACTTAGTTGCCAACGACGACAACTACGCTCTCGCCGCTTAAGGCGTAAGCCCCGAACCCACTTGTGCCCGTGCTCGTGGATGTAGGGTCATTATCACGGAACAGCTGCCGGCGGCGACCCGCCAACCAGCAGTGAACTTAGCGGGTGTGGACGACGGTGTGCCTCGCACGTTGTGTTGCCGTCGTACGAGAACTAACAACGAGCTAAGCATGTAGTACCGGAGATGGCGTGCTCTCGGACGGGGGTTCAACTCCCCCCACCTCCACCAAAAAACAACAACGCCACCCTCGGGTGGCGTTGTTGTTTGTGGCCGTTTTGGTCGCGCCAAGCCGATATAAGGTGAGTCACAGGCAGCTTCGCCAATCGGAGACAAGCAAATGAAGCATCACGTCATCGCGCTACTTCTCATATGTGGGTTCTACAGTAGCGCCAGCTTGGCTGCGGATGACAAAAAAGCAGGTGATATTCCGCCGCCGTGCGAAAGACCTGACTACAAAGGCGTCACGCCCAGCGAATCAGCCGCCAAAGGCAAAGCCTACCAAGAATGCCTGAGAAATCGTTCACTCATGATTCGCGAGAATGCCGCCAAAGAGAAGGCGGAAAGAGAACGAAACCGCGCTGGCGGACCACAACACGGAAGCGGCGCAAGTGATGAAGAAAAGAAAAAAGAGCGCGATGAACAGCAACGACAGCGTCGCGCGCTAGAAGAGGCCAAGAAAAAAGAACGTCAGGAACAGCTGCGCCAGCGTCGCGAACAAGAAGAGGCCAAGAAGAAAGAACGTCAGGAACAGCTGCGCCAGCATCGCGAACAAGAAGAGGCGAAGAAAAAAGAACGTCAGGAACTACTGAGGCAACGTCAGGAAGAAGAAGCTGCAAAGAAAAAAGCGCGCGAAGAAAACATTCGGCCCTGATCATCGCAATCTGGCTGGCCATGCCCTGGTCCCGATGCCCGGGGCATGGCCGCCTTCAGCGATCCCTGCTCCGAGGTCTTGCCGTCGAAGTGCTCGGTGACGGCCTCGGCGTCCGAGCGCGTGGGGTGCACCACGCCATCGCGATGGTTGGGCGGAGAGCAGATCGTGTAGAGCTTGAGCGGCCCGGATCCGGTGTTGATGATGCGTGCCTGGCCCCGGCGGGAACCAGCGCCGCGTATCCGGCGCGCGTGGCTATGCTCTCGATGTCTTGGACGCAGCCTTTCGTTCGGGATTCCTAGGGTGTGCTTGCTGGTGCCATGGAAAGCCAGATCTCGTTGCGGCGCATGAACCACGGCGTGAACGGCGCGTTGTAGCGCGAGTAAACCGGCTCGCCCGTCCAGGCCAGGTTGGCGGCGCGCAGCGCCGCTTCAAGCCTGGCCAGGTGCTTGGCGTCGTTGGAGACCGACCAGAAGCCCGAATAGCGAATGACGGCCACCTGCGCGGGCATCACTTCGCGCAGCTGCACGCGGGCGTCCAGAGGCTCGGGCGCACTCGCCGCGGTGACGCCCCTGGGCAGCACGAACTGCACCAGGAAGCCGCCGGGCGCAGCGGTTTGCGTGACGGGCGCGGTCATCTCCAGCTTCACCGGCGCGGCTGTCTGGGTCACCGGCGCGGTCATGGCGAATTTCCGTTCACCCTTGTTCTTGCCGAAGATGTAGCCGGCCAGGATCGGGAATGCCTGCCCGCCCGCTTTGCTGGCCGGGCCGGGAACCACCACCTCGGCGACGGCGTAAGCGCCGTATTGGCGCACCTCGATGTCCGCGAGCTGGCGAACGACTTGGTACTCGGGCTCTTCGGTGGCGTGGCTGGGCATGGCGACGGTGCTCAAGGCGAGGATCAGCAGGACGGCGGCGCCAAACGCGGCGGCGGGGTGGCGAGGCAGTCGGGGCGGGCTGGTTTTCATCGGATCATAGTCTCATCTGTCCGGCATCACGCTTTACTCGGAGCCAGGTTTTCTGCTTCGGAAAGTCGGCGGCGCGGGCCACGGCCTCGCCCGCCGCGAGGTCCTGGCGAGAATGCTCGACCCGGGCCATCGCACCTTCGAAAGCGTCGTTGCCCAGCAGCAGGTGGCCAGGAATGGCGAGGATGCGATCGACAGGCTTCAGGACTACCTGCTGAACAGCAGACCCCACCCCGCCGAAAAACAACAACGCCACCCTCGGGTGGCGTTGTTGTTTGTGGCTGCCGGTGCCGCGGATTACTGCGCGGGCGTTTCGCCCAGGTACGCGGTGGCGCTGGCGGTGGCGTCGTCCACGGCGGTCTTGGCGGCCATCAGGCTGACCTGGCTGGCGTTGACGTCTTCCTGCGCCTGGCTGATCTCCAGGCGCACGGCGTTCACGGCTTCGGCGGCTTTCTCGGCCCGGGCACGGTCGGCGTCCACCCGCTCGCGCGTGACGCGGCCGCGGGCGGCCTGGGTTTCGGTGCGCGTGAGCTGCTTCTCGGCTTCGATCCGGGCGGCGTCGGCCTTGTCGAGGTTGGCGCGCGCGGCGGCCAGCTTGGTTTCACCGCCGGCCAGTGCGGCGCGAGCCGCCTCGACGGCGGTGATGGCTTCCTGCAGCTGCGCCTGCACCTTCGCCAGGTCCTCGGGCGAGCCGGTGGCAGCCTGCGCCGGCAAGCCGCCGGCGCACAGCGCCGCCGCCAGCAGCCAGGAGGCGGTGTGCCGCTTGGGGTGGTTCGTCATGGTCGTTCTCCCGATGGCCTGGTGGGCCGAGGCCCTTGCCGCGAGTCTAGCTGAACCGCGAGCGGGTGAAACCGCAGGCGTGGCCCTGGCCGGCGCGCCCTGGGGCGCGCTCAGCCCACGTAGACGGTCTTGATGTTCATGAACTCGTGGATGCCGTGCTCGGCCAGCTCACGGCCATAGCCCGAGGCCTTGGTGCCGCCGAACGGCAGCCGCACGTCGCTGCGCACGATGGCGTTGACGAAACAGGCGCCGGCGTTGATGGCGCGCGCCACCGCTTCGCCTCGGGCCGCATCGCGGGTCCAGACGCTGGCGCCCAGGCCGAAGGCGGTGTCGTTGGCGATGCGCAGCGCGTCGGCCTCGTCGCTGGCGCGAATCACGCTGGCCACCGGGCCGAACAGTTCTTCGTCGTAGGCCGGCATGCCCGGCACCACGTGGTCGAGGATGGACGCCGGATACACCGTGTCGCCCTGCCCCGGCGCGCAGCCCAGCACCGGCTTGGCGCCCTTGGCGAGGCTGGCCAGCACCTGCTTGTGCAGCTCGTCGCGCAGGTCGGCGCGGGCCATCGGCGCCAGGCCGGTGCCGTCGGCGTGCGGGTCGCCGGGCTGCAGGCGCTCGCTGGCCTGGACGAACCGGCGCACGAATTCATCGGCGATCGAGTCCACCACGATGAAGCGCTTGGCGGCGATGCAGGTCTGGCCGGCGTTGCCGAAGCGCGACAGCACGGCCATCGGCACGGCCTTGTCGAGGTCGGCGTCTTCGAGCACCACGAACGGGTCGCTGCCGCCGAGCTCGAGCACGCACTTCTTGAGGTGCCTGCCGGCGGTGGCGGCCACCGAGCGGCCGGCCCGCTCGCTGCCGGTGAGGCTGACGGCCTTGATGCGCGGGTCGCCGATCACGCCGGCGGTCTGTTCGCTGTCGATGTGCAGCACGGCGAACACGCCGGGCGGCAGGCCCGCTTCGGCCAGCACGTCGGCGATCGCGTCGGCGCAGCGCGGCACGCTGGTGGCGTGCTTGAGCACCGCCACGTTGCCGGCCATCAGCGACGGCGCCAGGAACCGGAACACCTGCCAGAGCGGGAAATTCCACGGCATGATCGCCAGCACGCAGCCGATCGGCTCGTAGGTGACGTAGCTGCGGGAAGCGTCGGTGGCGATGGCCTGGTCGGCCAGGTAGCGGCCCGCATGGTCGGCGTAGTACTCGCAGCCCGCGGCGGATTTTTCGATCTCGGTGAGCGCCTCGCGCCGCAGCTTGCCCATGTCGCCGGTCATCACCGCGGCGATGGCCTCGCGGCGCGCGCGCAGCACGGCGGCCACGTTGCGCAGGAAGGCGCCTCGCTCTTCCAGCGGCAGCGCCGCCCAGCGCGGGAAGGCGCGGTCGGCCGCGGCCAGGGCGGCCTCTATGCCGGCCGGGCCCAGGTTTTGATGCCGGCGCACTTCGCCGGTCCAGGGGTCGCGGTTCTCGACGCTCATCGCTTCAGCCTTTCTGCAGCGCCATCTGCATGTCGCGCTGGCGCTTCTTTTCGTCACGGGTCATCAGCCACCAGCCGATCACCGCGGCGATGGACACCGCCAGGATCATCAGGGTGGCCAGGGCGTTGATCTTGGGGCTCAGGCCCAGCCGCACCGACGAGAACACCTTCATCGGCAGCGTGGTGGACGAGGGGCCGGACACGAAGCTGGCGATCACCAGGTCGTCCAGCGACAGCGTGAACGCCAGCAGCCAGCCCGACACCAGGGCCGGGGCGATGATGGGCAGGGTGATGACGAAGAACACCTTCAGCCGGTTGGCGCCCAGGTCCATCGCCGCCTCTTCGAGCGACCGGTCTAGCTCGCCCAGGCGCGAGGAGATCACCACCGTGACGAAGGCCATGCAGAAGGTGACGTGGGCGATCCAGATGGTGAGCATGCCGCGCTGCTCGCCGATGCCGATGATCGGGCCGATGGACACGAACAGCAGCAGGATCGACAGGCCCGTGATCACCTCGGGCATCACCAGCGGCGCCGTGATCAGCGCGCCGAACAGGGTCTTGCCGCGGAAGTCGCGGAAACGCGTCATCACCATGGCCGACATGGTGCCCAGCACCACCGACGCGCACGCGGTCCAGAACGCCACCTGCACGCTCACCCAGGCCGCCGACATCATCTGCTGGTCGCGGAACAGCTCGCCGTACCACTTCACCGAGAAGCCCGACCACACCGTGACCAGCCGCGATTCGTTGAACGAATACACGATCAGGCTGAGGATGGGCGCATAGAGGAAGACGAAGCCCAGCACGAGCATCGTCAGGGTGAACCTGGAATTCCGGGGCTGGCTCATGACAGCCTCGACTCCATTTCCTTGGACTGGTAGCGGTGGAACACCATGATGGGCACGATCAGCAGCGCCAGCATCACGATGGCCACGGCCGAGGCCACCGGCCAGTCGCGGTTGTTGAAGAACTCCTGCCACAGCACCCGGCCGATCATCAGCGTGTCGGCGCCGCCCAGCATTTCCGGGATCACGAACTCACCCACCACCGGGATCAGCACCAGCATGGCGCCGGCGATGATGCCGGCCTTGGACAGCGGCAGCGTGATGGTGAAGAACGCCTTCCACGGCGGCGCGCCCAGGTCGTTGGCGGCCTCGATCAGGCGGTGGTCGTGCTTGACCAGGTTGGCGTACAGCGGCAGCACCATGAACGGCAGGTAGGCGTAGACGATGCCGATGTACACGGCCGTCGGCGTGTGCAGGATCTGCAGCGGCTCGTCGATCAGGCCCAGGCTCATCAGGAAGTTGTTGAGCAGGCCGTTGTTCTTGAGGATGCCGACCCAGGCGTAGATGCGGATCAGGAACGAGGTCCAGGACGGCAGGATCACCAGCATCAGGGCGATGTTGCGGTTGGCCGGCGACATGCGCGCGATCGAGTACGCGATGGGATAGCCGATCAGCACGCACAGGAAGGTGGAGATGATGGCGATCTTGAGCGAGCTGAGGTAGGCGTTGACGTACAGGCTGTCGCGAATCAGGTACAGGTAGTTGCCGGCGTTCAGGCTGACCTGCAGTTTGTCGCCCGCCCAGGTGAACAGGTCCGTGTAGGGCGGCATGGCGATGGCCGCGCTGGCGAAGCTGATCTTGAGCGCGATGGCGAACGGGATGGCGAAGAACAGCAGCATCCACAGGTACGGCACCGCGATCACCAGCCAGCGCGGGCCGGGCAGGCGCTTGCGGATGGAAGCGGCCAGGTGCTTCATGAGGTCAGCACCACGCCGGCCTGGTCGTCCCAGCTGAGCCAGACCGCGTCGTTCCAGGTGAACTTCTCGCTGGCCCAGCGCTGGCTGTTGATCATGTTGGCCAGGATCTTGCTGCCGTTGGCCAGCCGCACGTGGAAGACCGAGTGGCTGCCGAAGTAGGCGATGTCCTCGATGATGCCGCGCACCTTGTTGTGCGGCTGCGCGGGCTCTTCCTTGCTGACGGCGACCTTCTCGGGCCGCAGCGCCAGCGCCACGTCCTGGCCCTCGAAGCCGGTGACGCCGTGGCCCACGTAGGCCAGGCACTCCAGCGCCGGGCTGGCGATGGTGATGAAGTCCTTCTCGTCGTCCTTGATCTTGCCCTCGATCAGGTTCACCGAGCCGATGAACTCGGCGGTGAAGCGGCAGCTGGGCTGTTCGTAGATCTCGTCGGGCGTGCCGAGCTGGCGGATCCAGCCGGCGTCCATGATGGCGATGCGGTGGGCCATGGTCATGGCCTCTTCCTGGTCGTGGGTGACCATGACGCAGGTCACGCCCAGGCGCTCGACGATGTTCACCAGTTCGAGCTGCATCTGCGAGCGCAGCTTCTTGTCCAGCGCGCCCATGGGCTCGTCGAGCAGCAGCAGCTTGGGGCTCTTGGCCAGCGAACGGGCCAGCGCCACGCGCTGCTGCTGGCCGCCGGAAAGCTGGTGCGGCCGGCGCTTGGCGTACTTCTCCATGCGCACCAGGGCCAGCATTTCGGCCACGCGCCGGGCGATGTCGGCCTTGGGCATTCCGTCCTGCTTGAGCCCGAAGGCGACGTTCTGCTCCACGCTCATGTGCGGGAACAGCGCGTAGGACTGGAACATCATGTTGATCGGCCGCTCGTAGGGCGGCAGCTCGGTGATGTCCTGGCCGTCCAGGATCACCTTGCCCTTGGTGGGCTTCTCGAACCCGCCCAGGCAGCGCAGCAGGGTGGACTTGCCGCAGCCCGAGGCGCCCAGCAGGGCGAAGATCTCGCCCTTGCGGATCGACAGGCTGACATCGTCCACCGCCACGAAGCCGTCGAACTCCTTGCGCACCGCCTCGATGCGCAGGTAGTTCTCCGCGCCCAGCTTTTCAGCCTTGGGTGCGCCCGTGGCGGTACCGTTGCTCACTGCTGCCATCGTCGAATCCTGTGCCGTCGTGACCGGGCCGCGGGTGCGGCGCGGTGGAAGCGAAGGGGCGGGCCTGGGGCCCGCCCCGGGGCCGGGCCTACTGGCCGGTCTTGATGGTGGTCCAGTGGCGCGTGAACAGGCGGTCCACTTCGGGCGTGAGCACCGCCAGCGTGAACAGCTTGGCCTGGGTCTCGGGCAGCGGGTAGATGCCCGGGTCTTCGATGATGGCCTTGTCCACCAGCGGCAGCGCCGCCTGGTTGGCGCTGGCGTAGGCGACGTAGTTCTGGATCTCGGCCATCACCTCGGGACGCATGACGTAATCCAGGAACAGGTAGGCGTTGTCGACGTTCTTGGCATCCTTGGGGATGGCCAGCATGTCGAACCACATCGGCGCGCCTTCCTTGGGGATGACGTAGGCCACTTCGACGCCCTTGGCGGCCTCTTCGGCGCGGGCCTTGGCCTGGATGATGTCGCCCGACCAGCCCACCGCGACGCAGATGTCGCCGTTGGCCAGGTCGTTGATGAACTGCGAGGAGTGGAAGTACAGGATGCTCGGACGCAGCGCCTGCAGGCGGTCCACGCCCTTCTGGATCACGGCCGGGTCGAAGCTGTTGGGGTCTTCGCCCAGGTACTGCAGCACCGGCGGGATGATCTCGGACGGGGTGTCGAGGATGGCCACGCCGCAGCCCTTGAGCTTGGCCAGGTTCTCGGGTTCGAACACCATCGCCCAGCTGTCGAGCGGGAAGTCCTCGCCCAGCGCTTCCTTCACCTTGGCCACGTTGTAGCCGATGCCGGTGGTGCCCCACAGATAGGGCACGGAGTGGGCGTTGTCGGTGTCGTTCTGGGCCAGCAGGGCCAGCATGGCGGGGTCGAGGTTGCCGTAGTTCTTGAGCCGGGTCTTGTCGATCGGCATGTAGACGTCGGCCTGGATCTGCCGGGCCAGGAAGGTGAGCGAGGGCACCACGATGTCGTAGCCGGTGTTGCCGGTCATCACCTTGGTCTCGAGCGTCTCGTTGGAGTCCATGACGTCGTAGGTGACCTTGATGCCGGTTTCGGCCTCGAAGTTGGCGATGGTCTTCTCGCCGATGTAGTCCGACCAGTTGTAGATGTTGAGGACCTTGGATTGCTCCGGCTCGGCATTTGCCGCCGTGCCGGCGTCCGAAGCGGGTTTCTCGCCGCAGGCGGCGATGAGCATCGCGGCCAGAAGTACCGTCATCTTGCGCTTCATCACGTATCCCCCTCAGTGGTTTAACAGGTTGGACCGGCCATCCCCTTGCCGTTCCAATAATACACAGCGCCCCGGCGCGGGCCAGCCCGCGCCGGGCGTGGCTTCAGCCGGTGGCGATGCCCAGTTCCCGGGCCGTCTGGTCGAGCGATTTCCAGGCCTTTTCGGCCAGCTCGTCCACCTGGGCACGGCTGATCACCAGCGGCGGCGAAAGCAGCATCGAATCGTAGGTGGCGCGCAGGATCAGGCCGTTCTTGAGGGCCATGTCGCGGCACAGCTGCCCCACCCGGCCGCGGTCGGGGAAGAACTCCCGGCGCGACTTGTCGGGCACCAGCTCCAGCGCGCCCACCATGCCGGCGATGCGGGCCTCGCCCACCAGCGGGTGCTCGCCCAGGGCCTTCCACTTCTGCGCCAGGTAGGGACCGGTGTCGTCGCGGCAGGTGTCGACGATCTTTTCTTCCTGCAGGATGCGGATGTTTTCCAGCGCCACGGCCGCGCACACCGGGTGGCCCGAGTAGGTGTAGCCGTGCGCCAGCTCGCCGCCCTTTTCATTGAGCACGCCGGCCACGCGGTCGTTGAACATGGCCGCGCCCAGCGGGATGTAGCCGCTGGTGATGCCCTTGGCCAGGGTCATGATGTCGGGCTGGAAGCCGTAGTAGTCGGCCGCGAACCACTCGCCGGTGCGGCCGAAGCCGCAGATCACCTCGTCGGCGATCAGCAGGATGTCGTGCTTGCGGCAGATGCGCTCGATTTCCTTCCAGTAGTTCTTCGGCGGGATGTACACGCCGATGGCGCCCATGATCGGCTCGCCGATGAAGGCGGCCACGCGGTTCGCGCCCAGCTCGATGATCTTGTCCTCCAGCCGCTGCGCACAGTGGCGGCCGTAGGTTTCCTCGTCCATGTCGCCGCCGTCGCCGAACCAGAACGGCGGGTCGATGTGGTGGATGTCGGGGATCGGCAGGCCGCCCTGCTTGTGCATGCCCTTCATGCCGCCCAGGCTGGCGCCGGCCACGGTGGAGCCGTGGTAACCGTTGTGGCGGCCGATGATGATGTTCTTCTGCGGCTGGTCCTGCACCGCCCAGAAATGCCGGACCATGCGCAGGATGGTGTCGTTGGCCTCCGAGCCCGAGTTCGAGAAGAACGCGTGGTTGAGGTCGCCCGGGCACAGCTCCGCCAGCTTGGCGGCCAGCCGCACGGTGGGCTCGGTGGTGCAGCCGAAAAAGCTGTTGTAGTAGGCCAGCTGCGTCATCTGCTTCGACGCCACCTCGCCCAGCTCGCGGCGGCCGTAGCCGATGTTCACGCACCAGAGGCCGGCGAACGCGTCGAGCAGCTTGTTGCCCTCCGAGTCCCAGACGTAACAGCCCTCGCCCCGGGTCAGGATGCGGGTGCCCTTCTTCGCCAGCGCGGCGTTGTCGTTGAAGGGGTGCAGGTGGTGGGCGGCGTCGAGCTGCTGGAGGGTGCTGTGGGTGTTGTCCATGGGGATTCCGTGGTTAGACGTTGAGCAGCAGGAACTCGCGTTCCCACGAACTGATGACGCGGAAATAGGTCTGGTGTTCCTTTTCCTTCACCGAGGTGTAGGCCTTCACGAAGCGCTCGCCCAGCAGGTTGCGCAGCGGCTTGGACTTGCGCAGCAGCACGATGGCCTCCTCGAGCGACCGCGGCAGGTCGTAGCCCTTGGAGTGCGCGCTGCCGGCCATGGGTTCGGTGGGCTGCAGCTTTTCCTGGATGCCCAGGTAACCGCAGGCCAGCGTGGCCGCCAGCGCCAGGTAGGGATTGACGTCGGAGCCGGCGAAGCGGCTTTCCACGCGCGTGTTCTCGGGCGTGTCCATCGGCACGCGCAGGCCGCAGGTGCGGTTGTCGAAGCCCCACATCACGTTCTTGGGCGACACCTCGCCGAAGGCCAGGCGCCGGTACGAGTTCACGTTCGGGCCAAAGATGGCCATCGCCGCCGGCACGTACTTCTGCAGGCCGGCCAGGTAGTTCATGAAGATCTCGCTGTGCGGGCCCTTCTTGCCGCCGGCGAAGACGTTGCGGCCGGTCTTGGCGTCCACCAGGCTCTGGTGGATGTGCATCGAGCTGCCCGGCTCGTTCTCCATGGGCTTGGCCAGGAAGGTGGCGTAGATGCCGTGGCGCATCGCCGCCTCGCGCATGGTGCGCTTGAACAGGAACACCTGGTCGGCGCGCGACATCGGGTCGGCGTGTTCGAAGTTCACTTCCAGCTGGGCGGCGCCGGACTCGTGGATCAGCGTGTCCACGTCCAGCTCCATCGCCTCGCAGTAGTCGTACATCAGGTCCAGGATCGGGTCGAACTCGTTCACCGCGTCGATGGAATACGACTGGCGCGCCGTCTCGGGGCGGCCGTTGCGGCCGGCGGGCGGCTGCAGCGGGAAGTCGGGGTCGGTGTTGCGCTGGACCAGGAAGAACTCCAGCTCCGGCGCGATGATGGGGTTGAGCCCCATGTCGGCATACAGCTGCAGCACGCGGTGCAGCACGTTGCGCGGCGCCAGCTCGTGGCGCTCGCCGGTCTTGGTGAAGCAGTCGTGGATCACCTGCGCGGTGGGGTCGGTGGCCCAGGGCACCATGCGCACGGTGTCGGCGTCGGGGCGCAGCAGCATGTCCGAATCCGACGGCGACACCAGGTCGTCGTAGTTGTCGGGGTATTCGCCGGTGACGGTGGTGGCGAATATGCCCTCGGGCAGGCGCGTGCCGTAATCGTGGGAGAACTTGGCGGCCGGGATGATCTTGCCGCGGGCATTGCCGGTGATGTCGGGCACCAGGCACTCGACCTCGGTGATGCGCCGCTCCTTGAGCCAGCGTTTGAGCGTGCTTTCCTGCTGCTCGGCGGGGGTTTGCCTGGGTTCTTTCTTCTTGGACATGGGCTAGGGTCTTTTGCTGGCGCGTTCGCGGCAGGCTGCCGCGAAGGCTTGGAAGATGCCCAGGTAGAACGGGTTCTCGGTGACCCTCCACTCCGGGTGCCACTGCACCGCCAGCAGGAAGGGCCCAGGATCGTCCAGGCGCACGGCCTCGATGAGGCCGTCGCGGGCCGTGGCTTCCACCGCCAGGCTGCGGCCGAGGGTGCGCAGGCCCTGGCCGTGCAGCGAATTGACCATCGCCTCGCTGGCGCCGGCGATGCCGGCCAGCAGGCCGCCTTCGGCCAGGTCGATCGCGTGCGAGGGCGCGTACTGCACGCCCAGCGGGTCGTCGGTGTTTTCGCGGTGGTCGTCCATGCCGGGCACCTCGTGCACCTTCTGGTGCAGGGTGCCGCCCAGCGCCACCACCACTTCCTGGAAGCCGCGGCATATCGCCAGCACCGGCACGCCCATCTCGATGGCCAGCGGCACGATGCCCAGGGTGGTGGCGTCGCGCGCGGGGTCGTGCTGGTTGCCCGGGTAGCTGGGCTCGTCGGAATAGTGGTGCGGCTCGATGTTGCTGTAGGCGCCGGTAAGCAGCAGGCCGTCGAGCTGGCCCAGGGTTTCGCGCAGGTCCAGCGGCGGCGACAGCGACGGGATCACCAGCGGCAGGCAGCCCGCGCCGTCCACGACCGCGCGCAGGTATTTCTCGCCCACGACCTGGAACGGGTGCAACCCGATCTGCTTGCGGTCCGAGGGCAGTCCTACCAGCGGGATTCGACGCATGGGCGCCTCGCGAAGGGATGCCCGACCTTACCCCGGCCGTTTGATTTTATCAACGCGGTTTGCGCGATACCGCAACGGGCCCTCGGCCGTGCTGCGCCGCAACAGGGCGCTTTGACGGCCTGTGCGGCCCAACTGCACTGCAGCCCTGCCGCCGCGGGGTGTTGGTGATGATGAGGATTTTTTACAGCCCGTTCGAGCCAGTGCTAGTATCCGGCGACCCCAGCGGATGCCCGACACCATGACCTCCAGCCACCTCCCCGCCGCCGACGCCGCCACCCTCGAGCAGATCGACGGCTGCGAGCAGATCGACCTGCTGCTGCCCGACATGAACGGCCTGCTGCGCGGCAAGCGCATCACCCGCGACGCGCTGGAAAAGGTCTACCAGAACGGCGTCTGCCTGCCGATGTCGCTGATCGCCACCGACATCACCGGCAACACGGTGGAGGAAACCGGCCTGGGCTACGACATCGGCGACGAGGACCGCATCTGCCGGCCGGTGCCGGGCAGCCTCCGCGCGATCCCCTGGCAGAACCGCCCGATGGCCCAGCTGCTGCTGGAGATGGAGGACGGCAAGGGCGGCGTGTTCGCCGCCAACCCGCGCGAAGTGCTCAAGCGCGTGGTGCAGCGCTACGCCGACCGCGGCCTTACCCCGGTGGTGGCGGTGGAGCTGGAGTTCTACCTGCTCGACGCCGAGCTCACCCACGACGGCCGGCCGCAGACCTCGGTGAACCCGGCCACCGGCGAGCGCAACACCACCACGCAGGTCTATTACATGCAGGACCTCAACGACTACCAGTCGTTCACCGACGCGGTGGCCGACGCGTGCGCGGCGCAGGGCATCCCCGCCGACACGGCGGTGGCGGAATACGCCCCGGGCCAGTTCGAGATCAACCTCAAGCACCGCGCCGACGCCGTGGCCGCCTGCGACGACGCCCTGCTGCTGCGGCGCGTGGTCAAGGCCACCGCCGAGGAACAGGGCATGATCGGCAGCTTCATGGCCAAGCCCTTCGTGGACCAGGCCGGCAGCGGCACCCACATCCACGTGAGCGTGCTCGACAAGGCCGGCAAGAACATCTTCGCCTGCACGCCCGATGCGCCGTCGGACACGCTGCGCCACGGCGTGGCCGGCCTGCAGAAGGCCAGCCGCGACTGCATGCTGATGTTCGCCCCGCACGCCAACAGCTACCGCCGCTTCGTGCTCAACGCCTTCGTGCCGCTCAACGACGCCTGGGGCTTCAACAACCGCACCGTGGCCATGCGCATCCCGCACAGCGACCCGGCCAACATCCGCATCGAGCACCGCATCGCCGGCGCGGACGCCAATCCCTACCTGGTCACGGCCGCCGTGCTGGCGGGCATTTTGCAGGGCCTGGATGATCGCGGCGACCCGGGCGCGCCGGTGGTGGGCAACGCCTACGAGCAGACCGAGCACCGAGAGCTGTACTGGCGCGACACCCTCGCCGACTTCATGGCCAGCGACTTCGTGGCCACGCATTTCGGCGAGTCGTTCCGGCACATCTTCGGCCAGCAGAAGCTCAAGGAACTGCGCAGCTTCAACCGCGAAGTCACCACGCTCGAGTACGCCTGGTACCTGCGGCAGGTCTGACGTGACCGTGCGCAATCCGTCCGCGCACGTGGACTCCTGGTACTCGCAGAGCGCCACGCCGGCGCCGGCGCATCCGCGCGTGGAAGGCCGGCACACTGCCGACGTGGTCATCCTGGGCGCGGGGCTCACGGGCCTTTCCGCCGCGCTGGAACTGGCGCAGGCCGGGCTGGACGTGGTGGTGGTGGAAGCGCGCCGCGTCGGCTGGGGCGCGTCGGGGCGCAACGGCGGCCAGGTGATCTTCGGCTACGGCTGCGACCAGTCCAAGATCGCCGCCCTGGTCGGCATGGACGCGTCCCGCCAGATGTTCAAGTGGGCCGTGGAAGGCGTGGACCTGGTGCGCCAGCGCATCGCGCAGCACGCCATCGACGCGCACTGGCGCGACGGCCACGCGCACGTGGCCATCAAGCCCCGGCACGTGGACGAACTCAAGGCCTGGCAGCGCGACCTGGCCGACAACTACGGCTACGCCGTGCAGTGGTGGGACCGCGACCAGCTGCAGGCGCAGCTGCCCAGCCCGCGCTACATCGGCGCGCTGTACGACCCGCTTTCGGGCCACCTGCACCCGCTCAACTACACCCTGGGCCTGGCGCGCGCCGCCGTGGCCGCCGGCGTGCGCATCTTCGAACACTCGCCGGTGCTGTCGCTCGAGCGCGGCGCCCGCCCGCGCCTGCGCACCGCCGATGGCGAAGTGGAAGGCGACTTCTGCGTGCTGGCCGGCAACGCGCTGGTGCACGGCATCGCACCCGAGCTGGACGACAAGATCATGCCGGTGGGCACCTACGTCGGCGCCACCGCGCCGCTGGGCGAAGAGCGCGCGCGCAGCCTGATCCGCAACGACATGGCCGTGGCCGACATCAACTGGGCGCTGGACTACTTCCGGCTCAGCCGCGACCACCGCCTGCTGTTCGGCGGGCGCGCCAGCTACTCCACCCTGCCCCCGCCCAACCTGCCCGGCACCATGGCGCGGCGCATGGCGCGGGTGTTCCCGCAGCTCAAGGGCGTGGCCTTCGACAGCGTCTGGGGCGGTCTGATCGACATCAGCCTCAATCGCGCGCCGCACTGGGGCCGCCTGGGCGGCAACGTCTACTTCGCGCAGGGTTTCTCGGGCCACGGCGTGGCGGCCACCGGGCTGGCCGGCCGCATCGTGGCCGAAGCCATCCGCGGCCAGGCTGGCCGCCTCGACGCCTTCGCCGCCATCCCGCACAGCAACTTCCCCGGCGGCCGCGCGCTGCGCACGCCGATGCTGGTGGCCGCCATGGCCTGGTTCAAGCTGCGCGACGCGCTCTGGTGATCGGGCGGTCACGGCGCTTGCACGCCCAGACCGCTGCAATGGGCCATGCCTGCCACCGCGCCCTGCTTCTCCATCCTCATGCCCACCTTCAACCGCGCCGGCTTCCTGGGGCGTGCGCTGGTGTCGGTGCTGGCACAGCACGACAGCGCGTGGGAACTGCTGGTTGCCGACGACGGTTCGGGCGACGGCACACCGGGCGTGCTGGCCGACTGGCGCCAGCGCGACCCGCGCATCCGCACCTGGCGCCACGACAACCGCGGCCAGGCTGCGTCGCGCAATTTCCTGCTTCATCAAGCGCGGGCCCCGTGGATTGCCTTCCTCGACAGCGACGATGAACTCGAACCCGACCACCTGGCGCGCCACCGCGAGGCCATCGAGGCCGACCCGGCCGTGGACATCTGGCTGTCGCCGATGCGCGTGGTGGGCAGTTCGATGGTGCCCTGCGCCGAGAATCCGGGCGAAGACATCCACCTCGATGACTGCATCGGCGTGGGCATGCTGGTGCTGCGGCGGGAGGTGATGGTGGCCGCGGGCGGCTTCCCCGACCTGGCCTACGCCGAGGAAGCGGCGCTGATGCGGCAGATGCTGGCCAATGGTGGTCGGCGCGGCTACCTCGCGCGCCGTTCCTACGTCTACCACCGCAGCCACGCCGAATCGCTGACGCGCGGCGCGCCGCAGTCGGCCTGAGGCTCCCCCGCGACCCTGCGGGGCCGCGCGCCCTCAGGGATCGAGGTTGATCCAGGTCGCCTTGACCTCGGTGTACTTCTCGAAAGCGTGCAGAGACTTGTCGCGGCCGTTGCCGCTCTGCTTGTAGCCGCCGAAGGGCGCGGTCATGTCGCCGCCGTCCCAGTAGTTCACCCACACGCTGCCGGCGCGCAGCTTGCGCGCCACGCGGTGGGCGCGGCTGAGGTCGCTGGTGAACACGCCCGCCGCCAGGCCGTAGTCGCTGTCGTTGGCCATGCGCAGCGCGTCTTCCTCGGTGTCGAAGGCGATCACGCTCAGCACCGGCCCGAAGATTTCCTCGCGGGCGATGGTGTGGTCGTGCTCGACGCCGTCGAAGATGGTGGGCGCGATGTAGCAGCCGCCTTCCACCGTCTGCAGGCGTTCGCCGCCGATCACCACGCGGCCGCCATCGGCGCGGCCCTTGGCGATGTAGTCCAGCACGCGCTGGGTCTGGCCTTCGTCCACCATCGCGCCCATCGGCGCACCCGGGTCGAGCGGATGCCGCGGCTGCATGCGCCGGCCGTATTCGGCCACCTTGGCCACGAACTCGTCCTTGATGCCGCGCTGCACGAACAGGCGCGAGGCCGCGGTGCAGACCTCGCCCTGGTTGTAAAAGATGCCGCTGGCCGCGGCCTTGGCGGCGCGGTCCAGGCTGGGCGCGTCGGCGAACACCAGGTTGGGGCTCTTGCCGCCGCACTCCATGTACGCGCGCTTCATGTTCGAGCGGCCGGCGCAGGTCAGCAGGTGCTTGCCCACGGCCGTGGAGCCGGTGAACACCAGGCCGTCCACGTCCATGTGCAAGGCCAGCGGTTCGCCGGCCTCCTTGCCGAAACCAGGCACCACGTTGAACACGCCGGGCGGGATGCCCGCCTCGATGGCGAGCTCGGCGACGCGCAGCGCGCTGAGCGGCGACTTCTCCGAGGGTTTGAGCACCACTGAATTGCCCATGGCCAGCGCCGGGGCCAGCTTCCAGGTGGCCATCAGCAGCGGGAAGTTCCAGGGCACGATGGCGCCCACCACGCCCAGCGGTTCACGCGTCACCAGGCCCAGCTCGTCGTGGCCGGTGGCGGCCACTTCGCCGTAGACCTTGTCGATGGCTTCTCCGGTCCAGGCCATGCAGCGCACCGACGCGGCCACGTCCACGTTCAGCGCGTCGCCCACCGGCTTGCCCATGTCGAGCGATTCCAGCAGCGCCAGTTCGTCGGCGTGCTGATCGAGCAGCTGGGCGAATTTCAGGATCACCTTCTTGCGCTGGCGCGGCGCGGCGTCCGACCACTTTCCGGCGTTGAAGGCGCGGCGGGCGGCGGCCACGGCGCGGTTGATGTCCTCGGCGCCGCACTCGGCCACTTTCGCCAGCACCCGGCCGTCGATCGGGCTCAGGCAGTCGAAGGTCTTGCCGCTGGCGGCGTCCACGTAGCGGCCGTCGATGAAGGCCTGGTGGCGCAGGCTCAGCGTGTTGGCCAGTGCCTGCCAGTCGTCGCGGGTCTTGGGCGTGCTCATGTCATCGTCTCGCGCTTGTGTGGGAGGGACTTCAGTCCCGATGCTTTTTGGCGAAGGGCGTCGGGACTGAAGTCCCTCCCACAGGGGGTGGGGGTCAGAAGGTGGGAGGGGTGTTGGCGCTGACGAGGATGGCCTCGTCGCGGCCGACGTTGCGGAAGCGGTGCGGCTGGCGGCTTTCGAAGTAATAGGCCTCGCCCGGGCCCAGCACGCGGACCTGGTCGCCCACGGTCAGCTCCACCTGGCCCTGCACGATCACCCCGCCCTCTTCGCCGTCGTGGCTGAGCATGGTTTCGCCGGTGTCGGTGCCCGGGGGCATCACCTCGCGCAGGATGCACATCTGGCGGTTGGCGCGGTGCTGGCCGACCAGGAAGTAGTGGATGTCGTTGTTGCCCACGTCGGGCTGTTCGCCGGCGGCATAGAACGGGCTGTCCCCGGTGTCGGCCAGGTCCATGGTGAAAAAGTCGGCCAGCGAGATCGGAATGCCGTCGAGCACCTTCTTGAGCGAGCTGATGGACGGGCTCACCTTGTTCTGCTCGATCAGGGAGATGGTGGAGTTGGTGACGCCCACGCGCTTGGCCAGCTCGCGCTGGCTCAGACCCTTGCTCTTGCGCACCGCCTGCAGCCGAACCCCGATATCCAAGTGTGGCGCCTCCCGTTGATGCTGAATATTTAACACCCGCCCCCTGCCGGGTCAATGAAATGGGGGGTTTGCGGGTGATTGTAAAATTTATTCAACGCGGTAAGCTGGCTGGCATCCCGACCGCGAGCCCCGCCATGAGCCCGTCCGACGACCTTTCCGCCAGCCCCGCCACCCGCGCGCCCGAGCATACCGACGCGTTCTGGATGCCGTTCACCGCCAACCGGCAGTTCAAGAAGACGCCGCGCCTGCTGGCCAGCGCCGAGGGCATGTACTACCGCAGCACCGACGGCCGGGAAATCCTCGACGGCACCGGCGGCCTGTGGTGCTGCAACGCCGGCCACGCCCGCCCGCGCATCGTCAAGGCCATCCAGGAACAGGCCGCCACGCTCGACTTCGCGCCCACCTTCCAGATGGGCCATCCCCTGCCCTTCGTGCTGGCCGAGCGGCTGGCCGAGATCGCGCCCGAGGGCCTGGACCACGTCTTCTTCACCAACTCGGGCTCCGAGTCGGTGGACACCGCGCTCAAGATCGCCCTGGCCTACCACCGCGCCCGCGGCGAAGGCCAGCGCACGCGCCTGATCGGCCGCGAGAAGGGCTACCACGGCGTCGGCTTCGGCGGCATCTCGGTCGGCGGCATGGTCAACAACCGCAAGTTCTTCGGGCCGATGCTGGCCGGCGTGGACCACCTGCGCCACACGCTGGACATTTCCCGCAACGGCTTCAACCGCGGCCTGCCCCAGCACGGCATCGAGCTGGCCGAGGACCTCGAGCGCCTGGTGGCGCTGCACGACGCCAGCACCATCGCCGCGGTCATCGTCGAGCCCATCTCCGGCAGCGCCGGCGTGGTGCTGCCGCCGGACGGCTACCTCAAGCGCCTGCGCGAGATCTGCGACAAGCACGGCATCCTGCTGATCTTCGACGAAGTGATCACGGGCTTTGGCCGCGTCGGCAAGGCCTTCGCCGCGCAGCGCTTCGGCGTCACGCCCGACCTGATCACCACCGCCAAGGGTCTCACCAACGGCAGCGTGCCGATGGGCGCGGTGTTCGCCTCGGGCAAGATCCACGACACCTTCATGCACGGCCCCGACGGCGCCATCGAACTCTTCCACGGCTACACGTACTCGGGCCACCCGCTGGCCTGCGCGGCCGCGCTGGCCACGCTGGACACCTATGCCGAGGAAAACCTGTTCGAGAAGGCCATCGAGCTGGGCAGCTACTGGGAAGACGCCATCCACGCCCTCAAGGGCCTGCCCAACGTCATCGACATCCGCAACTTCGGCCTGATCGGCGCGGTGGAGCTGGCGCCCCGCGAGGGCGCGCCCGGCGCGCGCGGCTACGACGCCTTCAACCGCGCCTTCCACGACCAGAACCTGATGGTGCGCTGCACCGGTGACGTGCTGGCGCTGTCGCCGCCGCTGATCCTGCAAAAAGAGCATATCGACCGGATTTTCGACCGGCTGGCCGCTACCATACGCGCCACCGCCTGACCGGGCGGAAGACCCCCACAAAAACAGATCCGCCCCGGGAGGGCAGCTCCATGCTTATCGGCGTCCCCAAAGAGATCAAGAACCACGAATACCGCATCGGCCTCACCCCGGCCGGCGCCCGCGAGCTCACCGCGCACGGCCACCAGGTGATGGTGCAGCGTGACGGCGGCAAGTCGATCGGCCTGACCAACGACATGTACGAGAAGGCCGGCGCCACCATCGTCGATACCGCCGCGGAAATATTCGCCAAGGCCGACATGATCATCAAGGTGAAGGAACCGCAGCCGGTGGAGTGCGCGATGCTGCGCCCCGGCCAGATCCTCTACACCTACCTGCACCTGGCGCCCGATCCCGAGCAGACCAAGGCCCTGGTGAAGTCCGGCGCCACCTGCATCGCCTATGAAACCGTCACCGACCGCAAGGGCGGCCTGCCGCTGCTGGCGCCGATGTCGGAAGTGGCCGGCCGCATGTCCATCCAGGCCGGCGCGCACGCGCTGGAGAAAGCCCAGGGCGGCTCGGGCGTGCTGCTGGGCGGCGTGCCGGGCGTGAAGCCGGCCGAAGTGCTGGTGATCGGCGGCGGCGTGGTCGGCATCAACGCCGCGCGCATGGCCATGGGCATGAACGCCCGCGTCACCATCCTGGACCGTTCGCTGGACCGCCTGAAGTACCTCGACGAGCTCTACGGCGACAAGATCACCACGCTCTACTCCACCATCGACGCCATCGAAGAGCTGCTGCCGCAGTCCGACCTGGTGATCGGCGCGGTGCTGATTCCCGGCGCCGCCGCCCCGAAGCTGGTCTCGCGCAAGCAGCTGGGCCTGATGAAGCCGGGTTCGGTGCTGGTGGACGTGGCCATCGACCAGGGCGGCTGCTTCGAAACCTCCAAGGCCACCACGCACCAGGAACCCACGTACGAAGTGGACGGCATCATCCACTACTGCGTGGCGAACATGCCCGGCGGCGTCGCCCGCACGTCCACCTTCGCCCTGACCAACGCCACCCTGCCCTACGCGGTGAAGCTGGCCAATAGCGGCGTGAAGGCGATGCTGGACGACGAGCACCTGCTCAACGGCCTGAACGTGCACGCCGGCAAGATCACCTATGAAGCGGTCGCCAAGGACCTGGGCTACGAGTACGTGCCCGCCGCCAAGGCGCTCGCTGGCTGAGTTTGTTTTCCCGGCCCCGGCGCGCGAGCGCCGGGGTTTCTTTTTCCCAGGGACCCCCATGACCCACGCCGCCGCGACACGCCAAATCCTGCACTTCATCCAGGGCCAGGCCCGCGACGGCGGCAGCGGCCGCTACGGCGACGTCTTCGACCCGGCCACCGGCCAGGTTCAGGCCACCGTCGCGCTGGCCTCCACGGCCGACGTCGAAGCCGCGGTATCGGCCGCACAGGCCGCGTTCCCGGCCTGGGCCGCCACCACCCCGCTCAACCGCGCGCGGGTGCTGTTCAAGTACAAGGAACTGCTGGAAGCGCACGCCGACGAGATCGCCGCGTGCATCACCTCCGAGCACGGCAAGGTGCTGGCCGACGCGCGCGGCGAGCTCACGCGCGGCCTGGAAGTGGTGGAGTTCGCCTGCGGCGCGCCGCACCTGCTCAAGGGCGAGCACTCCATGAACGTTGGCCGCGACGTCGACTCCTGGACCGAATACGCGCCGCTGGGCGTGGTGGCCGGCATCACGCCGTTCAACTTCCCGTGCATGGTGCCGATGTGGATGTTCCCGGTGGCCCTGGCCTGCGGCAACACCTTCATCCTCAAGCCGTCCGAGCGCGACCCCGGCACGCCGATGATCCTGGCGCGCCTGCTGAAGCAGGCCGGCCTGCCCGATGGCGTGTTCAACGTGGTGCACGGCGACAAGGAAGCCGTGGACGCGCTGCTGGACGACCCGCGCGTGCAGGCGCTGAGCTTCGTCGGCTCCACGCCGATCGCGCAGTACATCTACGCCCGCGGCAGCGCCAACGGCAAGCGCGTGCAGGCCCTGGGCGGCGCCAAGAACCACATGGTGGTGCTGCCCGACGCCGACATCGAAGGCGCCGCGAACGCGCTGCTGGGCGCCGGCTACGGCTCGGCCGGCGAGCGCTGCATGGCCATCTCGGTGGCGGTGTGCGTGGGCGACGCCACGGCCGACGCGCTGGTGGCACGCCTCAAGCCCATGGTCGAGGCGCTGCGCATCGGCCCCGGCTGCCAGGGCGATCCCGACATGGGCCCGCTGGTCACCGGCGCACACCGCGACAAGGTGCGCGGCTACGTGGACGACGGCGTGGCCGAAGGCGCCGCGCTGGTGGTGGACGGCCGCGCACTGAAGGTCGCGGGCGCGGAAGCCGGCTTCTTCCTCGGCGGCTGCCTGTTCGACCGCGTCACGCCGGAGATGACGATCTACCGCGAGGAAATCTTCGGGCCCGTACTCTGCGTGGTGCGCGTGCCCGACTTCGACGCGGCGCTGGCGCTGGTCAACAGCCACGAGTACGGCAACGGCACCGCGGTGTTCACCCGCGACGGCGACGCCGCGCGGCAGTTCGCGCACCTGGTGCAGGCGGGCATGGTGGGCATCAACGTGCCCATCCCGGTGCCGATGGCCTTCCACAGTTTCGGCGGCTGGAAGCGCAGCCTGTTCGGCCCGCTGCACATGCACGGCCCCGACGGCGTGCGCTTCTACACCAAGCTCAAGACCGTCACCGCGCGCTGGCCCACGGGCGTTCGCGCCCAGGCCGAGTTCACGATGCCGACCATGAAATAGGCGCCCCCGCCACGACGGACCGGTGACCCTCGTCCCGGCGATGCCTCGCGGCAGGAACGACGAGTGGACTGATCTCCGAAGGGAGCATTCCATGTCGAATCCCGATACGCCCAGCGTTCCCGCCACCACCGACCTCGCCTTCACCCGCACCACGCCCTACGGCAGCCAGGCCGAGCCCACGTATTCGGGCGCGCTGAGCTTCCTGCGCCGGCGATACACGAAAGACCTTTCCGGCGTGGACGTGGCCGTGGTGGGCGTGCCCTTCGACCTGGCCACGACCAACCGCCCCGGCACGCGCCTGGGCCCGCGCGCCATCCGGGCCGCCTCCGCCTCGCTGGCCTGGTGCCCGCCGTATGCCTGGGACTTCGACCCACTCGAGCGCCTGAACGTGGTGGACTGGGGCGACGTGTACTTCGACTCCGGCCGGCCACACGAAGCGCCCGATGCCATCACCGCCGCGTACGCCGGCATCCTGTCGCACGGCGTGGTGCCGCTGACGCTGGGCGGCGACCACTTCGTCAGCTTCCCGGTGCTGCGCGCGCTGCACGCCGTGCACGGGCCGATGGCGCTGGTGCACTTCGACGCCCACAGCGACACCTGGCGCGACGCCGACGGCCGCATCGACCACGGCACCATGTTCTTCCACGCCGCGCGGCTGGGCTACGTGGACCCGTCCCGTTCGATCCAGCTGGGCATGCGCACCCACAACGCCGAGCACCACGGCTTCCGCGTGCTCGACGCGCGCGAGCTGCATGCGCAGGGCGTGCCCGCCGCCATCGCCGCCATCCGCGAGCGCGTGGGCGGCATGAAGTGCTACGTCACCTTCGACATCGATTTCCTCGACCCGTCGTTCGCACCCGGCACCGGCACGCCGGTGGTGGGCGGCTTCAGCACCCACCAGGCGCTGGAGCTGGTGCGCGGGCTGGCCGGGCTGGAGATCGTCGGCATGGACGTGGTGGAGGTCAGCCCGCCGTTCGACACCAGCGAGATCACGGCCCTGGCGGGGGCCTCGGTGGCGCAGGAGCTGCTGGCGGCGCTGGCGTCTTCCCGACCCGACCGCCCGCGCTGACCGGGCCACCGCCCGCCCGGGCGGCACAAGCGTATTTCCTACAGCAGGGCGCGCGGACATGCCGACGCGGGCGTTGCCGTGGCTGGCTAGTTTGGACTTGTCGCCGGGCCTCTCGCCCGGCGCATCCCAGCCACCGAGGAACCGCCATGAAATCCGGATATCGATTGCTGCTGTCCACGCTTCTGCTGCTTTCCGCCCTGCTGCCCGGCGCCGCGCGCGCCGAGGAGCCCATGGAGTGCACGCAGGGCTGCTACATCGTCGTGTGCGGCGACCAGATGTGTTCGCTCTGGCGCTGCGACGCCAAGGGCTGCCGCTACCTCAGCAACTGGCCCCGGGAATGGTCCGACGCCCAGCAGGCGCTGGCCCGGCAGGGCAAGGCCCCGGCATCGCCGCCTCCGGTGGCCTACGCCAAGGTCTGCCCGGCCGACCGCCAGTGCGACCTCTATGAAATCAGCCTGGGCCAGGCGGTGCGCATCGGCTCCTTCGACAACCCGGCCGACCTGGTGCGCTACCGCGAAACCCTGCGCGAGCCTCCGGCCAAGGCCCGGTGAAAGCGGCGCTGCCCGCCTACCTGAGCTTGTCGGGGAAGGCGTGCAGCAGCTTTTCCACCTTCGGCATCGACACGAACTGGATGTAGGGCTGGCCCGGGTTCTTCGCCGCGTAGTCGTGGTGGTAGGCCTCGGCCACGAAGAAGGTGTCCAGCGGTTCGATCGTGGTGGCCAGCGGCGAGGCGAACACGTTCGCCGCGGTCAGCTGGTCCCTGTACGCCGCCGCCACCTCGCGCTGCGCGGGGTCGATGGGGAACAGCGCCGACCGGTACTGCGTGCCGACGTCGTTGCCCTGTCGGTCCTTCTGCGTCGGGTCGTGCGCGACGGCGAAGAACACCTTCAGCAGCTGGCCGTAGCTCACGCGCGCGGGGTCGTAGAGGATGCGGATGACCTCGGCGTGGCCGGTGCGGCCGCTGCAAACCTGCTTGTAGTCGGCGGTGTCGGCGCTGCCGCCGGCATAGCCGGGCTGCACGTCGGTCACGCCTTCCAGGCGGCGGAACACCGCTTCGGTGCACCAGAAGCAGCCGCCGCCCAGCACGGCTTCGCCGCGGTCGTCGGTCGTGGGCACGTCGCGCGCGGGGTCGGGCACCTGGCTGGCGGGCACGCGCAGGCCGAGGCCCGGGATGTCACAGGAAGGATTGGCCATGAGGTTCTCCGGAAAGTGTCGCCACTATCCACGAAGAGGTGCAAAGCGGGCGCGAAGGTGCGCCGGCGCGGGGCCGGCGCCAGGCTCAGTCGGTCGGATCCATCAGCGCGTCGGCGGCTTCGGCGCAGAACGGGCCTTCCCAGCGCGCCATCAGCGCCAGGTACAGCAGCTTCTCGAACTCGGGGCGGAAGCGGCGGATCACCGAGTCGGGGTCGGGCATCAGCTTGGCGTCGGCGATCAGGCCGAAGTGCACCGAGCCGTTGTAGCTCAGGATCGAAATGCCCAGGCCGATCGAACCGGTCTGCGGCACCCAGAACATCATGTCGGTGATCTTGCGGCCGCCCAGGTACAGCGGCATCTGCGGGCCCGGCACGTTGGTGGCCACGGCCGAGGCCTTGCGGCTGAACATCTCCAGCGCGAACGCCTGCATCGGCGGCGGCGCCATGCCCACCGCGGCCAGCGCGCCATACGTGGCGACGGCCTGGCGCGACTTGCGCAGCACCTTCATGCAGGCCGCCACGCGCTCCAGGCGGCGCATCGGATTGGCCTCGCCCACGGGAAGTTCCAGGAACACCAGGCCGAAGTGGTTGCCCAGCTGCTTGGCGTGCTCGAGCGGGCGCAGGTTCACCGGCACGGTGGCGCGCAGGGTGACGCCTTCCAGGTGCTCGCCGCGTTCGAGCATGTAGCTGCGCAGCGCACCGGTGGCCGAGGCCAGCAGCAGGTCGTTGACGGTGCAGCCCAGGGCGCGGCTCACCGACTTCACTTCGTCCAGGTCCAGCTTGTCGGCCCAGGCCACGCGCTTGCTCACGCCCAGCCGGCCCTTGAGCACGGTTTCCGGGTCATCGGGCAGCGCGAGCGCCATGCCGATTTCCTTGGCGATGTCCACGCCTTCGCTGGCCAGCATCGCCGCCAGCGTGGGGTCGCGGTAGAAGTCCATGCCCTTCTCGAGCATCTTGCCGCCCAGCTGCATGTAGCGGTCGATCGCGCCCACGCGCTTGGCCACCGGCGCGTGTTCTTCCTTCTTCAGCCAGCGCTTGGCCAGCGCGGCCTTGCGCTTGCTGTCGTCGCCCATCTCGGTCATCGACAGGATGACCTGCACCAGCGCCATGCCGTCGGCGTAGCAGTGGTGGATGCGGGTGATGAGCGCCGAGCCGCCGCCGAAGCGCTCCACCAGGTGGAACTGCCAGAGCGGCTTGGTCTGGTCGAGCGGCGTCGAGGCCAGCTGGCTGGTGAGGCGCTCGAGCTCCTTCTTGCCGGCCTTGCCGGGCAGCGCGGTGAGCCGGATGTGCCAGTCGATGTCGAAGTCCTGGTCGTCCTGCCAGAACGCGCCGGTGGGCGTGTCGATCACCTTCTGCCGGAAGCGCGGGTACGACAGGAACTTCGACTCGATCACCTTGCGCAGGGTTTTGATGTCGAGCGGCGACTCGAACATCATCACGCCGGTGATCATCATCAGGTTGGTGGGGCGCTCCATGCGCAGCCACGCGGTGTCCACGCGCGACATCGGCGACCTGCGGATCCTTGCACGTGCCTCGGCCATAACCCCTCCCCCGAACAGCGGTCAGGATGCCGCCTGCGCGCCGCAGGCGTCAAACCTTCGCCTTCAGCGCTCCGCGGGCGGCTTGGTCTTGGGCCCCGAATACGCCTCCAGCGCGGCCTCCCGGCTGGCCTTGAGGTCGACGATGGGCCGGACCGGGTAGCCGGGGGCGAGCCGGCGCAGCAGCTCGGGCTGTTCCCACGGCGCGGCCAGGGCGGCGTCGGGCAGCCGGGCCAGTTCGGGCACCCAGCGCCGGATGTACTTGCCCGAGGCGTCGAACTTCTGGGCCTGGGCGATGGGGCTGAAGATGCGGAAGTACGGCGCGGCATCGGCCCCGGTGCCGGCCGTCCACTGCCAGCCCTGGGTGTTGTTGGGCAGGTCGGCGTCGAGCAGCGTGTCCCAGAACCAGTCGGCGCCGTGCTTCCAGTGGTAGCGCAGGTTCTTGGTCAGGAAGCTGGCCACCACCATGCGCACGCGGTTGTGCATCCAGCCGGTGTGCCAGAGCTCGCGCATGCCCGCGTCCACGATCGGCACGCCGGTGCGGCCGCGCTGCCAGGCCGCCAGGTGCGCGGGGTCGGGCGTGGCCCAGCGGAATTCCCGGAACTTCGGGTTGAGGTTTTCCTGGGCCGTGTGCGGGAAGTGGTACAGCAGGTGGTGGCTGAACTCGCGCCAGCCCAGCTCGCTCAGGAAATGGTCGATGTCGGGCTGCACGGCCGCAGGCCACTGGCGCGCCAGCACGGCCGAGACGATGCGCCGGGGCGAGATCTCGCCAAAGTGCAGGTGCGGCGACAGCTTCGAGGTGGCGATGCGGTCGGGGTAGTTGCGCTGTTCCTTGTAGCCGTTGGCGGCACCGTCCAGGAAGGCGTCCAGCAGGTCGGCCGCGCCGGCTTCGCCCGGCTGCCAGTCGTCCCAGAAGCCGGCGTCCCAGCGCGGCTCGGGCTTCTGCGGCTCGAGCTTCAGGTCCTCCACGCCCAGGCCGGCCAGCATCACCGGGACTTCGGGCAGCGTCGTTGGCGCGGCGGGCGGCGCCTTGGGGTCGAGCCGCTGGCGCGCGTTCTTCCAGAACGGGGTGAACACGCGGTAGGGATCGCCCTGCCCCGTTTCCACCGTCCACGGCTCCACCAGCAGCGCGGCGTTGTGGCTTTCCACGGTGAGGCCGCGCGCCTTCAGGCCCTGCTTGATACGGGTGTCGCGGGCGATGGAGGCCGGCTCGTACAGCCGGTTCCAGTGCAGCGCTTCGGCGCGGGTTTCGGCAATGAGCTTTTCGATCTCAGCCAGGCTTTCGCCGCGACGGATGACCAGGCGCGAGCCGCGGGCGCGCAGGTCGGCGTCCAGGGCCAGCAGCGACTTGTGCAGCCAGGCCCGGCTGGCCGCGCCCGGGGCCCAGGGCGCTTCTTCCTCCGGCGCATGGATGTACACCGGCACCGGCACGTGGCCCGCACGCAGCGCGGCCTGCAGGGCCGGGTTGTCGTCCAGGCGCAGGTCGCGGCGGAACCAGATCAGGGCGTGCGACATGGCGGGCTCAGGCGGTTTTCACGTAGGGTCGCACCGCCTGGAAGCCGCCGTCGAGCCCGATCACCTGCCCGCTCACCCAGCCCGCGGCGTCCGACAGCAGGAAGGCGCCCAGCGCCGCGGCGTCGGCCGCTTCGCCGTGGCGGCCCAGCGGGTACTGGCCGGCAATCGCCTTGGCCGCCGACTCGTTCGACAGCAGGCGTTCGGTGGCCGGCGTGCGCATCAGGCCCGGGGCGATGGCGTTCACCCGAAGGCCGGCGCTGGAAAAATCCGCCGCCAGCGACCGCACCAGGCCTTCGACGCCGGCCTTGGCCATCGCGATCACCGCGTGGTTGGACACGCCGATGCCCGCCGCCACCGAGCTGAAGAACAGCAGCGCGCCCGGGCGGTCCGACTTCTGCACGCGCGGCGCGTAGGCCTTGGACACGAAGAAGGCGCTGTCGAGGTTGGCGGCCATGCAGGCGCGGTACTGCGCTTCGGTGGTGCGGCCGATGGGCGCGATCAGGATGGCGCCGGCGCAGTGGGCGACGGCGTCGGGCGGGTGGCCGAAGGTTTCGGTGGCCTGGGCCAGTGCGGCTTCGGCGCCGGCTTCGGTGGCCACGTCCTGTTCGATGGCGAGGTCGCCGTCGCTGGTCGCGAGCCTGGCGGCGTCGCGCGACACCAGCGCCAGCCGCCATCCCTGCGCGCGGAGCTGTTCGGCCAGGGCCGAGGCGACGCCGCCGGAGGCGCCGGTGATCAGGCAGGTTTTCATCGATGGTCCACGCGCGGGGAATAGGCGTGGAGGTTAGCCCTCGACCGCGTGTGGCGGCCGTGAATCCGCCGCATACGCCGCGCGCAGTTCCGCGGCCTGGGCGCGGATCCGCGCAAGCTCGTCGGCCGGCTTGCGGCCGAGGTTCTTCCACTGCAGCGCGGTGCGCGGATGCTTGGCGAAGCGCGCCTCGTGCTTGGCCAGGAAATCCCAATACAGCGTCGTGTACGGGCAGGCGTCCGGCCCCACCGACACGTCGGGCTTGAAGCGGCAGCCGGCGCAGTGGTTGGACATCTTCCTGATGTAATTGCCCGAGGCCGCGTAGGGCTTGCTGACCATGCGGCCGCCGTCGGCGTACTGGCTCATGCCCAGCACGTTGGGCAGCTCCACCCACTCCACCGCGTCCACGTAAACGGCCAGGTACCAGGCATGCACTTCGCGCGGCCGCACGCCCAGCAGCAGCGCGAACAGGCCGGTCACCATCAGGCGCTGGATGTGGTGGGCGTAGCCGAGGTCGAGCGTCTGCCGCAGCGCGTCGCGCAGGCAGGCCATGTCGGTGTCGCCGGTCCAGAAGAAGCCGGGCAGCGGCGCCTGCGCGTCCAGCGCGTTGTCGTCCAGGAAGCCGGGCATGCGCTGCCAGTAGATGCCGCGCACGTACTCGCGCCAGCCCAGGATCTGCCGCACGAAGCCTTCCACCGCCTCGATCGGCGCCCTGCCCTCGCGCCATTCGCGCACCGCCGCGTCCACCACCTTGCGCGGCGACAGCAGCTTGAGGTTCATCGCCGCCGACAGGCGCGAGTGGTACAGCCACGGCTCGCCTTCCCACAGCGCGTCCTGGTAGCGGCCGAACAGCGGCAGCCGGTGCGCGATGAAATCAGCCAGCGCCTCGCGCGCCTGGGCGGCGTCCAGCGGCCAGTCGAAGGCGTCGAGCTGGCCCGGGTGGCTGGCGAAGCGCGTGCGCACCAGCGCGATCACGTCGCGCGTGGTGGCGTCGGGCGCGAAGGCGCGCGGTGCCGGCAGCAGGCCCGGGCCGCGGCGGTCGAAGCTGCCGCGGTTGTCGTGGTCGAAGTTCCACTGGCCGCCCACCGGCTGGCCGCCTTCCATCAGCACGCCTTCGCGCTTGCGCAGCCAGCGGTAGAAGAACTCCTGGCGATACTCCTTGCGGGTGCCGGCCCAGTCGGCGAAGTCGTCGGCGTCGCAGTAGAAGTGGCGGTCGGGGTATTCGATCCACGGCACCCCGGCGGCCGCACACGCGGCCGGCAGCGACTGCGCCAGGCGCCATTCGCCCGGCTTCACGGCGATGAGCTTGGCGGGCTTGAGCGCCGCGAGGTCCGCAGCGAGCGCCGCTTCGAGCGTGGGGTGCGCGTGCTCGTCCAGGGCGCGGTAGTGCACGGTGAACCCGCGTGCCCGCAGCGCGTCGCGGAAGTGGCGCATGGCCGCCAGGAAGATGGCGATGCGCGGCTGGGTGCTCCAGACCTGCGTGGCCTCGTGGCCGACCTCGGCCATCCAGACCGCGTCGCGCGCCGGGTCGAAGTCGTCGAACACCGAAGATTCGGCGTCCAGCTGGTCGCCCAGGACCAGGACGAGGTGGCGCAGGCGGGTTGTCATCCCGCAAGTCTGTGGGCGCACGCGTGCAGGGAATGGCAATCCGCCGGCGCGGAGCGGCGGGCCGGCTCAGCCGCCGATGTATTCGCGCGGGATGCGGGTGTTCAGGCCGACGAGGATTTCATAGGGAATCGTGCCGGCGGCCAGCGCCACGTCCTCGCAGGTGATGGCCTGGTCGCCCTGGCGGCCGATCAGCGCCACCGCGTCTTCGTTGTAGGCCGTACCCAGCGGGCCGATGTCCACCATGAACTGGTCCATGCAGATGCGCCCGACGATGCGGTGCCGCTGCCCGCGCACCAGCACCTCGCCACGCGACGACAGCGAGCGCGGGAAACCGTCGCCGTAGCCCATCGGCACCGTCACCACGCGCGTGTCCACGCCCGGCGCCCAGGTGGCGCCGTAGCTCACGGGATTCCCCGCCGGCACCACCTTGAAGTAGACGACCTGGGACACCAGCGACATCACCGGCCGCAGTTCCACCGTGGCCCTGGACGCCGGGTCGGGCAGCACGCCGTACAGCGCGATGCCGGGCCGCACCATGTCCAGGCAGGTGTCGGGGAAATGCAGCACGCCGCCCGAGTTGGCCAGGTGGCGGATCGGCATCGGCGCGCCCAGGCGCGTGAAGTGCGCGCAGGCGTCGAGGAATTTTTCCAGCTGCTGCCTCGTCATCGGCGAGACCGGGTCGTCGGCGCAGGCCAGGTGCGAGTACACGCCCTTCACCGTGCACCACTTCGACGCCACCGCCGCTTCGATGAAGGGCCCGGCGTGGTAGCTGTGCACGCCGATGCGCTCCATGCCCGTGTCGATCTTGAGATGGATGGTGGCCTTGCGGCCCAGCGATTCGGCCGCCGCTTCCACCTGGCGCAGCTTGTCGAGCGAGGACACGGTGATCTCGAGGTCTTCGGCAATCAGCTGCGCCGCCTGCGGCCCGAAGATGCCGCCCATCACCAGGATCGGCACGCGCACGCCGGCGCGGCGCAGCGCCACGCCCTCTTCCAGGAAGGCCACGCCCAAGTGTTCGACGCCCTGGGCCTGCAGGTGCAGCGCCACCGGGACCAGGCCGTGGCCGTAGGCATTGGCCTTGACCACCGCCATCACCGGCACGCCGGCGTGGGCGCGCAGGGCGCGCAGGTTGTGGCTCAGCGCATCCAGGTCCACGCGCACGCGGGTGGGGCGCTGGCTGGCGGGCTCGAACAGGTGCGGGCTGGCGGGATCCACGATGCGCGGCTCAGGGGGCCGAGGCCGGCGTGGACTCGACGACCTGCCGGTACGCCTGCACGGCCTGCAGCAGGCGGATGGCGCTCTTGCCCGAATGCATCAGGTACTCGCCCGTGGGGCCATGGAACTCGGCCAGGATCTGCGAGCGCAGGGCCCGGCGCCGGTCGTCGCCGGTCAGCCCGCCCTTCTCCAGCACCAGCCACAGCACGAGGGCGTCGTCGGGGAAATCATTCCAGGCGCGACGCGCGAGCGCGGCCACCGCCTCCGCGTTGGCATCGTCCTTGAGTGCCTCGCCCAGCACGCGGCTGGCCGCGAACCGGGCGCTGCGGTAACGCTGCCAGCCCAGTTCGTCCGACTGCGCGACGGCCGCGCGGTCATTGGCGCCCATCTGCAGCGCAGCCAGCAGGTCGAGCGCTTCGAAATTGCCCTCGGCGGAGTTGGCCAACGCCGCCAGCGCCGGGCCGTGCGCGGCCAGCAGTTCGGCCTGGGTGGCCAATTCCTGTTGGTTCACCCGGTGCAGCAGGTTGCGGGCCAGCGCCAGGCTGGCGGGCAGCGGCTGCCCGGGCAAGGCCAGGCCGCACTGGCCCAGGGTCTTGCGCCAGAGATCGGCCACGCCGGCTTCGGCGGCGTCCCACTCCGGCCCATAGTCGAGCTGTTCGCCGCTGACGGCCCGTTCCAGCAGCGTTGCCTGCGCCGCGATGGCCGGCTGCAGGCACGCCAACTGCTGCAGCGACTGCGGCGCCGCGGCGTCGGCCTTGGCGGCCTTGATCAGTTCAAGCACGGCCGCCGAGCTTTCGGCGAAGGCCACGTTGATCAGCGCTTCGATGTCGGTGGGCCGGCCGGCGCGGTACGCGGCCAGGGCTTCGGCGTGCCTCACCAGGGCCGGACGCGGGCCCCAGATTTCTTCCAGCAGGCCTTCGAAGCGCCCCGGGGCACCGAACTCGGCTTTCTCGAACAGCGCAAACGCCGCGGCGTCATTCCCCAGCTTGAACTGGCAGTAGGCCGCCAAGGCGGGGAAGTAGCCCCCCATGGCCACTGCCCGCCCGGCCTTGCGCCAGGCCTGGGCGGCCTTGTCGCACTGCTCGTGGCGGGTGTAGTGCAGGGCCAGTTCGAGGTTCACCGGG
>JAPLSJ010000079.1 GCA_026398695.1 Arenimonas sp.
CCACCGAGGAGCGGGTCGCTCTCGGGCATCCTGCCCTTCGCGACACTTGCCCATCCATGGGCGGCGCCGTTACGGCATCCTGCCTCCACTTCGTCAAACCCCTTGTGTGTGGGCTGTCGCCCCGGACGCATCGGGTACACCTCGGCCCCGAGTTGGCGAGGCGGATTGGCAAGCGCGTGGCATTTGATCTTGCTTCAGTGTGAGATCGCTGATCGGGGCGACGTCACACACACAGGGCACCCCTGAAGTGGAGGGCAGGAGGCCCGGAACGGCCGGCGTTTGCTGCCATGGATGGCGCTAGCAAGACGCCGGGCAGGGGTGCCCTGTGTGTGGGGCGGCGCTCGCCGTAAAGGCCCATGTCGTGCGCAACGCGCACGTCGCTGGGGATAAACTCGGGGCATGGGAGACCAGCACGGGATACGCCTGTTCCAGACCGTCGAGCATGCCTGCGGGTATTGGCCCGAGCGGCTGGCGCGCGACCTCATCATCGACCCGACCGACCCGTTCCATGGGCTTCCGCCGCTCGGGCGGGCACGTGTACCGGCCCTACTGCAACGGCTGCCGCGCCTGCATCTCGGTGCGCGTCCCCGTGGCCGCGTTCCAGCCCAGCCGCAGCCAGCGGCGCTGCCTGGCCCGCAACGCCGACCTGCAGGTGAACATCGCGCCGGCCCGCCGCACTGCCGAAAACTTCGACCTGTATCGCCGCTACCTTGACACCCGCCACGTCGGCGGCGGCATGGACGACCCCGCGCCGGAAAACTTCGACGCGTTCCTGGCCTGCGCCTGGAGCCCGACCGACTTCATGGAGTTCCGGCTCGACGGCGAACTGGTGGGCGTGGCCGTCACCGACGTCGTGCCCGACGCCCTGTCGGCCGTGTACACCTTCTTCGCGCCCGAGCACGCGCACCGCAGCCTGGGCGGCTTCGCCATCCTGCGGCAGGTGCAGCGGGCGCGCGACGAAGGGCGGCAGCACCTGTACCTGGGCTTCTGGCTCGACGGCCATCCGAAGATGGCCTACAAGCGCGGCTACCGTCCGCTGGAGTTCCTGGACGGCGCACAGTGGCGGCCGGTCCCGGCGTGATCGTGCTCGCAGACGGGCCACGGGGCATGAGGCACAATCGCGGTCATGCGAATCCCCTCCCTTTCCGCGGCCTGCCTGGCCCTGCTCGTCCTGACCGGCTGCGGCGGCAGCGCTGAAGTCCGGCCCGCCGCCCGCACCGAACCGGTGACGCCCGCCATGCCCCTGCGCTTCGCCACGTTCAACACCTCGCTGTACGACGAAGAACATGGCGGCCTGGTCGCCCGCCTCGACGAAGGCGACGAGGATGCACGCAAGATCGCCGCGGTCATCCAGCGCCAGCGGCCCGACGTGCTGCTGCTCAACGAGTTCGACTACGACCCGGCCGGCCGCGCGGCCACCCTGTTCCAGGAACGCTACCTGGGCGTGGGCCAGTCGGGCGAAGCGGCCATCGTCTACCCGTACCGCTATTTCGCCGAAGTGAACACCGGCGTGCCCAGCGGGCTCGACCTGGACCAGGACGGCCGCATCGGCGGCGAAGGCCGTTTCCACGGCAACGACGCCTGGGGCTACGGCCTGCACCCGGGGCAGTACGGCCTGCTGGTGCTGTCCAAACATCCCATCGACGCCGACGCCGTGCGCAGCTTCCGCCTGCTGCGCTGGAGCACGATGCCCGGCGCGCGCGAACCGAAGTTCCCCGACGGCCGCGCGTTCTACCCGGCCGGGGTGTGGTCGCAGCTGCGCCTGAGTTCGAAATCGCACTGGGACGTGCCGATCGACACGCCGCTGGGACGCATCCACTTCCTGGTGGCGCACCCCACGCCGCCGGTGTTCGACGGCCCCGAGCGCCGCAACGCCGCGCGCAACCACGACGAAATCAGGCTGTGGGCCGAGTACCTTTCGCCGGGCGACAAGCCCTGGCTGTGCGACGACGCGGGCCGATGCGGCGGGCTGGCGCCGGACGAACATTTCGTGATCGCCGGCGACTACAACGCCGACCCCGCCGACGGCGGCAGCCTGCCGGGCGCGATCCACCAGCTGCTCGAACATCCGCGCGTGCTGCGCTACGCCACCCCGCGCAGCGACGGAGCCGCCGGCGACGCCCTGACCCATCCGGCCAACGCCGCGCACAAGTCCAATCCGGCGCACGACACCGCGTCTTTCGGCGCGCGCAACGGCAACTACCGCGTGGACTACGTGCTGCCGTCGGTGGGCCTGCCCGTGCAGGCCAGCGGCGTGTTCTGGCCCAGGCCCGGCGAACCGGGGGCGGCGTGGCTGGCAGCCACCGACCACCGCATGGTGTGGGTGGACCTCGCCGCCCCGGAGTGACCCGGGCCGGCGCGCCGGTCAGGCCAGCGACACCTTCAGCGCCGCCGCGGCGCGGCGCGCCTTGGCCCGCGCCGACTCCACGTCCACGTCGCGCGCCAGCGTGACGGCCACGCGCCGGTGGCCCTCCACGCGCGGCTTGCCGAACAGCCGCAGCGCGGTGTCGGGTTCCACCAGGGCCGCGTCCACGTCGTGGAATTCCGGCACGCCGTGGCCCGTGGCCAGCACCGCGCACGAGGCCGACGGCCCGAGCGTGGCGATGTTGGGGATCGGCAGGCCGAGGATGGCCCGCGCATGCAGCGCGAATTCGCTCAGCTCCTGCGACACCAGCGTCACCAGGCCGGTGTCGTGCGGGCGCGGCGAGACTTCGCTGAACCACACCTCGTCGCCGCGCACGAACAGCTCCACGCCGAACAGGCCCCAGCCGCCCAGGTCGTCGGTGATGCGGCGGGCGATGTCGCGCGAACGCTGCAGCGCCAGCGGCGACATCGGCTGCGGCATCCAGCTTTCGCGGTAATCGCCGTCCACCTGCAGGTGGCCGATCGGGTCGCAGTAGCTGGTGCCGTCCCGATGGCGCACGGTGAGCAGCGTGATCTCGTAGTCGAAGGCAACGAAACCCTCGACGATGCAGCGGCCCTGGCCGGCGCGGCCGCCGGTCTGGGCGTGCTCCCAGGCGGCGTCCACCTGGTCGGCCGTGCGGACGGTGCTCTGGCCCTTGCCCGACGAGGACATCACCGGCTTCACCACGCAGGGCAGGCCGATGGCGGCGATCGCGTCGAGGTACTGCGCGTGCGTGTCCACGAAACGGTAGGGCGACGTGGGCAGGCCGAGGGTTTCCGAGGCGAGCCGGCGGATGCCTTCGCGGTCCATGGTGAGGCGCGCGGCGCGCGCGGTCGGCACCACGCGCAGGCCGTGCTCGGATTCGAGCTCCACCAGGGTCTGGGTATGGATGGCCTCGATCTCGGGCACCACCAGGTCGGGCTTCTCGTGCGCGATCAGGTCGCGCAGCGCGGCGGGGTCGAGCATGTTCAGCGTGTGGCTGCGATGGGCCACCTGCATGGCCGGCGCGTTGTCGTAGCGGTCGGCGGCGATCACTTCCACGCCCAGGCGCTGCAGTTCGATCGCCACTTCCTTGCCCAGCTCACCCGAGCCCAGCAGGAGCACGCGGCGGGCATGGGGCGACAGCGGCGTGCCCAGGGTGATGGCGCGGGGGTTGGTCATGGCGGTCACGGGCCTGGCAAGGGGGTGCTCATTGTAGCCAGCGCGCCCGGCCGCACGGTTCTTCGGCCGCCGGGTTTCTGTCATGCTGGGCGTTCACGGAATCGACCACCCCATGCAACGGATCCTGCTGCCCCTCGCCCTGCTGTTGTCCGCGCCCACCCTCGCCGCCCGCTGGGGCAGCCCTGAAGTCGCCGGCCTGGTCACCGACAAGGCCATGGACGAGATCAGCGGCCTGGCGGTTTCGCGCGCGCACCCGGGCCACTACTGGGCGATCAACGACAGCGGCAACACCGCCCAGCTCCACCTCATGGACGGCAACGGCCAGCACCGGGGCAGCGTGGACGTCACCGGCGCGCAGAACGTCGACTGGGAAGACCTGGCCTCGTTCGAACTCGACGGCCGCCATTACCTCTTGATCGCCGACACCGGGGACAACGGCGGCATCCGCCAGGACCTGGCGCTGCACGTGTTCGAAGAACCCCGCGACCTCGGCCAGCCCGCCGCCCTGGCGTGGACGGTGCGCTTCCGCTGGCCCGACGGCCCGCGCGACTGCGAGGCCGCCGCCGTGGACCCGGTCCGGGGCGAAGTGCTGCTGGTGTCGAAGAAGCGCGTGCCGGCCGAACTGTTCCGGGTGCCGCTGGCGCGCAGCGACGAGCAGCGGGTGGCGGTAAAGGTGGGCAACCTGCCCGGCATCGAACAGCCCGACGCCGGCGACCTGGCGCGCAGCCCGCTTTACGGCCGCTACCGCGCGCAGGTCACCGCCGCCGACCTGAGCCCGAACGGCCGGGTGCTGGCGGTGCTGAACTATCGCTCCATCCATTTCCTGGTGCGCGGCCGCGGCCAGGACTGGTCGTCGGCGCTGTCGTCGAAACTGCCGCACCTGGCCCTGCCCTGGATTCCCCAGGCGGAAGCCATCGCGTTCTCGCTCGACGGGCACGAAATGTTGGTCGGCAGCGAGCAGCTGCCGTCGCCGCTGGTCCGCTACCGGATCGAGGCCAAGCCGCAACCCACGGATTGAAAAGGGTTTCTTCCGCCGGACGACCGGCGGACTTCCAGCCTATTGCAGACTGATATCAATGTGATATCTTCCGATCACCACTCGGGAGATCCTCCATGAAAGAACAGTCGCTGCACTCCATCTCCGGCATCCCCACCCTGCTCGGCCTGCTTGTCGCAGGCGTCGGCACGGGCGCGATGTTCATCTTCGGCATCCGCGACGAGTCCGGCCTGCTCATCGCCAGCGCCCTGGTGATCGGCGTGGCGCTGGTGTTCGGCCTCGCCGGCTTCTACATGGTCGAGCCCAACCAGGCCGCGGTGCAGAGCCTGTTCGGCAAGTACGTGGGCACCGTGAAGGACCAGGGCCTGCGCTGGAACAACCCCTTCTACTCGGCCAAGAAGATCAGCCTGCGCGTGCGCAACTTCGAAAGCGGCAAGCTCAAGGTCAACGACCTCGACGGCAGCCCGATCGAAATCGGCGCGGTGGTGGTGTGGCAGGTGGTGGACTCGGCCGAGGCCGTCTACAACGTGGACGACTACGAGAGCTTCGTGCACATCCAGTCCGAGGCCGCGCTGCGCGCCATGGCCACCAGCTACCCGTACGACCAGCACGAGGACGGCACCATCGCCCTGCGCAGCCACGCGGCCGAAATCGCCAAGCACCTCACGGAAGAAATCCAGGAGCGCCTGGCGCAGGCCGGCGTGCACGTGTCCGAGGCGCGCATCAGCCACCTGGCGTACGCGCCGGAAATCGCCCAGGCCATGCTGCAGCGCCAGCAGGCCGGCGCCATCATCGCCGCCCGCACCCGCATCGTCGAAGGCGCGGTGAGCATGGTGGAAATGGCGCTTGAGCAGCTCTCGGCCCGCAAGGTCGTGGACCTCGACCCCGAGCGTCGCGCGGTGATGGTCAGCAACCTGCTGGTGGTGCTGTGCGGCGAGCGCGGCACGCAGCCGATCGTCAACGCCGGCAGCATCTACTGAGGTCGCCATGGACGAGCTCACCATCCTCGGACTCAGCCTGATCGTCGTCGCCGTGCCGGGCCTGCTGATCGGCATGGCCCTGCTGCTGGGCAAGTGGATGCCGCCCATCAGGTCGGCCGACCCCGAGCGCAGCCGCAAGGTGCTGGGGCTGGCCCTGGTGGCTTCCGACGCGGCCCTGCTGGCGGCGGGCGTGGTCCTGGTCGCGACCCGGATCTGAGCCCGGCATGGCGGAGAAAAAAGCCTATCCGCTGCGCATCAGCGCCGACGTGCTGGAAGCCCTCCAGCGCTGGTCGGACGACGAGCTGCGCTCGGTGAACGCCCAGATCGAATACGTGCTGCGCGATGCGCTGCGCAAGGCCGGGCGCCTGCGCCACGACCCGCCCAACGAGGAGAGCAGCCAATGAGCCAATTCCGCCGCCTCGCCCTGACGCCGCTGGGCAAGGTGCCGATCGCGTTCGCGGTCCTCCTGGGCGCCGGCGTGCCGATCTTCTTCGCCGTGGGCATGCTGTTCGTGGTCGAGTGCGGCGACCTCGCACCGCTGTCGCTGCTGGTGCTCCAGGCCCTCGTGGCCCTGGTCACGCTGGGGCTGGTGCTGCCGCTGTGGCGCCGCGAGGCGAGCTTCGACGGCAGCCGCCTGCGCGTGAAAGCCACCTGGTACACGCGCGAGTCGCCGCTGTCGGAATTCCGGCTCGACCAGGCCCGCGTGGTGGACCTGCGCGAGCATCGCGAGTTCAAGCCCTTCATCAGGACCAACGGCTACGGCCTGCCGGGCCTGCTGGCCGGACACTTCCGGCTGCGCGACCTGCGCAAGGCCTTCTGCCTGGTCAGCGACCCGGCCAAGGTGCTCGCCCTGCCCCACGCGGATGGCCGGGTGTGGCTGCTGGGCCTGGAGCATCCGCAGGCCGTGCTGGACATCCTGCGCCGCCGCCCGTCCTGACATATTCCGGTCACACGGCCGACGCAAAGTCTGCGCCATGGACAAAACCCTGCTGCTGGTCGCCGTGCTGCTGTCGCTGTCCGTGGTCCTGGTCCCGCTGATGTTGATCCTGCGGGCCCGCGCCAGCCGCGGCGCAGGACGCCCCTCCCGCCAGCGACGCGACGACGGTGCCATCGTGCTGATGGCCGGCAGTGACGGCGGCGGATCGCGCAAGGGTTCGCCCGACAGCGACGGCCGCGACTCCGGCAGCCACGATGGTGGTGATGGCGGCGGAGATGGCGGCGGTGGCGGCGGCGACTGACCGCTTCCCGGCGGTACGGCGGCCCCGCTAAGCTGGCCGCATGAAACCCCTCGACTGGCACCTGGTCAACAGCCCCGACGTGGAGGCCTGGCCGGCGCGACTGGTGCGCGCCCGCGCGTCGGCCGACGCCCGCGCCATCGCGCGCGCCGACTGGGTGCTGCGGCGCAAGCGCGACGGCCGTTTCCTGGCGGCACTGGGCGATGGCCGGCTGCATGCGCTGGTGCCCGGCCTGGCGCGAGAGCCCGGGCTCGATGCCGTGCTGTCGGCGTTGGCCGCTCCCGCCGAACGCGCCGGCGCGCTGCTGCACCTGCCGCTCGACGGCCTGCGCGACCGGCTGCACTGGCTCGGCCTGGACGACGGCTATGGCGAGCGCAGCGGCCTGGCCCTGTTCGCCGAGCCCTGCCGGCTGGAGTTCGCCGGGTTCGACCGCTACCGCCGCGCGCTGTGGCTGCTGGCACCGGCTGCGCGGGCGTGGCGCCGCATGCAGGCCGCCGCACGCGTCGACGGCATCGCGCTGCAGGCGATTTCCGGCTATCGCAGCCACGACTACCAGCTCGGCATTTTCGAGCGCAAGCTCGCGCGCGGCCTGTCGGTGGAGCAGATCCTCACCGTCAACGCCGCGCCCGGCTACAGCGAACACCACGGCGGCGTGGCGCTGGACATCGGTGCGCCCGGCGAACCGCCGGCGGAAGAAAGCTTCGAGGCCACCCCGGCCTTCGCCTGGCTGAAAAGGCATGCGGGCGAGTCTGGTTTCCGCATGAGCTATCCGCGCGACAACCCGCACGGCATCACCTACGAACCCTGGCACTGGCGCTGGCATCCGGCGGCCTGAGCCGCGGCGGTCAATCCTGCGAACGCTTCACCGGCGTCTTCGACGGCGCCGCGCTGTCGGCGATGCGCCACAGGTAGAGGCCCGCCAGCGTGCGGTACGGGCCCCACTTTTCGCCGCGCGCCTGCAGTTCCTTCGGCTTGGGCATCTCGTCCAGGCGATCGAGCAGCTGGGCGCCCTTGCGCACGCCCAGGTCGTCCACCGGCAGCACGTCGGGGCGGCCGAGGCTGAACATCAGCATCATCTCGACCGTCCAGCGGCCGATGCCGCGCACGGCGGTGAGGCGTTCGATGATGTCGGCGTCGTGCAGCGTGGCCATCTCGCGCGACGACGGCACTTCGCCGCGTGCGGCGCGGGCGGCCAGGTCGCGCAGCGCGAGGGTCTTGTTGCCCGACACGCCGCAGGCGCGCAGCGTGGCGTCGTCCACGCGGCCCAGGGTGTCGGCGTGCAGCTTCCTGGCATCGATGGCCACTTCCACGCGGCCGACGATGGTGGCCGCGGCCTTGCCCGACAGCTGCTGGTAGAGGATGGCGCGGGCCAGTGCGTCGGTGGTGTCGAAGGGTTTGCGCCAGCGTGCCGCCACGTCGAGCGGGCCGATGCGTTCGATCCAGCGGCCCAGCTTGCGGTCGCGCTTGGCCAGGTGGGCGGTGCCGGCGTCAAGGTCGAATCCGCGGACGTATCGGGCCATGGCCGTGGCTCAGCGGCGAAGGGCGTCGGCCGCGACGGCCAGCCAGCCCAGCATCAGCAGCACGCCGCCGGTGGGCGCCAGGGCCGTGGGCGCCGACAGGAACACGGCGGCCAGCAGACTGCCGGAAAACAGCACCACGCCCAGCGCCAGGCCCGACAGGCCGGCGGTGCGCAGCCGCGTCTGGGCGGCGGGTGCAAGCAGCAGCAGCGCCAGCCCGTGCCCGAAGGCGAACAGTGCCGCGAGGCCGACGCGGCGCGCCGCGTCGCCATCGAGCCCGTGCGAGGCGTACGCACCCAGCCCCACCGAAATGCCGCAGGCCAGCGCACCGAAAGCGGCAAGCCCGCGGCGCAGGAAAGTCACGGCGTGCCGTCGAGGTAGCTGCCGCGCGAACGCATCAGGCCTTCGGCCTTGTGCGGCGGCAGCAGGAACTGGCGGCCGGCGAACGCCTTTTGCCAGGTGTCGACCTGGGACCGGAGGTCGGCCAGGCGCTGTTCGGCCGAGGGGACGGGCTTGGCGTCGTCAGCGTCGCCGCCCTCGCCTTCCCCGGCGGCGTCGGCCTGCGGCCTGGCGAACCAGTCGCGGGCGCGGGCTTCGTCCAGCTCGACGGTAAGGCGCGCCCAGGTGCCACCGTCTTGCGGCCAGGCGGCCACGGTGAAGCGCAGGCCGTCGAAGCTTTCGAACAGCGCGGTTTGGGTCGCGGCGGTGCCGGAATCCTTGGCCACGTCGTCCAGCGCCAGCTGGTCGGTGAAGCCGCCGGTGGCGTTGCCGGCGTCCGGGTTGGCCATCGCCGTGGGCGGCAGGCCGTCGACGCTGAAGCGGTCGTCCACCCGCGAAAGCCGGAACGCCGGCCCGTCGCCGGGCGTCACGCGGATGACGTCGATGCGCGCCATCGGCACGTCCAGCAGGCGGCGGTCGAGCCAGTCGGGGGCGCTGCGCGCGGGCGCGATGTCCTCGTCCAGCAGCCAGGCCTGCGGATCGTCGCCGATGCGCACGTAGCTGCCGCCCAGCGACGGATGGTTGTTGCCGACGGTCACCTGCACCGGGTCGGCCCCGCCGCCGGACAGGCGCAGCTGCGATCCCTTCGCGTCGGGCGCGGCGACGTCCTCGACGCCCAGGCGCGCGTGGCGCTTGGGGTCGGCGGTCTTGGCCTCGAGTCGCTTGGCCTGGCCGAGGCGGAACAGCGCGCTGCCCACTTCACGCTGGTTGGCGGGCCAGCCGTCGCGATCGGGCATGCGCCAGACGCCGTCGGATTTTTCGATCAGCACCAGGGTTGCCGCACCGGCGCCCAGCACCTCCACCCGGTTGACCGACTCCACGCGGGCGGCGAAGCCCGGCAGCGCCAGCGCGTCGGAAACCGCGTCACCCTGCGCCTGCCGGTCCAGCAGCCACCACGCCAGGCCGGCGGACGCCACCACGACCAGCGCCAGCGGCAACAGCGTGCGCGTGCGCATGGCTCAGGCCACCGCCGCGCGCCGGCGCAGCCAGCGCCGCCAGGCCACGAACAGCGCCACCAGCACCACCAGCAGCGGCATGCCCAGGATGTTCACCAGCTTGAGCCGCGCGCCGAGCGCGTCGATGTCGGCGTTGAGGCGGTGCTGCACTTCGCGCAGCTCCTTGCGCATGCGCAGCTTCTCGTCCTGGAAGCGGACGATTTCGGCCTGCTGCTGCGGCGACAGCGCCTGCGCCTGGCCGTTCGCGCCGGGCTGCTGCAGTGCGGCGAGCTGCTTTTCCAGTTCGTCCAGCTGGCCCTGCAGCTTTTGTTCGGTGCTGCGGTAGCGCTCCTCGGCGCCACGGCGCAGGGCCGCCACCCGCTCGAACGGCCGCGCGGCGGTGGCGCGCGTGCGCACCGAGATCAGGTCGGCATTGCCCACCAGGTTGTCCACGGCGTTGTAGACGAAGTCGCCGTTGCTGGCGAAGGCGTTGTACACCGGCTGGCCCAGGAAATCGCTGACCTGCACCCACAGGCGGTCGGTCAGCACGTCGGTGTCGGCCACCACCACCAGGTTCACCGGCTCGACGCTGGCGGCCAGGTGCTTGTCGCCCTTGCGGTCGGGGAAGGCGGTCTTGAGCGGGCCGGTGAAACGCGCGGCCAGCACGAACGGATCGCCGCCGGGCTTGAAACCCACGCGCAGGCGGTCGGGATCGGCGACGGTGTCGCGCACTTCGCTCACCAGCGCCAGCGACGACGCACTGGAGCTCTGCGCCAGCGCGGCCATGGCCAGGGTGGATTCGCGCGACAGCGACAGCGCGCCGGCGCTGGAAAGGTTCAGGCTCTGCAGCTCGGCCGACACCACGTCGTCCTGGTTGAGCGCGTCCTTGCCCAGGCCCAGCACCGCCAGGTGCCGCACCGGCAGGCCGTTCGGGTCGGGCTGCACCTGCAGCGCGTGCTTGTCGTCCAGCACCACCTGCGTGGGGTCGTACTGGATGCCCCACGCGGCGAACAGCGCCGGCAGGTCGGAGCTGCGCGGGATCGCCAGCGACAGCGGATCCAGCGGGTCCACGCCCGACTGGTCGGCCTCCGAATCCGGGTCCACGAACACCAGCAGGCGGCCACCGCGCATCACGAACTGGTCGATGGCGTACAGCGTGTCGTCGGGCAGCCCGCGCGGGTGCACCAGCCACAGAAGGTCCACGTCGTCGGCGATGCTGGTGGGATTGCCCTGGAACCGGCGCAGTTCGAACAGCTCGCTCACCTGGCGGTCCACCACCCAGCCCGGCGTGGTGCGGCCGGTGGGGTCGGTGGACGGGCCGGTGGGCAGCCCGCTCACCAGGCCCACCACGGGCAGGGCGTCCACGCTGAGCGTGGACACCAGCTTGGCCACGTCGTATTCGAGGAAGGCTTCCTTGTCGGGCTGGATGAACGGCATCACCGTCTCGCCGTCGGTGCTGTTGATGCCGACCAGGCCGAAGTAGAGCTTCTCGCCGGTGCTGCCCAGCGGCACGGCCTGCAGGCCATGCGCCGCGGCCTCGTCCTCGGCCTCGGAGAACGGCTCGGGATCGATCACTTCCAGCGTCACCTTGCCGCCCGAGCGCGCGGCGATTTCCTCCAGCAGTTCGCGCACGCGGGTGGCGAACACGCGGAACTGCTGCAGGTCGCGGGTGGCGTGCTCGGAGTAATAAAGCTTGAGGCGGATCGGTTCGTCCACCCGGCCCAGCACGTTGCGCGTGCCTTCGGACAGCGTGTACAGCTGCTTCTGGGTGAGGTCCAGGCGCGCGCCGCGCAGGGCCACCGAAGACAGCGCCACCAGGGCGACGAAGCCCAGCGCCAGCAGCGCCAGGGCGATCAGCGGAACGTAACGTCGGTTGGGTCGGGTCATGGGGATCAGTCGGCCTTCTTCAGGTCGATCACCAGCACCGTGGCGGCGAGCCAGGTGGCGATGCACAGCAGGAAGAACACCACGTTGCGCAGGTCCAGCACGCCGCGGCTGATGGCCTGGAAATGGGTGAGGAAGCTCAGCCCGGCGAACGCGTCCACCCAGGCCTGCGGCGCCCAGCCGCGCACCATATCGAGCGCCAGCGGGAAGCCCGCCAGCAGCAACAGCAGGCAGATCACCACCGTGAGGATGAAGGCCACCACCTGGCTGCGCGTGGCCGCCGACAGCGCGCTGCCGATGGCCAGGAACGCGCCGGCCATCAGCCAGCTGCCCAGGTAGCCGGCCAGGATGACGCCGTGGTCGGGATCACCCAGCCACGCCACCGTGATCCACATCGGGAAAGTGAGCGCCAGCGCTAGGCCGAGGAAGGCCCAGGCCGCGAGGAACTTGCCCAGCACCGCCTGCCACAGCGCCAGCGGCAGCGTGAGCAGCAGCTCCAGCGTGCCCGACTTGCGCTCCTCGGCCCACAGCCGCATCGCCACCGCCGGAGCCAGCAGCAGGTACAGCCAGGGATGGAAGCGGAAGAACGGCTGCAGGTCGGCCTGCCCGGCTTCGTAGAAGCCGCCGAGGTAGAAAGTGAACGCGCCGGCCAGGGCCAGGAAGATCACCAGGAACACCGCCGCCAGCGGCGTGGCGAAATAGCTCATGAACTCGCGCTTGAACACCGCATACACCGCGCTCATGCCTTCGCCTCCGCGGTGGTGATGCGGCGGAACACTTCGTCCAGCCGGCCGCGCTCGGGCTGCAGGCCGGTGAAGGCGACGCCGCGCTGGCGCAGGCGCTCGGCCACGGCCTCGGCCACCACCGGCTTGCCCTGCGGGAAGACGTAAAGGCGGCCGTCGCCGGCGTCCTGGTGGAAACCACTCACGCCGGGCATGCCGTCCAGCGCCGCGCGGGCGGCGATGCTGTCGCCCGCCAGCAGCGACACCGCGCCCTGGAAGCGCGAGCGCGCCAGCAGTTCGGCCGGCGTGTTGTCGGCCAGCACCTTGCCGCGCGCCACGATCATGGCGCGGCTGCACACGGCCTCCACTTCCTCCAGGATGTGGGTGGACAGCAGCACCGTGCGTTCGCGCGCCAGCTCGCGGATGAGCGTGCGCACTTCATGCTTCTGGTTGGGGTCGAGGCCGTCGGTGGGCTCGTCCAGGATCAGCGCCGGCGGGTCGTGCAGGATCGCCGCCGCCAGGCCGACACGGCGCTTGAAGCCCTTGGACAGCGTGTCGATGGGCTGGTGCAGCACGTCTTCCAGCGACAGGCGCTTGAACACCGCCTGCATGCGCTCGCGGCGGCGCTCGCCGGTGAGCCCGCGCACGTCGGCCACGAAACCCAGGAAGCCCTCGGGGCTCATTTCACCGTAGCCGGGCGCGCCCTCGGGCAGGTAGCCCAGCGAGCGGCGGGCGGCCATCGGGTCGGACTGCACGTCGTGGCCGCAGACGGTCGCGGTGCCCGACGTGGGCGCCAGGAAACCCGCGATCATTTTCATCGTGGTGGACTTGCCGGCGCCGTTGGGGCCCAGGAAACCGAGCACCTCGCCCGGTTCAACCTTGAAGCTGATGCCATCCACCGCCAGCAGGCGGCCATAGCGCTTGTGCAGGGCGTGTGCCTGGATCATCGGGTTGGGGTCTCGCTTTTTCGGGCACCAGAAATGACAGGGCGGGCACTTGGCCCGCCCTGCGTGTTGCTCAACCGGCGGCCGGGGTTTCCGGGGCCTCGGCGGGGGCCGCCTCGGCCTCCCCGCCGGTGGCGCCTTCCGCGGCGGGGTCGGTCGGCAGCGGCGCAATGACCACCGGGGCCGGCGGCTCGACGCCCGCGACCTTCACCGGCCAGAAGATGCGGAATTCCGCCTCTTCCGACAGCATGTCCTTGATCGGGTCGAGGTATTCCTCGTACGGGCGATCATGGGGTTCGGCACCGCGCACCATCGCCCAGGCCTTGGCCAGGTCGCGCACGCGCGGCAGGCCCGGCGACGGGCCGGTGTAGGTGGTGGTGGCGGCACGCATGGCCGGCAGCTGCACGTAGGCAACCGGACCTTCGACCTTCACGTCCAGAAGCTCCAGCGGCGCGTTCGGGTCGACCGGCGCGGCCGGGGCCACCGGCGCAGCCTCGACTTCAGCAACGGCCTCGCCTTCGGCGGCCGCGGCATCACCCTCGCCCGCCTCGGCGGCGGCGTCGGTGGATTCCGCCGTCACCGGGCCGGTGCCCTTGCGACGGATCGGCATCACCACGTCGAAACCGTAGGTGTCGGTGCTGAACTCGTTGGTGACGATGCGCATCGGGCCAGCGGCTTCCAGGCCGCTCTTTTCCATGACCTGCTCGATCCACTTGAGCTGGTTGGTCATGGCCAGGGCGATGTCGTCGTTGGCGCGCTTGGCCGCCGTGGTCACGACCAGGGCGTTGGTGGCCGGCAGGTCGGCGAAGGCGAAGCCCGGCTCATGCTGGCTGTAGTCGAAGCGCGGGATGGTGGCGAGCAGGTTGCTCACCTTGGCCAGGCCGGCCTTCATCTCGTCGCCCACGTCGCGGGTGACGTACAGGCCGGCGTAGCGGCCGATCAGGTTCCAGCCGTAGTCCACCGTGTAGCGCTGGGTGATCTTGACGTTCTGGTTGCGCTGGCCGGTGCGCTCGAAGCGGAAGGTCATCAGCTTCTTCTCGCCGCGCGAGCGGGTCTGGAGCGCGTAGACGATCTTCTCGCCCGGCACTTCCTCGACCAGTTCCCACGTGCCCTTGCCGATCGAGCCCTGGGTGGACTGGAAGTCGAGCTTGGCGCCGACGCCCTGCTCGGGGCCGGACGTGGTGATCTGGACGCGCGGGTCTTTGTTGACCAGGGCGTTCCAGTCGCGGAAGCTCGTGAAGCTGCCCAGCAGGTCGTTCACCGTCGCCATCGGGCGATTGGTCTCGACCGAGTGCGACACGCTGCGCTTGGCGGGCAGGAAGAGGCCAATCACCACGAACAGCGCGATGACGATCAGCAGCGAAACAATCCACTCAATAACTCGGGTCATTCTTGGGTTCTCCGGGACCGGACCTCGGCGGGTTGACGTGCCCGGCCGCAGGAATCGAAGAGGATATCAGGTCATGCCGCCGGCCGGCAGGGGTCGCCGGAAAACACCCGGAAACCCGCGCCACCACTGGCCCGGGGCTAGACCAGCTTGAGTTCGAAGGCCTTCAGGACGGCCCGGGTACGGTCGCGTACGCCCAGCTTGGACAGGATGTTGGACACGTGGTTCTTCACCGTGCCCTCGGCCACGCCCAGCGAGTTGGCGATTTCCTTGTTGGAGAAGCCACCGGCCATCAGGCGCAGGATCTCGGTTTCGCGATCGGTCAGCGGGTCGGGCTGGTCGAGGCTGACGAACTCGGTCTGCAGGCCCTCCAGGCCCGAAAGCAGGCGCTGGGTGACCGCCGGCTGCACCAGCGAGCCGCCGTCGGCCACGGTCTGGATGGCGTTCACCAGCTGGTCCAGCGACACGTCCTTGAGCAGGTAGCCGCGCGCGCCGGCGCGGATGCCGGCCAGCACCAGCTGGTCGTCGTCGAAGGTGGTGAGGATGATGGTGGGCGGCAGCAGGCCCTTGGCCGACAGCGCCTGCAGGGCCTCCATGCCCGACATCACCGGCATGCGCATGTCCATCAGCACCACGTCGGGCTTGACCTGCGGGATCAGCTCGATCGCCTGGCGGCCGTCGGAGGCCTCGGCCACGACTTCGATGCCATCGGCGAGCTCGAGCAGCGATTTGACGCCCTGGCGAACCAGGGTCTGGTCGTCGACCAGGCAGACACGGATCATGTTGCGTTCTCCAGTGGCAATCGGATGTCCAGCGCGAAGCCCTGCCCGCGCCCGGTGATGATGTCGACCCGGCCGCCATAGGCGGCCAGGCGCTCGCGGATGCCGCGCAGGCCATTGCCCTGCACGGCGTCGGTTTCGGCGCCGCGGCCGTCGTCGCGGGCCTGGATGCGGGCCTCCGTGGCGTCGCGGCCGATGCTCAGCCACAGGGTCGAAGCCCCGGCGTGGCGCACGGCATTGGTGATGATTTCCTGGGTGCAGCGCAGCAGCACGTGCGCGCGCTCGGGGTCGTCGATGCTCAGCGGCTCGGGCAGGTCCAGCCGGATGTCCAGGGCGGGCACGCCTTCCACCAGGGTGCGCACGGCGCCGCTGAGGTCGATCGCGCCCTCGTCGCGCATTTCGCTCACCGCTTCGCGCACGTCGGTCAGCAGCAGCTTGGCCAGGGTGTGGCTCTGGCGCACGTGTTCCTGCGCGCGCCCCTCGGTGAGGTGGCCGGCGACCTCCAGGTTCAGGCTCAGCGCGGTGAGGTGGTGGCCCAGCAGGTCGTGCAGTTCGCGGGAAATGCGCACCCGCTCGCTCATGCGCGAGCTTTCCGCCAGCAGGGCCCGGGTGGCGCGCAGCTCGGAATTCAGGCGGCGCTGTTCCTCGCGGGCCTGCGCCTGCTGCTTGGCGACCAGGCCGATCACCATCGCGAAGCTGGAATAGCCCACGTAAAGCATGGCCTGCAGCACCGCGAACCCGGGCGTGAAGTCTTCCATGCGGCTGAACACCGGCACCAGCGCCACGTGCTGCAGCACCAGCCACAGCACGCCCACCGGCAGCGGCACCAGCCACGGGATGACGCCGGCGATGATCATCATCAGCACCGCACCCATGCCGGTGCCGGTCTGGAAGCTCACGGCGATGGCCGAGACGGTGAGCGCGGCCAGCAGCACGATGTCCAGCGGCCGCGGCTTGCGCATGCCCAGCGCGCGGGTGACCTGCCAATAGATGACGCCAAAGGCCAGGTAGGCCACGGTGGCGGGCGTCAGGCCGGGGGTGGAAAAGCCCTGGGAGGCACCGGCGGCGTCCTGGCCGTCGCCCACCGGGAAGTGCCAGGTCAACACGATCAGCGGGATGCCCACCATGGCCCAGGTGAACAGGCCGGCGTAGCGAAGCAGCTGCGTGTGCGAGAGGCGGTTGAGCATCCGGGCATCATAGGCCCGAGCCGGCCAGCCACGCCCCCCCGAAAGTCATGGGCCCGGCCCGCCTTTCCCGGGCCGCGCCCCGGCGCCGGGCACCCGTGCGATAATCGCTCCCCGATCGCCCGCCGGAGTTTCCAGCCCAGGCGGCCCCCCTGCCATCGGAGTCCTCTAGACAATGCCGATCACCCTCCGCGACGTGCGGGAGCACGAGCTCGATTCCGTGCTTGCCCTGAACAACGCGGCCGGGCCGTCCATCCTGCCGATGGACGCCGCCAAGGTTCGATTCTTCTGGGAACACGCCGAATACTTCCGCGTCGCCGAACAGGACGGCCAGGTCACCGGCTTCCTGGTGGCGCTGAGCCACGAAGCGCCGCACGACAGCCCCAACTTCAAGTGGTTCCAGGACCGCAAGGGCCAGTTCCTCTACGTGGACCGCATCGTGATCGCCAGGCCGCGCCGCGGCGGCGGCCGCGGCCGCGCCTTCTATGCCGACGTGCAGAGCTTCGCCGAGCCGCGCTGGCCGCAGCTGTGCTGCGAGGTGTTCCTGCAGGCGGGCAACGACCCGGCCCTGCTTTTCCACGGCAGCTTCGGCTTCCGCGAAGTGGGCCAGCAGGTCATGGCCGGCACCGACATCCGCGTGGCCATGCTGGTCAAGGAAATGTGCAGCTACCCGTACGTGGCCCAGACCTACGGCGGCCACCTGCCCGACGAGCCCTGGCTGAAGGCCCGCGCCCTGCCCGGCCGCGCGCCGACCCTGGCGACGGGGACCTGAGCCATGGCGGCCCCGACTCCCATGGATTACGAACAGGCCGGCGAACTCAAGTTCGGCCAGGTCGGCATCGCCAACCTGCGGGTGCGCACGCTTGACCCGGCGCGCCTGGCGGCGGAAATGGCCGACCGCGTGCAGCGCGCCCCGAAGCTGTTCGCGCGCGCCGCGGTGGTGATCGATTTCGGCGGGCTGAGCGCCTGCCCCGGCGCGGCCGAGGCCAAGGCCCTGGTCGAAGCCCTGCGTGGCGCCGGCGTGATGCCGGTGGCGCTGGCCTACGGCACCAGCGCCATGGAAACCCTCGCCCAGGACATCGGCCTGCCGCTGCTGGCCAAGTTCCGCGCCTCCTACGAGCGCGAAGGCGAGGCCGATCCGGCCCCCGCCGCGCGCAAGGCCGCCGCGGCCGAACCCGCCGCACCGGTGGCGGTGGCGGCGCCGCCCGCGCCGCGCGGCGAACCCGGCCTGGTGCACCTGCACCCGGTGCGCTCGGGCCAGCAGGTGTACGCCCAGGAACGCGACCTCACGGTGTGCGCGACGGTGGGCGCCGGCGCCGAAGTCATCGCCGACGGCTCCATCCACGTCTACGGTGCGCTGCGCGGGCGCGCCCTCGCGGGCGCCGGCGGGCTGGCCTCGGCGCGCATCTTCTGCCGCGAGTTCCATGCCGAGCTGGTCGCGGTGGCGGGCCACTACAAGGTGCTGGAAGAAATCCCCAAGGAGCTGCTCGGCAAGGCCGTGCAGATCTGGCTAGAGAATGACAAGCTGCGCATCGAGCAGCTCGACTGAAACCCCCATGGCGCCGTTCATGCGCCCAGTTACGGAGAAGACCATTGGCTGAAATCATCGTTGTGACCTCGGGCAAGGGCGGCGTCGGCAAGACCACCACCAGCGCCAGCATCGCCTGCGGCCTGGCCAAGGCCGGCAAGAAGACGGTGGTGATCGACTTCGACGTCGGCCTGCGCAACCTCGACCTCATCATGGGCTGCGAGCGCCGCGTGGTTTACGACTTCGTGAACGTGGTGAACGACGAAGCCAACCTCAAGCAGGCCCTGATCAAGGACAAGCGCTTCGAGAACCTGTTCGTGCTCGCCGCGTCGCAGACGCGCGACAAGGACTCGCTCACCAAGGAAGGCGTGGAGAAGGTGCTCAAGGGCCTCAACGACGAGGGCTTCGACTTCATCATCTGCGATTCGCCCGCGGGCATCGAAAAGGGTGCGTTCCTGGCGATGTACTACGCCGACCGCGCCGTGGTGGTGGTGAACCCGGAAGTGTCCTCGGTGCGCGACTCCGACCGCATCCTCGGCCTGCTCGCTTCCAAGACCCAGAAGGCCGAAAAGGGCGAGCGCGTGCAGGAACACCTGCTGCTCACCCGCTACAGCCCCAAGCGCGTCGAGGCCGGCGACATGCTGTCGATCGCCGACGTGCAGGAAATCCTGGGCCTGGACGTGGTGGGCGTTATCCCCGAGTCGCCCGAGGTGCTGCAGAGCTCCAACGCCGGCGTGCCGGTGATCCTGGACGAGAACTCCCCGGCCGGGCAGGCCTACACCGACGCCGTGGCCCGCATCCTGGGCGAGGACCGCCCGATGCGCTTCACCACCGTCGAGAAGAAGGGTTTCTTCTCCAAGATGTTCGGAGGCTGAGCCATGGGCATCTTCGATTTCCTCACCCAGCGCCAGAAGAACACCGCCAACGTCGCCAAGAACCGCCTGCAGATCCTGATCCAGCAGGAGCGCTCGATGCGCGGCGCGCCCGACTACCTGCCGCTGCTGCAGCGCGAGCTGCTGGAAGTGATCCGCAAGTACATCAACGTCGACTCCGACGCGGTGAAGGTGGGCCTGCACAAGGACGGCGACAACGAGCTGCTCGACATCTCGGTGGCGCTGCCCGACAAGGCCGCCCCCACCGGCAACTGAGCCATGCTCACCCTGGCCGACATCGGCTTCGATGCGGCCGGGGCGCTGCTTTCCGGCCAGGGCCTGGCCCTGGTGCAGGTTCCCGACGGGCAACCCATCCCCGGCAGCTACTGGGGTGAAGTGGAAGCCGGCCTGATCGGCTGCACCGTTTACGCCCGCGCCGACACGCCGGTGCACTCGCTGCTGCACGAAGCCTGCCACCTGATCGTGATGCCGCCCGAGCGCCGCGCCGCGGTGCACACCGACGCCACCGATTCGGTGCCCGAGGAAGACGCCGCCTGCTACCTGCAGATCCTGCTGGCCGACCAGCTGCCCGGCGTGGGCCGCGACCGCCTGATGGCCGACATGGACGCCTGGGGCTACAGCTTCCGGCTCGGCTCCGCCCGCGCCTGGTTCGAAGGCGATGCCGAGGATGCGCGGGCGTTCCTGGCGACCCGGGGCCTGGTCGCCGGAGCTTGAACCGCCGGCGCCCGCCCCGCGCAGGCACGGGGGCGGACCCGCGATGGCCGGAATCGGTGGCTGAAACGCGTTATGTTGGCATCGCGGCCGGATAGCCGGCGCCCTTCCGGAGACCACCATGCCCCACCGTCGCGCCACTTCGTGGCTCACCTGCCTGCTGGCCACGCTGCTGCTTTCGACCGCGGCCCTGGCCCAGACCGCCCTGCCGCCCGACGCTCCCGGCGGCAAGGACCATCCCCTGGTGGGCCGCTATGAGGGCTCGCGGCTCATGGCCTACCTCCAGAAGGACTTCGACAGCAAGGCGCTGTTGAACAGAACGCTCACCCGCGCGGCGAACTACAGGCTGGCGCCGTCCAACACCCTCACCGTCGAAGGCCGATACACCCATATCGCCTACCAGGCGCCGCTGGGCCGCTCGTCGCTGGAAGTGTTCCGCAACCAGGTCAGCCGCCTGACCGCCCAGGGTTTCCGCACGGTGTTCACCTGCGAGGAAGCCGGCTGCGTGGACGACGCAACGAGGGCGTACAACATGTCCCTGAGCTGGAGCGACACCGGCGAACACAAGATCGGTGCCGACCGCAAGATCCGCTACGCCCTGCTCCAGCGCGACCAGGCCGGGGCCATCACCACCGTCGCCATCCGCACCGCCGAGCACGGCTCGCCCAGCGTCGGCCCGCGCAGCGTGATCTCGGTGATCGAGGCCAAGGCCATGGAGACCGGCAAGATCGTCTTCGTGGACGCCTCGGCCATGCAGGCGTCCATCGCCGGCAGCGGCCGGGTGGCCCTGTACGGCATCCTGTTCGACACCGACAAGGCCGACATCAAGCCCGAGTCGAAGGCCACGCTGGAGGAAATCGCCAAGTTCCTGCGCGCCAACCCGACGCTGGACCTGGTGGTGGCCGGCCACACCGATTCGCAGGGCGCGTTCGACTACAACGTGGGCCTGTCCCAGCGCCGCGCCCAGGCCGTGGTGGCGGCCCTGGTCAAGCAGCACGGCATCGCGGCCAAGCGCCTGACGGCCTTCGGCGCCGGCATGGCCGCGCCCGTGGCCAGCAATGACGACGAGGCGGGTCGCGGCAAGAACCGGCGCGTGGAGCTGGTGAAGCGCTGAGCGCGCAGCGGGGCCCCTGCCTGCACGGGCCCCGTCGCGTTTTTCCTTGCGAGTGCCGGGCGGTGCCGCTAGCCTGCGGGTCGCATTGGCTGGCCATGGATGGTTGAACCGTGAAAAATCGAATCGCCGCCGCGCTGCTGCTGGCTTCCGCTTGCGGCGCTGCGGCAGCCGCGCCCGCGCCCGGCATCGAGCAGTTCGCCGACGGCACCGGTTTCGGCATTGCGCGCCTGTCGCCCGACGGCCGGCACCTGGCCATCGAGCGCATCCAGGACAACGGCAACAGCCTGTTGATCGTGCGCACCGACACGCTGGCGCCCACCACGGAGCTGGCGTTCGCGCCGCACGAATACGTCTACGGCATGGACTGGGCCAATGCCGGCATGGTCGTGGTGAGCCGCGCCATCCGGATGGGCGGGCTGGAAACGCCGCGCCTGACCGGTGAACTGTTCGCCATCCCGGTGGAGGGTGGCCGCACCCGCCACCTCGCCGGCGGCCAGGGCGACGTGCCCAAGAATGGCGACCTCCCGATTGCCTTCCTGGTGGATGCGCTCGAAGCGGACGACGATGCCATCCTGGTCAGCAGCACCAGTTTCCCGCAGGCCGACGACGACGAGCCCAAGCCGCGCCTGGTGAAGGTGTCGCTGGGCGGCAACACGCGCGAGGAAATCGCCGTCGCGCCGATCGCCCGGGCACAGTTCATCACCGATCGCGCCGGCCGTCTGGCCTTCGTGCAGGGCATCGACGACGACTTCCGCCCGGTGGCCTTCCGTTACCTGGCCGGCGAGAAGCGCTTCGAGCCCATCGTCGCTGGCCCGGGGCCGAATGCCTCGTTCCAGGTCCTGGGGTTCAGCGCCGACAGCGGCACGGCCTACGCCTCGATCAGCGAGCGTGGCGAAACCCCGTGCCTGTATGCCGTCGAGATGGCCAGCCAGGCGCGCCAGCGCCTGCAGTGCGACCCCGAGTCCGAGCCGCTCTGGCTGGAGGCCTCGCACATCAACGGTGAGCCGCTGGGCGCGCAGTTCGCCAGCGGAAAGCCGAGCCTGCACCTGTTTGCACCCGAGTCTCCCCAGGCCCGTTTCCACCAGCAGCTGTCGGCGGCGCACGCGCCGGCGCTGGTCACGCTGCTCGACACCAGCCAGGACGGCAAGCTCACGCTGTACACCGTGTGGGGCGATCGCGAGCCCGGCCGCGTCTATCTCTACGACCACGCCACGCAGCGCAGCCGCGGCGTGTACGAGCGCGCCGCCGGCCTGGACCGCAACCGCCTGGCGCCAATGGTGCCGATGCCGCTGGCCGCACGCGACGGCACGGTGCTGCGGACCTTCCTCACCCTGCCGCCGGGCGGGGCGATGAAGAACCTGCCCCTGGTGGTGATGCCGCACGGCGGTCCGCACGGCGTGCGCGACGCCTGGAGCTACGACCCGGAGGTCCAGCTGCTGGCGAGCCACGGCTATGCCGTGCTGCAGGTGAATTTCCGCGGCTCCGCGGGCCGCGGTGAAACCTTCACCCGTCTGGGCCACGGGCAATGGTCGGGCGCGATGCAGGACGACATCGCCGATGCCACCCGGCAGCTGGTGGGCGCCGGCGTGGCCGATGCAAAGCGCATCTGCATCTCGGGCGCGAGTTTCGGCGCGTACTCGGCGATGATTTCCAGCATCCGTTACCCGGAGCTTTACCGCTGCGCCGTGGGCTATGCCGGCGTGTACCGGCTCGACCGGCTGTTCCGCTCGGGCGACACCAGCCAGAGTGCCAGCAACCGGCGCTATTTCGAGATGGTGATCGGGCGCGACGCCGACACGCTCCGGCGCGAGTCGCCCGCCAGCCGCGCCGCCGAACTCAAGCAGCCGGTGCTGCTGGTCCACGGCCAGGCCGACTGGCGCACGCCGCCCGAGCAGGCCGAAGCCCTGCGCAAGGCGCTGGCCGAGTCGGGCAATCCGCCCGAATGGCTGATGGTGCCGCGCGAGGGCCACGGTTTCGCGCGCAAACCCAGCCGGGTGGCTTACTACAAGGCGATGCTGGCCTTCCTGGACCGGCACATCGGCACCGCGCCCGCCCCGGCCGCGCCCTGAACACCGCGCAGGCCGGGCCCTTGCGCCACCCCGGCGACGGGTCTAGCCTGCGGCGACTTCCGTTTCCCCCGTTCCTGGAGCCCTACCCGTGAAATCCCAACGCGCCCTGCTGGCGCTCGCCATCTCCGCCAGCCTGTTCACCCTGGCGGCCTGCAGCAAGACCGACAACGCCGCCGGCACCCCTGCAGCCGCCGGCACCACCGCCGCGGCCAGCAATGAAACCGCCGACGAGTTCGTCGCCCGCGTCAACAAGACCGTCAAGGACATCACGCCCGAGATCACTTCGGCGGCGTGGCTGGGCGCGACCTTCATCAACGCCGACAGCCAGCGGCTCGAGTCCGCGGCCAACGAGCGCTTCCTGACCATCAACAACGGTTTCGTCGAACAGGCCAAGAGCTACGACGTCGCCGCGCAGAACCCGCAGACCGCGCGCGTGCTGCACCTGCTCAAGGTCAGCGCCTCCCTGCCCGCCCCGCGCGACCCGGCCAAGCTCAAGGAGCTCACCGAAATCGTCAGCCGCATGGGCGGCGAGTACGGCAAGGGCAAGTGGTGCGTGGACGGCAAGGACTGCAAGGACATCGGCCAGGTGTCGGAGATCCTCGCCAACCCGGCCAGCACCTACGAAGAACTGAAGGCCGCCTGGGAAGGCTGGCACACCATCGCCGTGCCGATGCGCAAGGACTACCAGCGCTTCGTCGAGCTGACCAACGAAGGCGCCACCGAAATGGGCTTCGGCAACACCGGTGAAGTCTGGCGCTCGGGCTACGACATGCCGGCCGCCGATTTCCAGGCCGAGGCCGACCGCCTCTGGGGCCAGGTGCAGCCGCTGTACGAACAGCTGCAGTGCTACACCCGCGAGAAGCTGGTGGAAAAGTACGGCGAGCAGGGCTCGGTGGACGGCATGATCCCGGCCCACCTCACCGGCAATCTCTGGCAGCAGGACTGGGGCAACCTCTGGCCGATCCTGGAGCCGTACAAGGGCGTGGGCAGCCTGGACATCAACGGCGCGCTGAAGAAGCAGCGCGACGACATCCTGGCCGAGATGGTCAGCGCCGCCGGCGGCATGGGCAATCTCACCGCCGCCGAACAGGTGGAGATCGAGCGCAAGGCCGACATCGAAATGGCCACCCGCATGACCAAGCTGGCCGAGAGCTTCTACACCGGCCTGGGCATGCCGGCGCTGCCGCCCACCTTCTACGCCGACTCGATGCTGGTGCAGCCGCGCGACCGCGACGTGGTCTGCCACGCCAGCGCCTGGCCGATGAACACCGAGGGTGAAGTGCGCATCAAGATGTGCATCAAGCCCAACGAGGAAGAGCTCACCACCATCTACCACGAGCTCGGCCACATCTATTACTACCTGGCGTACAAGGGCCAGCCGCCGATGTTCCAGAACGGCGCCCACGACGGCTTCCACGAGGCCATCGGCGACACCATCGTTCTGTCCATGACGCCTGACTACCTGGCCTCGATCGGCCTGGTGGACAAGCCGGCGGTCAGCGAGGAAGCGGTGATCAATTCGCAGATGCGCATGGCGCTGGCCAAGGTGGCCTTCATGCCGTTCGGCCTGATGATCGACCGCTGGCGCTGGGGCGTGTTCGACGGCTCGATCAAGCCCGAGAACTACAACGCCGCCTGGTGGGAGCTCAAGGCCAAGTACCAGGGCGTGGCGCCGGTGGGTGCGCGCGGCGAGGAGTTCTTCGACCCGGGCGCGAAGTACCACGTGCCGGGCAATACGCCCTACACGCGCTACTTCCTGTCGCACATCCTGCAGTTCCAGTTCTACAAGTCGCTGTGTGACGCGGCTGGCCACGAAGGCCCGCTGTACACCTGCAACTTCGCCAACAACCCGGAAGCCGGCAAGCGCTACTGGGCGATGATGGAGCGCGGCGCCAGCCAGCCGTGGCAGCAGACGATGAAGGAACTCACCGGCGGCGAGCAGATGGACGGCTCGGCGGTGCTGGAGTACTTCGCGCCGCTGCAGACCTGGCTGATCGAGCAGAACAAGGGCAAGACCTGCGGCTGGGAACAGCCCGCCAAGTCCTGATCCGGGACTGAGGCGCTGAAAACGACGGCCGGCGAAGCGATTCGCCGGCCGTTTTCGTTGGTGGTAGCGTTGCGGCATGGACTCCCTGCACATCGACCGCGCCACCAGCGCCGACCTGGACGCACTGGTGCCGCTGTTCGCCGGCTACCTGCGCTTTTACGACCGGTCGGTGGATAAGGCGCGCATCGCCGTCTTCCTGGGCGAGCGCCTGGCCCGCGGCGAGTCGGTGGTTTTCCTGGCCCGCCATGGCGGCAGGCCCGTCGGTTTCGTGCAGCTCTATCCGGCCTTCGCCAGCCTGTCGCTGGCGCGAAGCTGGATCCTCAACGACCTTTACGTGCTGCCCGAGGCCCGCGGCCACGGCGCCGGGCGGGGCCTGATGCAGGCGGCCCGCGACCTGGCGCGGGAGACGGGCGCGGCCGAGCTGTTCCTGCAGACGGCACGTGACAACACCGCGGCGCAGCAGCTCTACGAGACCCTGGGCTGGGTGCGCGACGATGAGTTTCTGGTCTACACGCTGGACCCGCGCGATACTGGGGCGGTTCCTACCCCGACCTAGACCATGAACCCCAGCCTGCCCGACCCGCTCGCCCCGCAAACCCTCGACCACGCCCTGGCGCTGCACGCCGACTTCTACCGCGGCGAAGCGATGCTCGAGCGCGACCGCACGGCGGTGTTCGCCTGCAGCTGGCAGCTGGTGGGGCACGAATCGGCGCTGGCCAATGCCGGCGACCACGTGGTGACCGACATCGCCGGGCTGCCGGTGATCGTTATCCGCGACACCGAAGGCCGGCTGCGTGCGTACCACAACGTCTGCCGGCACCGCGCCGGCCCGCTGGCCACCTGCGACGGCAAGGCCGCCAAGGTGCTGCGCTGCAAGTACCACGGCTGGACCTACACGCTGGACGGCGTGCTGCGCAGCGCGCCGGAAATGCAGACTGCCGAAGACTTCGAGGTGTCGGACGTGCGCCTGCCCGAGCTGCGCGTGGACACCTGGCAGGGCCTGGTGTTCGTGGCAGGCGACGGTGCGCCTTCGTTCGCGGCGTTCAGCGCCGGCTTCGATGCGCCGCTGCGCGGGCTGTCGCCGAAGGACTTCGTGTTCCACAAACGCTTCCGCTACGAAGTGGCCTGCAACTGGAAGGTGTACTGCGACAACTACCTCGAGGGCTACCACGTGCCGCACATCCACCCGGGCCTCAACAGCCTGCTGGACTACCGGCAGTACGTCACCGAGACCCTGGACTGGTTCTCGTACCAGTACAGCCCGCTGCAGAGCGATGCCGGCCTGTATGGCGACGGCGACGCGGTGTACTACTTCATCTACCCCAACACCATGCTCAACCTGCTGCCCGGCCGCCTGCAGACCAACCGCGTGCTGCCGCTGGGCGCCGACCGCTGCATCGTCGAGTTCGACTACTACTACGCCGCGTCCGACAGCGCCGACGCCGAGGCCCGCAAGCAGGCCGACCACGACTTCGCCCACCAGGTGCAGGACGAGGACATCGAGATCTGCGAACACGTTCAGCGCGGCCTGGCCTCGGGCTCCTACGTGCCCGGCCGCCTGAACCCGCTGCGCGAAAACGCCGTCTTCCACTACCACGAGCTGCTGCGCGCCGCCTACCGCAAGTGAAAATGTACCTGGTATGTTTTCACGGGGACGGGGCTGGGTAGCGGGCGATGTGCGAGACGTACCAGCGCCAGAGCGCGTAGCCCACGGCCGTGAAGCAGGCGGCGGTCACCGCCAGCGCCAGGCCGCTGTGGCTCACCAGCGGCGACAGCAGGCCGGAGATGGCGGCGTTGGACACCAGCCCGACGAAGGCCTGCATGGACGAGGCGCTGCCGCGCTGGCGCGGGTACATGTCCAGGATCAGCAGCGTCACGATCGGGAACACCAGCGCGATGCCGAACGCACCCAGCGCCGTGGGCAGGATGGCCCAGGGCAGCGTGGGCGCATCGGTGTAGAAGTTGTAGCCGATGTTGTAGGCCGCCGCGACGCCGCAGCAGGCGAAGCCCCACTCCACCAGCCGCTGCCCGCTCATGCGCCCGGCCGCACGGCCGCTGACGAAGGCACCCAGCATCATGCCGCCGATGGTGGGCGCGAAGAACCACACGAAGTCCTGTTCGCCCAGCCCCAGCAGGTCGATCACGAACGCCGGCGCCGAGGCGATGTAAAGGAACAGCGCGCCGAAGTTCGCCGTGCCCAGCAGCGCCAGCAGCCGGAACTTGCGCGTGGCCAGCATGCCGCCGTAGTCGCGCGCCAGCGTAACGGCGTGCAGCGGCACGCGGTTTTCGGGCGGATGCGTCTCGGGCAGGCCCCAGGCCGTCAGCGCGAACAGCACCAGCCCGAACAACGCCAGGAACCAGAAGATGCCGTGCCAGTCCGACCAGCCCAGGATGATGCCGCCGATCACCGGCGCGATCGCCGGCGCGATGCCGAAGATCATGGATATCTGGCTCATCAGCCGCTGCGCGTCGTCACCCTGCCGGCAGTCGCGCACCACCGCACGCCCCACGATCAGGCCCACGCCGGCCGACAGGCCCTGCAGGGCGCGGTAGACCAGCATGGTGGTCATGTCATCGGCCAGCGCCGCGCCGATCGACGCCAGCGTGAACAGCACGATGCCCGCCAGCAGCACCTTCTTGCGGCCGATGGCGTCGGAAATCGGGCCGTGGAACAGCGACATGGCCGCGTAGCCGATCAGGTAGACGCTGATGGTCTGCTGCATGGCGACCTTGCCCACGCCCAGGTCGCTCGCCATCACCGGGAAGGCCGGGAACACCGTGTCGATCGAGAACGGCCCGAACATCGCCAGCCCGCCGAGGATCAGGGCCAGCCGGGCGCGGGAGATTTGCTGTGGGGGAATCATCGGCGTCAACGGCGGGAATCCGTGCCAGCATAACAAGGCCCCCTCGCCCGCGGCTTGCAAGTCGCGGCGCCCACCCCCAATCGAGTGCCGATGACCCCGCCCAGCGCCCCCGCCAACGCCGACGCACCGCCCGTGGCCGAACGCAGCATCGGCGCCATCCTGCGCGAGCTGGTGCCCTTCCTGAGGCCCTACCTGGGCCGGATCCTGCTGGCGCTGGCCTGCCTGGTCGCGGCGAAGCTGGCCAACCTGGGCGTGCCGATGATCCTCAAGGGCCTGGTGGACGGCCTGGACGTGGAGCCGTCGCTGCTGGTGCTGCCGGTGGCCCTGCTGCTGGCCTACGGCGCCTCGCGCCTGTCGGTGACGCTGTTCACCGAGCTGCGCACGATCGTCTTCGCCCGCGTGATGGCGCGCAGCTCGCGCACCGTGATGCTGCGCGTGTTCCGCCACCTGCACGCGCTGAGCCTGCGCTTCCACCTCAACCGCCGCACCGGCGGCGTGGCCCGCGACGTGGAGCGCGGAGGCACGGCCATCTCCGACCTGCTCGACTGGACCATCTACACCATCCTGCCGACGATCCTGGAAATCGCGCTGGTCACGGCCGTGCTGGTGTGGAACTACGACTGGGGCTTCGCGGCCATCACCCTGGGCACCATCGCCGCCTACGTGGCCTGGACCTTCCGCGTCACCGAATGGCGCACGCGCTTCTATCGCGCCGCCGTCGAGGCCGACACCCGCGCCAGCGCCCGGGCGGTGGATTCACTGCTCAACTTCGAGACGGTGAAGTACTTCAACAACGAGGAACACGAGGCCCGGCGCTACGACGAGAACCTGCGCCAGATGGAAGACGCCACGGTGAAGAGCCTCAAGTCGCTGGCCGTGCTCAACCTGGGCCAGAGCGCCATCGTCGCCATCGGCATCACCGCCCTGATGTGGCGCGCCGCGGCCGGCGTGGCGGCCGGCGAGATGACCATCGGCGACCTGGTGCTGGTGAATGCCTACCTGCTGCAGCTGTCGGCGCCGCTGAACTTCCTGGGCATGGTGTACCGCGAGGTGAAGCAGGCCATCACCAACATCGAACGCCTGTTCGGCCTGCTGGACGAAAGCCAGGACGTGCGCGACCGCCCCGATGCCACCACGCTGGTGGCCACGCGCCCGAAGGTCGAATTCACCGACGTTCACTTCGGCTACGACGCGCGCCGCGAGATCCTGCACGGCGTCAGCTTCACCATCCCGCCGGGCGGCACGCTGGCGGTGGTGGGGCATTCGGGCAGCGGCAAGTCCACGCTGTCGCGGCTGCTGTACCGGTTCTACGAAATCAGCGGTGGCTCGATCGCCATCGACGGCCAGGACCTGCGCTCAGTCACGCAGGACTCGGTGCGCGCGGCCATCGGCATCGTCCCGCAGGACACGGTGCTGTTCAACGACACCATCCGCTACAACATCCGCTACGGCCGCCCCGAGGCCAGCGACGAAGAGGTCGAGGCCGCGGCCCGCTCGGCGCACATCCACGACTTCATCCTCACCCTGCCCGATGGCTACGAAAGCGAAGTGGGCGAACGCGGCCTCAAGCTCAGCGGCGGCGAGAAGCAGCGCGTGGCCATCGCCCGCGCCCTGCTCAAGAACCCGGCCATCCTGATCTTCGACGAGGCCACGTCGGCGCTCGATTCCGCCAGCGAACAGGCCATCCAGGACGAACTCGACCGCATCGCCGTGGGCCGCACCACGCTGGTGATCGCGCACAGGCTCTCGACGGTGATGGACGCCGACGAAATCCTGGTGCTGGACGGCGGCAGCGTGGTCGAACGCGGCAGCCACGCCGCCCTGCTGGCGCGCAACGGCCGCTACGCCAGCATGTGGCGCCTGCAGCAGCAGGAAGAATCCACGCCCGCCGCCTGACCCGGCTCCGAGGGCTAGGCGGCGCCGAGCATCGGGCCGAACACGAAATACAGGCCCAGCAGCACCACGCCGACCAGCAGCAGGCGGACGAAGAAGGCCGTCACTTTCCAGGCGACCAGCCCGGCAATGACGACCAGGGCAATTCCAAGCAGGGTCATGGGCGTATTCCGTCAACTGGGCAGTGATCGTAGCCCGGCAGGGGCGATAGAATGGCCGCCTGCAATTCCGCCAGAGTCCTGCCGTTCATGACCGAGCCTGCCCGCCCCACCTTCCACGGCTTCGAACAGATCCCGCTGCGCGAATACGCCGAGCGCGCGTACCTGGACTATTCGATGTACGTGGTGCTCGACCGCGCCCTGCCCTTCCTGGGCGACGGCCTCAAGCCGGTGCAGCGCCGCATCATCTACGCGATGAGCGAACTGGGCCTGGGCGCGGGCGCCAAACCCAAGAAGTCCGCGCGCACCGTCGGCGACGTCATCGGCAAGTTCCACCCGCACGGCGACAGCGCCTGCTACGAAGCGCTGGTGCTGATGGCCCAGCCCTTCTCCTACCGCTACCCGCTGATCGAAGGCCAGGGCAACTTCGGCTCCAGCGACGACCCGAAGTCGTTCGCGGCCATGCGCTACACCGAATCCAAGCTCACCCCGATCGCCGAAGTGCTGCTGGGCGAACTGGGCCAGGGCACCGTGGACTGGGTGCCCAACTTCGACGGCACGCTGCAGGAGCCCAGCTGGCTGCCCGCGCGCCTGCCGCACCTGCTGCTCAACGGCACCATGGGCATCGCCGTGGGCATGTCCACCGACATCCCGCCGCACAACCTCAACGAAGTGGTGAGCGCCGCGGTGCGCCTGCTCGACGATCCCGACGCCACCGTGCGCGACCTGTGCGAACACGTGCGTGGCCCCGACTACCCCACCGGCGCCGAAATCATCACGCCCGCGGCCGACCTGCTCAACATCTACGAAACCGGCGGCGGCAGCGTGCGCGCCCGCGCCACGTGGACGCGCGAGAACCTCAACATCGTCATCACCAACCTGCCCTACCAGGTCTCGCCGTCGAAGATCATGGAACAGGTGGCGCAGCAGATGCGCGCCAAGAAGCTGCCCTGGCTGGAAGACCTGCGCGACGAGTCCGACCACGAGAACCCGGTGCGCCTGGTGCTGGTGCCGCGCAGCAACCGCGTGGATTTCGAAGGCCTGATGGGGCACCTGTTCGCCACCACGGACCTCGAGAAGAGCTTCCGCGTGAACTTCAACATCATCGGGCTCGACGGCCGCCCGCAGGTGAAGAACCTCAAGACCTTCCTCGCCGAATGGCTGGAGTTCCGCAACACCACCGTGGCCCGCCGCCTGCGCCACCGCCTCGAGCGCGTCGAGCGCCGCCTGCATATGCTCGAAGGCCTGCTGGTGGCCTTCCTCAACCTCGACGAAGTCATCCGCATCATCCGCACCGAGGACGAGCCCAAGGCCGTGCTGATGGAGCGCTTCGGGCTGGACGACGACCAGGCCGAGTACATCCTGGAAACCAAGCTCAAGCAGCTCGCCCGCCTGGAGGAAATGAAGATCCGCGGCGAGCAGGACGAACTGGCGAAGGAGCGCGACAAGATCCAGTCCATCCTCGAGTCCAAGGCCAAGCTCAAGAAACAGGTGAAGGACGAACTGCTGGCCGACGCCAAGAAGTTCGGCGACGCCCGCCGCTCGCCGCTGGTGCAGCGCGAAGCCGCGCAGGCCATCAGCGAAACCGAGCTGGTGCCCAGCGAGCCGGTGACGGTGGTGCTGTCGAAGAAGGGCTGGATCCGTTCCGCCAAGGGCCACGACGTCGAAGCGGCGGCGCTGAGCTACCGCGACGGCGACGGCCTGCTGCAGGCGGTGCGCGGCCGCAGCACGCAGCAGGTGGCATTCCTGGACTCCACCGGGCGCAGCTATTCAACGCTGGCGCACACGCTGCCCAGCGCGCGCGGCAACGGCGATCCGCTCAGCGGCCGCTTCGCGCCGCCGGCGGGCGCGTCCTTCGTGGGCCTGGCCGTGGCCGAGAACGAGGCGCGCTTCGTGCTGGCCTCCAGCTGGGGCTATGGCTTCGTCACGAAGTTCGAAAACTTCACCGGCCGCAACAAGGCCGGCAAGGCGTTGATCAACGCCGACGACGCCGCCGACATCCTGTCGCCGGTGCCGGTGACGGACGCGAAGACCGACTGGAT
>JAPLSJ010000088.1 GCA_026398695.1 Arenimonas sp.
TGAGGACCCTGCCGGGCAGGCCCTGTTCTACGCCGGCATGGTGAGGTCCAAGAACGTGCTGTCGGTGCTGATCCAGTGCTTCGCCATCACCGCCCTGGTCAGCGTGCTGTGGGTGGTCTACGGCTACAGCCTGGTGTTCGACACCACCGGCATGGAAAAGGGCGTGGTCAACTTCAACTCCTTCGTCGGCGGCCTGGACAAGGCCTTCCTGAAGGGCCTGACGGTCGACAGCCTCAGCTACGCCATCCCCGAGAGCGTGTTCATCGCGTTCCAGATGACCTTCGCGGTCATCACCCCGGCCCTGATCGTGGGCGCCTTCGCCGAGCGCATGAAGTTCTCGGCGCTGCTGGTGTTCATGGCGCTGTGGTTCACCCTGGTGTACGCGCCGATCGCGCACATGGTGTGGAGCGGCGACGGCGGCCTGATGTGGGACTGGGGCGTGCTGGACTTCGCCGGCGGCACGGTGGTGCACATCAACGCCGGCATCGCCGGCCTGGTGGCGGCGCTGGTGCTGGGCAAGCGCAAGGGCTACCCGACCACGGCCATGCCGCCGCACAACCTGGGCTACACCGTGATCGGTGCCAGCCTGCTGTGGGTGGGCTGGTTCGGCTTCAACGCCGGCTCGGCGGTGGCCGCCAACGGCACGGCGGGCATGGCCATGCTGGTGACCCAGGTGGCTGCGGCCGCCGCGGCCCTGGTCTGGATGTTCGCCGAGTGGATCATCCATCGCAAAGCCAGCGTGCTGGGCATCGTTTCGGGCGCCGTGGCGGGCCTGGTGGCGATCACCCCGGCCTCGGGCACGGCGGGCCCGATGGGCGCGCTGGCGATCGGCGCGGCGGCGGGCCTGATCTGCTTCGTGTTCTCCACCAGCATCAAGCGCTCGCTGGGCTATGACGACTCGCTGGACGTGTTCGGCGTGCACGCCATCGGCGGCATCGTCGGCGCCCTGCTGACCGGCGTGTTCGCGGCGCCGGCGCTGGGCGGCTTCGGCACGGTCACCGACATCGCGGCGCAGGTCTGGATCCAGGCCAAGGGCGTCGGCTTCACGGTCATCTACACCACCGTGGCCACGCTTGTCATACTCAAGGCCATCCAGTGGACCATCGGCCTGCGCGTGAGCGAGGAAGCCGAGTCCGAGGGCCTCGACATCGCCCTGCACAACGAACGCGGCTACAACCTCTAAGGATCCGGGAGCTATCACATGAAAATGGTCATGGCCATCATCAAGCCATTCAAGCTCGACGACGTACGCGAGGCGCTCAGCGAGGTCGGCGTCACCGGCGTCACCGTCACCGAGGTCAAGGGCTTCGGACGGCAGAAGGGCCACACGGAGCTCTACCGCGGCGCCGAATACGTCGTCGATTTCCTGCCCAAGATCAAGCTCGAAGTCGCCGTCACCAGCGACCAGGTGGAGCGGGTGGTGGAAGCGATCCAGTCGGCGGCCAACACCGGCAAGATCGGCGACGGCAAGATCTTCGTCTACGAGCTCGAGAAGGTGCTTCGCATCCGCACGGGCGAGCTGGACGGCGACGCGCTCTGAGGTTCGAAGGGCCAACGCAGGGACGCGGATCAAATCTGATGAAGAGCGATAAACGCGGATAGAGCGTTGGGATGGGATCTTCGCCGCCGGGCCACCGGCGGCGAAGATCAATCCGGGCGTTTCGCACTATCGGTTCTTATCCGCTTCCATCTGCGTAATCCGCGGCAAGATCAGGACCAGCGGCGATTCACTGCCTGAATCAGCCGGCCGGGCCGCCGGAGGAAGGCCACGGAATGCCGATGCGCTCGACGCGCGCGCGGCAGTAGGGACAGGTCATCGAGTCATCGCCGTCGCCGAACCGCAGGTCATGGCCGCAACCGCGGCAGTCGATGGCCGCGTCGAGCTTCAGCCGGCGGCCGCAGCCGTCGCAGACCGCACGGGTCGCACCCGGCAACAGCACGACGTCGGCCGCGCAGTGGCCGCAGTTGGCATGCGTGCCATCGACGACGTCGGCGGTGACGTAGTTCTGTGCGAACCCGGTACGTGCCAGCAGCGCAGCCGCGCTGGCGTCGTCGAGGTAGGGCAGCCACCCCTGCACGAACATCGCCAGCGCCAGGCGCTGCTGCAGGTGCGGTGGCGCGTTGTCGGGCGACGGCGGCAACGTCGCCAGCACCTCGGCCGACTGCACGTAGGCCTGCTGCGCGAGCACGGCATCGGCCACGGCGGCGAAGCGGGCCGGGTCGGCGATCGCGCGGTTCCCGCGGGTCTTCCAGGTGAGTGAGGCGACGGCGGCATCGGTGGCCGCCGCCAGCGTGCGCGCCCGTTCGTCGAAGGCCGAGAACGCGGCCGACGCCGCCATCTGCGCGACATACTCGCGGCGGAACCCGGGATCGGCGCAACGCGGCGGCACCGCGTGCGGGCAGGCTTCGACCCAGGCATCCAGCAGCGAGGCCTGAAGCGTGGTGTAGGCGACGGCGTCGCCGGCCTCGTATGCGGCGGCCAGCGGCGCCTTCAGCCGCGCGACGAGCGCTTCGTAAACCGGCCCGGGCAGGCTGCGCGGTTGCTCGCAGGCCTTCCGGAAGTCGTAGTCGGCGAGCGAGCCGCAGAAATCGCAGTAGACGTAGGCGGTCGGCGAGGGCCGCGTCTTGGCGGCGCCGCAGCCCGGGCAGCGGCTGGCGAGGAACCGGGGCGTGGGCGCGCCCGACACGGTCAGGCCTTGCCCTTGCCCGCGTCCCGGCCGGCGCGCATTGCTCAGTCGCCCAGCACGCGCGCCACGAACGGCGGCAGCGCCAGCGCGCCCTGGTGCACGTCGGCGGTGTAGTACTGGGTGTCGAAGGACTTCGCGGCGGCGTCGGCCTTGCGGAACTGCGACAGGTCGCGGGCTTCCTTGCTGGCGATGGTGCAGCTCCAGTAGCCGGTGGGGTAGCACGGCTGCGGGAAGGGCAGGGTGCGGAAGCTGGTGAAGCCGGCTTCGGTCATCGCGTCGCGCATGTCCAGGATCAGCTGCATCAGGGCCAGCGGCGATTCGCTCTGCTGCACCAGCAGGCCCCCCGGGCGCAGCGCGGCCAGGCAGGTTTCGTAGAAGGCGCGGTTGAACAGGCCCTCGGCCGGGCCGACCGGGTCGGTGGAGTCGACGATGATCACGTCGATCGAGCCGGGCGCGGCGTTCTTCATGTAGGCGATGCCGTCGTCGAACATCACCGTGGCGCGCGGGTCGCCGTTGGACTCGCACAGCTCCGGGAAATACTTCTCGGCCATGCGCGTCACCTGCTCGTCGATGTCGCACTGCACCGCGCTGCGCACGCCCGGGTGGCGCAGCACTTCGCGCAGCGTGCCGCAGTCGCCGCCGCCGATGATCACCACGTCCTTCGGATCGGCGTGGGTGAACAGCGGCGCGTGCGCCATCATCTCGTGGTAGAAGAAATTGTCGCGCGTGGTCACCATCATGGCGCCGTCGATCAGCATGACGTTGCCCCAGTCGGTGCTCTCGTACATCTCGATCTTCTGGAACGGCGACTGCACCTCGTCGAGCTTTCGGACCATGCGCAGGCCGAAGGCCGAGCCGGTATGGTCGAAGTTCTCGTGCAGCCACGTCGATGAAGAGGAAGTCATCATTTTTCCAGATAGGTTCGTAGACGAGGCCACATTGTAGCGGATCGCGCTTTTCACCAAGGTTTCCGCCCTTGCCCGCCTCCCGGCCAAGGCCAGCATGAACCCATCACCCCCGGGCGCTACAATGCGCGCCTCACCCGCCCCCGGAAACACGCCCATGCCCGCCTGGACGCTCGATCGCGCCCGCCACACCTACTCCATTCCCTACTGGAGCGAGGGCTATTTCGACGTGGACGCGGCCGGCCGCATGCTGGTGCTGCCGCGCGGCGCCGCCGGCCCGGCCCTGGCCCTGCCCGAGGTGGTGGACCAGGCCACGGCCGCCGGCCTCAAGCTGCCGCTGCTGCTGCGCTTTTCCGACGTGCTGGGCGACCGCCTGGGCAAGCTGCAGGCCGCGTTCGGCCGCGCCATCGCCGAGCTCGACTACCAGGGCGGCTACACCGCCGTGTACCCGATCAAGGTGAACCAGCACCGCGGCGTCGCCGGCGAGCTGGCCGCGGCGGGCGGCGCCGGCTTCGGCCTGGAGGCCGGCTCCAAGCCCGAGCTGATGGCCGTGCTGGGCCTGGCCAAGCCGGGCAGCCTGGTGATCTGCAACGGCTACAAGGACCGCGAGTTCATCCGCCTGGCCCTGATCGGCCGCAAGCTGGGGCTGCAGACCTTCATCGTCATCGAGAAGCCGTCCGAGCTGGCGATGGTGATCGAGGAATCGCGCGCCCTGGGCGTGAAGCCGGGCCTGGGCGTGCGCATGCGCCTGGCCTCGCTGGGCGCCGGCAAGTGGCAGAACAGCGGCGGCGACAAGGCCAAGTTCGGCCTTTCGCCGCGCCAGGTGCTCGACCTGGTGGAGCGCCTGAAGGCCGCCGACATGCTCGATTCGCTCGAGCTGCTGCACTTCCACATGGGCTCGCAGATCTCCAACGTGCGCGACATCGCCAACGGCATGCGCGAGGCGGTGCGCTATTTCGTCGAACTCTCGGCGATGGGACTGGGCATCCGCTACATGGATTCCGGCGGCGGCCTGGGCGTGGACTACGAGGGCACGCGCTCGCGCGGTTTCTGCTCGATGAACTACGGCCTGGACCAGTACGCCCACACCCTGCTGCAGCCGCTGGCCGAAGCCTGCGCCGAGCATGGGCTGGCCCCGCCGATGATGGTGACCGAGGCCGGCCGCGCCATGACCGCGCACCACGCGGTGATGGTGGTGAACGTGTCGGAAGTCGAGCGCGCGCCGGAAGGCAACGTGCCGGCCGAACAGCCCGGCGAACCCGCCGCCGTGCGCCACCTGCGCGAAACCCACGCCGCGCTCGACCAGCGCCCGGCGCTGGAGCTCTACCACGAGGCCCAGCACCACCTCGCCGAAGGCCAGGCGCTGTATGCGCTGGGCCAGCTCACGCTTGAGCAGCGCGCGCTGCTCGACGACCTGTTCTACGCCATCGCCCAGGCCGTGCGCACCCGCCTCACCGGCGAGGAGCGCAGCCACCGCGACGCGCTGGACGAGCTCAACGAACGCCTGGTGGACAAGTACTTCGTCAACTTCTCGGTGTTCGAGTCCATCCCCGACGTGTGGGCGATCGACCAGGTGTTCCCGATCGTGCCGATCGCGCGCCTGGACGAGGCGCCCGACCGCCGCGGCGTGATCGCCGACCTCACCTGCGACTCCGACGGCCGCATCGACACCTACGTCGAATCCGAGGCGCTCGACAGCTCGCTGCCGCTGCACAGCCCGCGCGAGGGCGAAAGCTACCGCCTGGGCATCTTCATGGTGGGTGCCTACCAGGAGACGCTGGGCGACATCCACAATCTGTTCGGCGACACCGACACCGCCAACGTGCAGATCGACGCCGGCGGCGGCTACTCGGTCACGCGCCAGCGCAAGGGTGACACCACCGACGTGATGCTCGACTACGTGGGCTACGACCTGGCCGAGCTGCGCGCGATCTACCGCGCCAAGGTGGACGCCGCCGCACTGGCGCCGGCCGACGCCGCGGACATGCTGGCCGCGCTCGAAGCCGGGCTCACCGGCTACACCTACCTGCACGAAGAGAACGCGACCGGAGGCCGGGCATGAAGGCCGGCTTCATCGGCCTGGGCGCGATGGGCGCGCCGATGGCGGGCCACCTGGCCGCCAAGGGCCTGCTGGACGTGATCGACAACCGCACGCGCAACAAGGCCGACGCGCTGGCCGCGCAGCTGGGCGTGCGGGCCGCGGCGACCCATGCCGACTTCGCCGGCTGCGACGTGGTGGCGCTGTGCGTGTCCATGGACGCCGACGTGCTGCAGCAGGCCACGGCGTTGGCCGCGGTGCTCAGGCCGGGCAGCGTGGTGGTGGACCATTCCACCGTGTCGGTGGGCACCGCCCGCAAGGCGCAGGCGCTGCTGGCCGCCAACGGCATCGGCTTCCTCGACGCGCCCGTGTCGGGCGGCGTGGAGGGCGCGCGCAACGGCAAGCTTTCGGTGATGGTCGGTGGCGACGCGGCCGACCTCGAGATCGCGCGCCCGGTCCTGGACGCCTACGCCGCGCGCATCACCCACATGGGCGACACCGGCAGCGGCCAGGCCACCAAGGCGGTGAACCAGGTGCTGGTGGCGGGCATCAACGAAGCGGTGTGCGAAGGCCTGGCGCTGGGCGAGAAGCTGGGCCTGGACCCGGCCCGGCTGCTGCCGACCCTGATGGCCGGCGCGGCCGCCAACTGGTTCCTGGACAAGCGCGGCGCGACGATGCTGGCGGGGCAGTTCACGCCCGGCTTCAAGTGCGGGCACCTGCTCAAGGACCTGAGGATCGTGCAGGGCATGGCGAACGAGGTCGGCCTGCATTCGAGCGTGATCGAAATGGCGCTCGACCACTACACCCAGCTGGTGCTGCGCGGCGAAGCCGACGCCGACACCTCGGCGCTGATCCTGCTCAAGCGCGGCTGATCAGCCCGGGCCGCGCGACACCCAGTCCAGCGCGTCGTCGTAGTCGAGGAACAACCGCAGGAAGTGCAGGCCCAGGTTGCCGCACTGGATGGCGTAGAACTCGAAGTCGGCGCGCTTGGGCGAGTCGGGCGAGGCCACCATGGCGATGCGGAAGTCGGCGCCGAAGCCCAGGTCCTGCACGCGCTGGGGCATGTCGAAGATGTCGGCCGCGCCCAGGTCGGGCAGCATGCGGCGGTGGTCCACCAGGAAGCGCGACGTGGCGTGGATGCGCCCCGCGGCGATGGCGTCGCGGGTGAGCTGGCGCAGGTCTTCCCGGCCCAGCGTGCCCTCGCTGGTGACCCGGACGATGCGGTGTTCGGCGAGATAGTCGACCTTCCAGCCCATGCCGCCTCCTTCGACGCGCCGGCCCTACTGGGCCCGGATCGCCGCTGCCTCGATGCCGTTGTCGCCCAGGGTCTTCTTGGCCGCGGCCAGTGCGCTGGCGTTGGCGTACGGCCCCAGGCGGACGCGGTAGATGGTGCCGCCGGCGATTTCGGCCGACTCCACGCGCGCCAGTTCGCCGGTGAGGGCGATGCGCGCCTTGAGCGCCTCGGCGTCGGACGACGAGCGGAAGGCGCCGGCCTGGATCAGGTAGCGCACGGTTTCGGCGTTGGCCGGCACCACGGCGTCGGCGGGCTGGTCGGCCTCGGCCTGGGCCAGCGCGGGCAGGTCGGCATCGGGAATGATGACTTCCTTGTCGCGCAGCACGTCATAGAAGTCGTACTTGGGCTTCTTGGGCTCCGGCGTGCCGCTCTGTGCCACCGGCTCCTCGGACGGGGCCGGGGCGCGCGCCTCCGGGTTGGGCTACGGCAGCAGGCTGCCGTCCTTGCCCCAGTAGCCCTGCACGAACAGCACCACGGCGATGGCCAGGCCGCCCAGCAGGCCCACCAGCAGCCAGATCCAGCCGGGGGTGCCGCTGCCGCCGTTGCGGCGGGCCTGTTTCTTGGGGGCGCGTCTTGCCATTACATGGTCTCCGGTGCGGACACGCCCAGCAGGGCCAGGCCATTGGCCAGAACCTGCTGCGTGGCCTTGCTCAGGCCCAGGCGCGCATTGCGCAGCTCTTCGTCGGGCACGAGGATGGGCTGGGCGTTGTAGAAGGCGTGGAAGGCGGCGGCCAGCTCGCGCAGGTAGTTGGCCAGCACCTGCGGCGCGCGGCTTTCGGCGGCGGCCTCGATCACTTCCGGGTAGCGCATCAGTTCGTCCAGCAGGTCGTCCTCGTGCGGCTGCACCAGGCGCTGGCGCGCGGCTTCGGCGGCGCTGCGGTTGTAGCTGAGCTGCTTTTCGGCCAGCTGGCGGAACAGCGACGACACGCGGGCGTGGGCGTACTGGATGTAATACACCGGGTTTTCGTTCGAGCGGCTCTTGGCCAGGTCGAGGTCGAAATCGAGGTGCTGGTCGTTGCCGCGCATCACGTAGAAGAAGCGCGCCGCGTCGGTGCCCACTTCCTCGCGCAGCTCGCGCAGCGTGACGAAGCTGCCGGCGCGGGTGGACATCTGCACGCGCTCGCCGCCGCGGAACAGGATGGCGAACTGCACCAGCTGGATCTCGATGCGGCCCGGGTCCAGGCCCAGGCCCTTGGCCGCGGCCTTGAGGCGGGCGATGTAGCCGTGGTGGTCGGCGCCGAAGATGTACAGCGCACGCTCGAAGCCGCGCTCGAACTTGCTCAGCAGGTAGCCCAGGTCGGACGCGAAGTACGTGGTGACGCCGTTCTCGCGCACCACCACGCGGTCCTTGTCGTCGCCGAAGGCGGTGGCGCGGAACCAGGTGGCGCCCTGGTTCTCGAACAGGTGGCCGTTCGCGCGCAGGGTGTCGATGGCGCGCTGCACGTAGCCGTCGGTGGCCAGCGAGCGCTCGGAGAAGAAATTGTCGTGCACCACGCCGAAGCCGGCCAGGTCGTCGCGGATGTCGCCCAGGCACCAGTTCAGGCCGGCCTCGAACACGCCGCGGTAGCCGGCGTCGCCGAGCAGCTGCTTGGCGCGCGCGATCAGCGCGTCCACGTGGGTTTCCTTGTCGCCGCCCTGGCCTTCGTCGGGCGGCAGGCCGTCGGTGATCTCGATGGCGCTGCGGCGCAGCGCGTCGCCGGCCCTGGCACGCAGGCCGCGGGCGATGTCCACCACGTAGTCGCCCTTGTAGCCGTTGTCCGGGAAGCGCACGTTCACGCCGCCCAGCTCGTGGTAGCGCAGCCACACCGACACCGCCAGGATGTCCATCTGGCGGCCGGCGTCGTTGACGTAGTACTCGCGCTGCACGGTGTGGCCGGCGGCATCAAGCAGGTTGGCCACGCTGGCGCCGTAGGCGGCGCCGCGGCCGTGGCCCACGTGCAGGGGGCCGTTGGGGTTGGCCGAGACGAACTCCACCGTCACCGAGCCGCGGCTGCCGGCCGGCACGCGGCCGTAGTCCTTGCCCAGCTCGAACACGCGGCGCACGGTGCCCAGGCGGCAGCCGCGGGCCAGCGTGAAGTTGATGAAGCCCGGGCCGGCGACGCTGACCTTTTCCACGTGCTGGGAGGCGGGCAGGGTGTTGACCAGCAGCTCGGCCAGCTCACGCGGCTTCATGCCCGCGGGCTTGGCCAGCAGCAGGGCGATGTTGCTGGCGTAGTCGCCGTGTTCGCGCGATTTGGTGCGCTCGACCACGTAGTCGGGCGTGGCCAGGGCCTGGTCGAGGCGGCCGTGCCGCCTCAGGTCCAGCAGGGACTGGGCCACCAGTTCGCGAAGATGCTCTTTCACCGGTTGGAATTCCGCTTGGGGGAACTTTCTATTCTAGCGCGGACCAGGGGCTGCGGCCTGTCATGGGCTTGTCACCGGCCCCCCGCACACTGCCCGCGGCACGCTTAGACATCGTGTTCCTCTCCTTCATTCGGCCCGATGCACGACTCGGGGCCGGGGCAACAGCCGACCTCCCCGGGTCGGCTTTTTTTTGCCTGGCGCCGCGGGATCAGCCGCCGGCGTCGGCGCAGAGCGCCTCGAACGCGTCCAGCACGGCCTGGCCCGAGGCCGGCGCCTGGTCCTGGAAGCGGGCCAGCAGGGCCGCGCTGACGGCACGCACGGCGGGGCCGTTGGCGACCTTGGTGGGGCCGAACACCCGGTCGCCCTCGCGCGAGCAGAACCGGTGCAGTTCGAAGAAGTAGTTGAGCTGGCCGCGGCTCAGGAAGCCCAGGCAGGCGGGGCCGGCGGCGGCCTCGCCGAGTGACCGGCCGGCGCGGCGCTCACGCTCCCGGCAGAGGCGCAGGGCGCTCTGCGCCAGCAGCGGGAAGGGTTCGCCGACGTTGGCGGTGTCCAGGTCGGACGCCATGCGGCCCAGGCGCTCACCCCGGCGGGTGGCCGGATCGCTGGCCCACTGCGGCCGCTCGCCGTCCAGCCACAGGCCCAGGCCGCGGGCCAGCGAGCCCCCGGCGACGCTGGCCATGGCCTCGCCTTCGGGGTGGGGCAGGGGCCGCGGGTCGAAGGTGCTGCCGGCGATCATCAGCTCCAGCGCCACGTACTGATCGCGGTCGGCGGTGCGCTCGAAGCCGCAGGCATCGAGGATGCGGAAGGTTTCGGCGATGCTGGCCGCCTCGTTGCCGCCGACCGGGCCATGCACGTCGCGCGGCTCGCGCTGGCGCAGGTCGTGGCAGGCGGCGAACAGCAGCAGGGCCAGCCAGTCGTCCGCCGGCAGGCCGTCCTCGCCGAGGCTGTCGAGCACGCGGGCCAGGCGGCGCTCGGCCAGCTCCATCACGTGGTCTTCGTTGTGGTAATCGTGCGGGTCGTCGCCGAAGCCACCGTGCCGCAGCCCCAGCCGCGCCAGCCCCAGCAGGGCGGCATCGGCATGGCGCGGGTCGCCGGCACCGCGGGTGATGCGGGCCACGACGGCTTCGATGCGCGGAATCAGGTCGGGCCGCCGCTGGTGGAGCAGGCGCCGCGCCGCGCCGGCGTCCGCCAGCGCGTGCTCCACCTCGTCGGCGGCAAACAGGGTCGAATAACCGAAGATCACGTCGGCTCCTGGCCGCGGCAGCCTGCCGCCCCGCCCGAGTATACGCAGCGGCGGGCGGGTGGCCGCCAGCCAGGCCGATCGGGCTCATACCGCCCCCAGCCGCGCCATCGAGCAGGGGGCGCCGTCGCCGATGATGAAATGGTCGAGCAGGCGGACCTCGACCAGGGCCAGGGCCTGCTTTAGCCGGGCAGTGACGGCGCGGTCGGCCGCGCTGGGTTCGGCGCTGCCGCTGGGGTGGTTGTGGCCCAGGATGACGGCGGCGGCGTGATGGGCCAGGCAGCGCTGCACCACTTCGCGCGGATGCACCTCGGCCCCGTCGAGCGTGCCCCGGAACAGCTCTTCGAAGGCGATCACCCGGTGCCGGGTGTCCAGGAACAGGCAGGCGAACACTTCGTAGGGCAGGGCCCGAAGGCGGCGGGACAGGTATTCGCCGGCGCGCCCGGGCTCGGTGAGCGCCTCGCCGCGCGACAGGCCCTGGGCGAGGTGGCGGGTGCCCAGCTCCAGCGCCCCGGCCAGCGCGCAGGCGCGGGCGGGCCCCAGCCCCGCCATGCGCGCCAGCTGCGCCGGCGGCAGGTCGAGCAGCGCGCGCAGGTTGCCGGCCTGGCCCAGCAGCTGGCGGCCCAGGTCCACCGCACTCAGGCCGCGCGTGCCCGACCCGAGGAACACCGCCAGCAGCTCGGCGTCCGACAGCCGGGCGGCGCCGTGGGCCAGCAGTTTCTCGCGGGGACGCTCGCCTTCGGGCCAGTCATGGATGTGCATGGCGCCAGCGTGGCCGGGTGCGGTCGGCGCCGGCATCGGAGGCCGCAGTCCCATCGGGTAAGCTAGCTGCGTTCACACGAGTAAGGGAAAACCCGGGTGGCCCCATTGCAAGGACAACGCATCCTGTTGGGCGTGAGCGGCGGCATCGCGGCCTACAAGGCCGCCGAAGTGCTGCGCCGGCTTCAGGACGCCGGCGCGCAGGTGCGCGTGGTCATGACCGCTTCGGCGCTGCACTTCGTCGGCCCCACCACGTTCCAGGCGCTGTCCGGGCATCCGGTCCGCAGTTCGCTCTGGGATGAGGCCGCCGAAGCGGCGATGGGGCACATCGAGCTGGCGCGCTGGGCGACCCGCATCCTCATCGCCCCGGCTACCGCCAACACCATCGCGCGCCTGGCCCAGGGCCGCGCCAACGACCTGTTGAGCACGCTGTGCCTGGCCAGCGAGGCGCCGCTGGTGATCGCGCCGGCGATGAACCGCGTGATGTGGGCGCACCCCGCCACCCAGGCCAACATCGCCACGCTGGTGTCGCGCGGCGTGCAGGTGCTGGGCCCGGCCGAAGGCGACCAGGCCTGCGGCGAAGTGGGCGCCGGCCGGCTGCTCGAGCCCGACGCCATCGTCGCCGCCCTGTCCGAGTCCGCGCTGCCGCCGCGGCTGGCCGGCAAGCGCGTGCTGGTGAGCGCCGGGCCCACGTTCGAAGACATCGATCCGGTGCGCTTCATCGGCAACCGCAGCTCGGGAAAGATGGGTTTCGCCGTGGCCGCCGCGGCGCGCGCGCTGGGCGCGCAGGTGACCCTGGTCGCCGGCCCGGTGGCGCTGCCCACGCCGGCCGGCGTGCGCCGCATCGACGTGCGCCGCGCCGCGCAGATGCGCGAGGCCGTGCTGGCCGAACTGCCCCACCATGACGTCTACCTGGGCGCCGCGGCCGTCGCCGATTACACCCCGGCCGAAACGCTGCCGCAGAAGATCAAGAAATCCGGCGAAACCCTCACCCTCGTGCTCGAGCGCACCGCCGACATCCTGGCCGACGTGGCGGCGCATCCGCAGCGCCCGGGCCTGGTGGTCGGCTTCGCCGCCGAAACCCAGGACATGGAGGCCTATGCGCGCGACAAACTGCATCGCAAGGGCCTGGACCTGATCGCCGCCAACGATGTCGGCCGCGCCGGCCAGGGTTTCGAGTGCGACGACAACGCGCTGTCGGTGTTCTGGCGCGAAGGCCGGCACGACATCGCCCACGGCCCCAAGTCGCGCGTCGCGCGCGACCTGATGCAACTGGTGGCCGACCGGCTGGAGGCCGCCCGATGACCCACGAGATCGAGTTCAAGCGTCTCGACCCGCGTCTGGGCGCGGAATTCCCGCTGCCCGAGTACGCCACCGCACACTCCGCGGGACTGGACCTGCGCGCAATGCTGGACCAGCCGATCGAGCTGGCGCCGGGCGACGCGCAGCTGGTGCCCACGGGCCTTGCGATCCACATCGGCAACCCCGGCCTGTGCGCGGTGATCCTTCCGCGCTCGGGCCTGGGGCACAAGCAGGGCCTGGTGATGGGCAACCTGGTGGGACTGATCGACGCCGACTACCAGGGGCCGCTGATGGTGAGCCTCTGGAATCGCGGGCGGTTTCCCATCACCATCACGCCGGGGGATCGCGTCGCCCAGTTGGTTTTCCTGCCCGTGGCCCGGGCGGTGTTCCGGCAGGTGGATGAATTCGAACGCAGCGCGCGCGGCGAAGGTGGCTTCGGCCACACCGGCGTGCGTTGAACGGGACGGCCACGGCCGGGCCCGTAACCAGGGGGAAGGATGAAATTTTCAGCGGTGGATCTCGCGCAGCGGCTTCGCACCAGCGGCTCGTTCGTGGCGCTTGGGTGCGTGGCGCTGCTTGGCGCGGCGTGGTTTGGCTGGCAGGGCTGGAGTTCGGGCGCCAGCGAGGACCTCGGCCTGCAGGTCGAGCGCGCGCGGCTGGACGTCGCCGGCCAGGTCGGCGAGCAGGCGCGCAAGCGGGTTGACCAGCTGGAGTCGGCGCGCTCGCGCATCGCGCTCGTCACCGCGCTGAACCGGAAGGACGACCAGGCCGCCCGTGACGTCATCGCCCAGGGCCTGCCGGACGCGGAGGCCATCGAGTGGCACGAGCCCGGCCTCAACAGCGCCTACGACAAGGCCGCCGAATTCGGCTACGGCAAGCTGGGCGTGCTGGAAATGGCCCTGCAGCAGAACAGCGCCCAGGTCGCCGTGGTGAAGGACTCCGGCGGCCCGCGCCTGGCCCTGGCCGCGCCGGTGCTGGACGAAGGCCGCGTGCTGACGCTGGTGTACGTGCGCCTGCCGGTGGAGGCGCTGACGGCGCCCGTGCAGGCCATCACGCTGCCCGGCGGCTACCTGGCGCTGCGCCAGGGCCGCCACACGATCGTGCAGATGGGTGATGAAACCCTTGCCACCATGGCCGAGCCGGGCGCGGTGAAGGTTCCGGGTACCGGCCTGCGCGTCGTGGCCGCCGCTCCGGTGGTCGATACCGGCATGGGCCGGATCGCCTACTACCTGGTCGCGGTGCTGTGCCTGCTGGTCGGCATCGGCCTGATGGTGATGCCCAAGCTCAAGGGGCTGCACCTGGAACGACGCCCCGACGGCGCCGGCGTGGCCGCGGACGAGCCCACCATGGCCGAGCTGCAGGCGCGCGGCGAAACCGCGCCGCCCGCGCCCGCGCCCATCGCGAAGGTGGTCGCGCCGGTGGCCGCGGCCGCGCCCGCCCGCGCTTCGCTCGAGCGCAGCATCTTCCGCGCCTATGACATCCGCGGCGTGGTCGGCAAGACGCTCGACGCCGAGACCGCACGCCTCATCGGCCAGGCCATCGGCACGGTGATGCACCAGAAGGACGCGCGCAGCGTGGTGGTCGGCCGCGATGGCCGCCTGTCGTCGCCGCAGATGGCCGACGCGCTCATCCAGGGCCTGCGCCAGGCCGGTTGCGAGGTGATCGACATCGGCGAGGCGCCCACGCCCGTCGTGTACTTCGGCGCCTACCAGCTGCGCGCCGGCTCCTGCGTGTCGGTCACCGGCAGCCACAATCCGCCGGATTACAACGGTTTCAAGATCGTCATCGAGGGCGAGACGCTGTCGGGCAACGCCATCATCGACCTGTACGAGCGCATCGCCGAGAACCGCCTGCACCTGGCCGACACGCCGGGCCTGGTGAGCCGTCGCGACATCACCGACGACTACATCCAGCGCATCGCCGGCGACATCCAGATCGAGCGCAAGCTCAAGGTGGTGGTGGACTGCGGCAGCGGCATCGCCGGCCTGATCGCGCCGCGCCTGATGGAAGCCATCGGCGCCGAAGTCGAGCCGCTGTTCTGCGAAGTGGACGGCACCTTCCCGCACCACCACCCCGACCCCAGCGATCCGGCGAACCTGCAGGACCTGATGAACGTGGTCAAGCGCGTGGACGCCGACATCGGCCTGGCCTTCGACGGCGACGGCGACCGCCTGGGCGTGGTCACCAAGTCGGGCGAGATGATCTACCCCGACCGCCTGCTGATGCTGTTCGCGGCCGACGTGCTCGAGCGCAACCCGGGCGCCTGCATCATCTACGACGTGAAGTGCACCGGCCACCTGGCCATGCACATCCTGCGCCACGGCGGCAGCCCGCTGATGTGGAAGACCGGCCACTCGCTGATCAAGGCCAAGATGCGCGAAACCGAGGCCGAGCTGGCCGGCGAGATGAGCGGCCACTTCTTCTTCCGCGAGCGCTGGTACGGCTTCGACGACGGCCTGTACGCCGCCGCGCGCCTGCTCGAAATCCTGTCCACGCGCCCCGAGACGCCGCAGGAAGTGTTCGACACCCTGCCCAAGGGCGTGTCCACGCCCGAGCTCAAGATCGAGGTGGAGGAAGGCGAGCAGTACGCCTTCATCGAGAAGTTCCTGTCGGTGGCCAAGTTCGAGGGCGCGCGCATCGCCACCATCGACGGCCTGCGCGCCGACTGGCCCGATGGCTGGGGACTCGTGCGTGCGTCCAACACCACGCCGGTGCTGGTGCTGCGCTTCGACGCCAAGGACGCCGAGGCGCTGGAGCGCATCAAGGGCGTGTTCCGCGAGCAGCTGCTCGCGGTGAAGCCGGGGATGGCGCTGCCGTTCTAGTCAGCCGGCCGGCGGCGCCTGCTCGGGCGCGGGCGCTGCGGGCGCGGCAGGCGCGGGGGTGGCGGGCGCCGGGGCGGCGCCCTCGCCCTTGATCTGGCGGAAGCGATTGACCAGGCGCACCAACTCCGCGTCCAGGTCCACCAGTTCGCCCTGCTTGAGCACCAGCATCTGCTGCTGCTTGGCCATTTCCACGTGCAGCTCGCGGATGCTGCTGGCCTGCTTGGGGTTCACCGGCTTGCCCGCCAGCTCGGCTTCCGAAGCATCGGCCAGCAGGCTGGCCAGCGACGCGCGCTGGCTGCCGATGCCGGCCTCGATGGCGTCGAGCGTCTGCTGCAGCAGCTCGGTGCGGATCTTGAAGGAGCGCTTGAGTTCGTCTTCGTTCTGGAACGAGGCGATCATCGCTTCTTCGGTCTGCTTGATGCGCTCGGCCTCCTTGGTGGCGCTGGCGGTTGCGGCATCCAGCGCGTCCTTGGCGGCGCGTTCCTCGGGCGTGAGCGCGCGATCGACGGTGGCGGTGGCGACGCCACTGTCGGAGTTGATCTCGGTGCGGGCCTGGTCGACCGCTTCGGGCGGCAGCGCATCGCTGAACTGCACCTTGCCGTCCTTGTCGACCCAGCGGTAGAGCTTCTTGGCCTTGTCCTGCGCGCCGGCGGCGCCAGCCGCGAGGACGGCCGCCATTACGGCCAGGCTTACGATCTTGCGCACCATCACGTGCCTCCGGTCATTCGGGCTGGCTGCCATAGCGGGAACGATACGCCACCAGCGCGGGCTTGTGCACCGCGATCTCGGGCCGCTGGTCGGCGTGCGCCAGCAGGTCGTCCAGTCCGGCGATGGCGTGCACGGGCAGGCCGAATTCCGCGCTGACCTCCTGCGCCGCCGAGCGGCTGCCGGCCTGGCCGCGCTCCTGGCGGTCGAGCGCGATCAGCACGCCGCAGGGCTCGCCGCCGGCGTCGCGGATGGTCTGGATGGATTCGCGGATGGCGGTTCCGGCGGTGATCACGTCGTCCACGATCAGCACCCGGCCGCGCACCGGCGCACCGATCAGCAGGCCGCCTTCGCCGTGGGCCTTGGCCTCCTTGCGGTTGAACGCCACCGGCAGGTCGCGGCCGCGCCGGGCCAGGGCCACGGCCAGCGCGGTGGCCAGCGGGATGCCCTTGTAGGCCGGACCGAACAGCATGTCGAAGGCCAGCCCGGACTGCTCGAGCGCATCGGCGTAGCAATCGCCCAGCGTCGACAGCGCCGCGCCCGAGTCGAACAGCCCGGCGTTGAAGAAATAGGGGCTGGTGCGGCCCGACTTGAGGCTGAACTCGCCGAAGCGCAGCACGCGGCGCTCCAGGGCCAGGTCGAGGAAGCGGCTCTGGTGGGGTTTCAAGGGTGGGTCCCGCAGCGGAAAACACGATTGTGCAACAGCCGCCGCCCGGTTGGCAGCGCCGGGCGACGGCTGGTTTGGGCTACCCTTTGCCATCCCCGCCGCCGGCACCGCGTCCCTCGTGAAAATCATCAGCTTCAACGCCAACGGCCTGCGCTCGGCCGCCAGCAAGGGTTTCTTCGACTGGCTGCCCGGCCAGCACGCCGACATCGTCTGCATCCAGGAAACCAAGGCCCAGGAGCACCAGCTGCGGGTCGAGGCGATGCTGCCGGCCGGCTATTCGGCGTATTTCCGCGACGCCACCACCAAGAAGGGCTACAGCGGCGTGGGCATCTACACCCGGCGCGAGCCCGACGAAGTGCGCACGGCGCTGGGCTGGGAAGCCTTCGACGAAGAGGGCCGATACCTCGAGGCGCGCTTTGGCAACCTCAGCGTGGTGTCGCTGTATTTCCCCTCCGGCTCGTCGGGCGACGAGCGCCAGCAGTTCAAGTTCCGCTGCATGGAGTGGTTCACGCCGATCCTGGATGAGTGGCTGGCCAGCGGCCGCGACTACGTCATCTGCGGCGACTGGAACATCGTGCACACGCGCAAGGACATCAAGAACTGGACCTCGAACCAGAAGAACTCCGGCTGCCTGCCCGAGGAGCGCGCGTGGCTGGACCTGCTGTTCCAGCAGCGCGGCTGGGTGGACAGCTACCGCCATCTCAAGCCCGAGGGCCAGGACTACACCTGGTGGAGCCAGCGCGGCGCCGCGCGCGCCAAGGACGTGGGCTGGCGCATTGACTACCAGGTGGTGTCGCCTTCGTTGCGCGATCGCCTGAAGGCGTGCTCGATCCATCCCGAGCCGCGGTTCTCCGACCACGCGCCCTACGCGGTGGAGTACGCATGAGCGCGGCCATGACCTGGCGCGACCGCCTGCCCGCCAGCCTGCGGCCCTATGTCGAACGCGAGCCGCTGGCGGCGCTGATGCTGGGGCTGTCGTCGGGCTTCCCGTACGCGATGATCGGCGCCACGCTCACCACGCGCCTGGCCCAGGACGGCATCGACAAGAAGAGCGTCACGGCGTTCTCGCTGGCCTTCCTGGTCTACAACTTCAAGTTCCTGTGGGCGCCGCTGGTGGACGGGTTCCGCATCCCGCTGCTGGGGCGGCTGGGGCAGCGCGTTTCCTGGCTGCTGCTGGCGGGCACGCTGGTGATGCTGGCCGTCGCCTGGCTGGGCATGCTCGATCCCAGCGACGACCTGATGCGGGTGGCCATGGCTGCCGTGATGGTGGGCGCGGCCGGCGCCACCTACGACATCGTCATCGACGCCTACCGCATCGAGACGCTGCGGCCCGAACAGCTGGGCGTGGGCTCGGGCATGTCGCAGTACGGCTGGCGCATCGGTTCGGTGGCGGCGGGCTCGCTGGCGCTTTACGTGGCCACGCTGGGCGACTGGGGCATGGCCTACCTGCTGTGCGCGGCGTTCGCGCTGCCGGCGATGCTCACCGGCCTGGTGATGGGCGAGCCGGTGCGGCACGTGGTGGTGGCGAAGTATCGCGGCTGGCGCCAGGCGTGGCAGTCGGTGATCGGGCCGCTGGGTGAGTTCTTCCTGCGGCGCGGCGCGCTGCTGGTGCTGCTGTTCGTGCTGCTGCACAAGGTGGGCGACACGCTGGCCAACCTCACCGTGCGCCTGCTGCTCAACGACCTGGGCTTCAGCAACGAGGAAATCGCCACCTGGGACGTGGGCGTGGGCTTCTTCGCCTACCTGGCCGGCATCTTCGTCGGCGGCATGCTTTACGCCGGCATCGGCATGAAGCGTTCGGTGCTGGTGGCGCTGGTGCTGATGGCGGCGTCCAACCTCAGCTTCGCGTGGCTGGCTTCGGTCGGCCACTCCAACGGCCTGCTGGCCTTCACCATCGGCTTCGAGAACTTTGCCAGCGGCATCGGCGGCGTGGTGGTGGTGGCCTACCTGTCGGCGCTGTGCAACCTGGCCTTCACCGCCACGCAGTTCGCGCTGCTTTCGGCGGCGGCCAGCATCGTCGGCCGGCTGCTGACGGGCACCACGGCCGGCGCGCTCATCGAGTCGCTGGGCTACGTGAACTTCTACGTGCTCACCACGCTGGCGGCGCTCCCGGGCGTGCTGCTGTACCTGTTCATGCTCCGTGCGGGTCTGATAGACCAGTCTCTGGGTGACGCGGGCTACGCCGAGCCGCCGAAGTAAGCCACGGGCCATTTGCCTGCAAACCCTTGCAGTCGGCGCAAGTCGCCGTATGCTGGACTCCCCCCGAGGATCGAGGCCATGGCCGACTTCCTGCTGCGCGACATTGACGAGCGGGTAGCCGAGCGCATCAAGGAGATCGCTCGCCAGAAGGGCTGGCCGCTCAACGACGTGATGCTGCTCCTGCTCAAGCAGGCGCTGGGCATCATCGACCCCGAGCCGGCCCCGGTGCCCGGCGACATCGCCCGCCTGACCGGTGCCTGGAACGACGACGAAGCCCGCGCCTTCCAGGAGGCCATGGCCGCCATGACCAGCCTTCCCGACGACGCGCCGGCCTACCTGGTCGAAGAAGCCCGCCGCAAGAAGGAATCCGGCGGCTGATCAGCCGGCGTGGATCGACCCCAGCACGCGCGGCCCGCGGGCGCCGGTGACGCTGGGCAGGTTGCCGGGCCGTCCGGCCAGCGTTTCCCGCGCCAGCCAGGCAAAGCCGGCGGCCTCGATGAAGTCCGGGTCCAGCCCGATGGCCGCGGTGCTGGCCACCGCCACGCCCGGCAGGCGGGCCGCCAGGCGTTCCATCAGCAGCGGGTTGTGCACGCCGCCACCGCAAACCAGCAGCCGGCCCGCGCCGGGCAGCGTGGCGCGCAGGGCGTTGGCCACGGTTGCCGCGCTCAGTTCGCACAGCGTGGCCTGCACGTCGGCCGGTGTTTCGCCGGCCAGGTGCGCCTGGAGCCACGCCAGCTGGAACTGGTCGCGTCCCGTGCTCTTGGGCGGCGGCAGTGCGAACCAGGGCTCGGCCAGCAGCCGCGCCAGCAGCGCCTCGTCCACCCGGCCCTCGCGGCCGAAGGCGCCGTCGCGGTCGTAGTGCAGGCCGCGATGGCGCAGGCACCAGGCGTCCATCAGGCCGTTGGCCGGGCCGGTGTCGAAGCCGCGCACGTCGCCCTGGCGCGGCAGCAGCGTGAGGTTGGCGATGCCGCCCAGGTTGAGGATGGCGCGGTCTTCGTCCGGCGAATGCATCACCGCGGCGTGGAAGGCCGGCATCAGCGGCGCGCCCTGGCCGCCGGCAGCGACGTCGCGCCGGCGGAAATCGGCGACGGTGGTGATGCCGGTGGCTTCGGCGATGACGTTCGGGTCGCCCAGCTGCTGGCTGAAGGGCGTGGGGCCGCGCGGGTCATGGCGCAGCGTCTGGCCGTGCGAGCCGATCGCAACGACCTGCGGCGCAGCCACGCCACTGTCGGCCAGCGCGTCCAGCGCCGCGCGCGCGAAGGCCTGGCCCAGCCGCGTATCCAGCCGCGCCACTTCGTCCAGCGTAGTTTCAGCGTCGGCCTGCGAGCGCCGCAGCACGTCCTGCGCCAGCCCCGCCTCGAGCGGGTACGTGCGGCCGAACACCAGTCGCGGCGCGGGATCGAACGCGACCAGGGCGGCGTCGATGCCGTCCACGCTGGTGCCCGAGATCAGGCCAAGAAAAAGCCCGCCGTCGACGGCGGGCTGGAAGGGGGCTGCCGGCATCGGATCAGCGCGCGGCGAGGCGCACGCCTTCGACGCGCTTGAGCTGGGCCATCGCCGGCGCGGTGGCGGCGCGGAACTGCGCCAGCGCGGCGCCGGTCAGCGGCTCGGGCTTGGGCATGGTCACCGTGAGCGGGTCGCGGTGCACGCCGTTGACGCGGAATTCGTAGTGCAGGTGCGGGCCGCTGGCCAGGCCGGTCATGCCGACATAGCCGATCACCGTTCCCTGCGACACGCGCTGGCCGGTCTTGTACTTGCCAAAGCGCGACATGTGGCCGTACAGCGTCGTGTAACCGCGGCCATGGTCGAGCACCACGGTGCGGCCGTAGCCGTTCTGCCAGCCCACGAAGCTCACGCGCGCCTCGCCCGCCGCCATGATCGGCGTGCCGGTGCTGGCGGCGTAGTCCACGCCCTTGTGCGCGCGCACGGTGCCCAGCACCGGGTGCCGGCGGTTGGGGTTGAAGCGCGAGCTGATGCGGGCGAACTCGATCGGCATGCGCATGAAGCTCTTCTTCAGCGGCCGGCCGGTGAGGTCGAAATACTCTTCCTTGCCGTTGAGCTCGTAGCGCAGCGCCGTGTATTCCTTGCCGCGGTTGACGAAGCTGGCCGCCACCACGCCGCCGCTGCGCAGGCGCTCGCCGTCGCGCCACAGCTCTTCGTACACGACCTGGAAGTGGTCGCCGTCGCGCAGGTCCTGGGTGAAGTCGATGTCGTACGAGAACGCGTTGGCCATCTGGTTGATGGCGGCGTTGCTCAGGCCGGCCTTGGCGCCGGCGGCGTAGAGCGAGCTGGTGATTTCGCCGCTGGCGACCATCACGCGGCGCTCGAGCGGGCGCTCGATGATCTTTTCCTTGATCTTGCCGTCGGCCACCTGCAGCTCGACCCGGCTGGCCTCGTCGCGCTCGAAGCGCAGGCCGCGCAATTCGCCGGACTGGCCCAGGTCGAAGGCGATCTCGGCGCCGGCGCGCAGTCGCGACAGGGTGCGGGCGCTGGGCAGTTCCAGCACCTGGTGCATCACGGACGCGGGCACGCCCATTTCCTCGAACACGGTGCCCAGGGTCTGGCCGCTCTGCACCTGCACGACCTGCCAGGCGCTGCCGGCCGCGGCCGCGGCGACCTTGCCGGACAGCGGCGGCAAAGGCAGGCTGAGGGTGGTGCGGTGGTTGGCGTCGTCCTGCCCGCGCATGGCGCTGGCAAAACCGGGAATGATGGTGATCACCAGCACGCCGAGCGAAGCGCACAGTCCCGTGAGGACCCAGTGTTCGCGGGACCAGCGGGCGAGGGGGGAGGCGTTGTGGTGCGGCAAGGGTGTGTCCCCGCTCAGGTCGTTGTGTCGCGGTACGATAACCAGCGCGAAATACATACGTCAAACCCTTGTCGCATCTGGCTTTTTTGTTCGTTGCGGATTAACTTTCTATTAACCTCAAGTTAACGCCAGCGGCCAATCCGGGCCCTGGCCCTGAACCCGGAAACACCTTCATTCATGTCTGACCTGCAGCAAGCCCTCGACATCATCGGCCGCGGCGCCGAAGAGATCCTCAAGCCCGACGAGCTGGCCGCCCGGCTCAAGCTCGGCCGCCCGCTGCGCATCAAGGCCGGTTTCGACCCCACCGCGCCCGACCTGCACATCGGCCACACGGTGCTGCTCAACAAGATGCGGCAGTTCCAGGACCTGGGGCACCAGGTGATCTTCCTGATCGGCGACTTCACCGGGATGATCGGCGACCCCACGGGCAAGAACGCCACCCGCAAGCCGCTCACCCGCGAGGACGTGCTGGCCAACGCCCAGACCTACGCCGACCAGGTGTTCAAAGTGCTGCACAAGGAGCGCACCGAGGTGCGCTTCAACTCCGAGTGGTTCGGCAAGATGACGGCCGCCGACATGATCAAGCTTGCGGCCCAGAACACCGTGGCGCGCATGCTCGAGCGCGACGATTTCGCCAAGCGCTATGCCGGGCAGCTGCCGATCGCCATCCATGAATTCCTGTATCCGCTGGTGCAGGGCTACGACTCGGTGGCGCTCAAGGCCGACGTCGAGCTGGGCGGCACCGACCAGAAGTTCAACCTGCTGATGGGGCGCGGACTGCAGGAGCACCACGGCCAGCCGCCGCAGATCGTGCTCACCATGCCGCTGCTGGAAGGCCTGGACGGCGTCAACAAGATGTCCAAGTCGCTGGGCAATTACATCGGCATCAACGAGCCGGCGATCGACATCGTCACCAAGACCCTCAAGATCGGCGACGAGCTCATGTGGCGCTGGTTCGAGCTGCTCAGCTTCGAGGTGACGCTGTCCGACCTGGCGCGCATGAAGCAGGACGTGGCCGCCGGACAGCTCAATCCGCGCGACGCCAAGCTGGTGCTCGCGCGTGAGCTGGCGGCGCGCTTCCACGGCGCGGCCGCGGCGGAAAACGCCATCGCCGGCTGGCATGCGGTGGTGCGGGGCGAGGGCGACACGAGCCTGCTGGCCCTGGCCGACATCGCCGTGCCGGCCGAAGGGCTGCGCATCGCTGCGCTCCTGGTCGCGGCCGGGCTGGCGCCCAGCAACTCCGAAGCGTCCCGCAAGCTCAAGGAGCGCGCGGTCAAGGTGGACGCCGAGGTGTTCGAGGACCCGCAGCGGGTCTTCACGCCCGGATTCGAGGGCGTGCTGCAGGTCGGAAAGCGCAGTTTCGCCCGCGTCCGCCTCGTGCAGGCCTGAGCTTTTTCGGCAAAAACAGAAAAGCCTTGCGTTGCATGTTGCAGCGCGGCTAAAGTTCGCCCCCCGCCAGTCCCGGCCAACGCCGGACCGACCCGCGGGGAGAACAAAAAAGGGCGAAACGCGGTATTGACGTCCTTGGAATTTGCCCTATAATGGGCGGCTCGGTCAGGCGAAACGCCCGACCACTTCGGCAGCGAAATGCGCCGGAAGAGACAGAGATCTTTGACAGTGTGCGCAGGAAATTTGTGCGGGCGCCTGACGGGGGATGGATGAGTCCATTTCTTGCAGACGTCTAGCCAACAAGCTTTATATTTATTGAGTAATCAAGTGATGTAAGGCCAAGGTCGGATTTCTGCAG
>JAPLSJ010000125.1 GCA_026398695.1 Arenimonas sp.
GCCTTGGCGGTGACGTGCTTCATTTCCCAGGGCGACAGGAACTGGCCCTTCTTGATGTTCACCGGCTTGCCGGCGCTGGCGACCTTCTGGATGAAGTCGGTCTGGCGGCACAGGAAGGCTGGCGTCTGCAGCACGTCCACCACCGAGGTCACTTCGTCCAGCGGCGTGTATTCGTGCACGTCGGTGAGCACCGGCACGCCGAGCTGGCGCTTCACTTCGGACAGGACCTTCAGGCCCGCTTCAAGGCCGGGGCCACGGAAGCTGGTGCCCGAGGTGCGGTTGGCCTTGTCGAAGCTGGACTTGAAGATGAAGGGAATGCCGAGCTTGCCGGTGATTTCCTGCAGCCGGCCGGCCGTTTCCATCTGCAGCTCCAGCGACTCGATGACGCAGGGGCCGGCGATGAGGAAGAAGGGCTGGTCGAGGCCAACCTTGAAGCCGCACAGGTCCATCAGGCGCTAGCCTCCTTCAGGAGCCGGCCGCCGGCCTTGTGTTCGCGGGCGGCGCGGATGAATCCAATGAACAGCGGATGGCCGTCGCGCGGCGTGGACAGGAATTCGGGGTGCGCCTGGCAGGCGATGAACCACGGGTGCGTGGGCAGCTCGACCACTTCCACCAGCAAGTCGTCCATGGACTTGCCGCTGATCACCAGGCCGGCGTCCTCGAGCTGGGTGCGGTAGCGGTTGTTGAACTCGTAGCGGTGGCGGTGGCGCTCGCCGACCACGTCCTTGCCGTACAGCTCGCGGGCCTTGGAGCCGGGCTTGAGGCGCTGGTCCTGCAGGCCCAGGCGCATGGTGCCGCCGAGGTCGGACTTTTCATCGCGGCGCTCCACTTCACCGGTGGCCGTGCGCCATTCGGTGATCAGGCCGATGACCGGGTGGGCGCAGTTGCGGTCGTTCTCGGTGCTGTTGGCGCCGGCCAGGCCGGCCACGTGGCGGGCGAAGTCCACCACCGCGGCCTGCATGCCGTAGCAGATGCCGAAGTACGGGATGCCCGATTCACGCGCGTACTGCGCCGTCATCACCTTGCCCTCGAAGCCGCGGTCGCCGAAGCCGCCGGGCACCAGGATGGCGTCCACGCCCCCGAGCACCGCCACGCCTTCCTTCTCGACCTGCTCGGACTCGATCCACTTCAGCGTCACCTTGGTGCGCTGGCGCAGGCCGCCGTGCTTGAGCGCCTCGGACAGCGACTTGTAGGCGTCCTGGTGGTCGATGTACTTGCCCACCACCGCCACGGTCACCGCGTCCACCGGATGCTCGGCGGCGTCCACCACCGCCTGCCACTCGGACAGGTCGGCCGGCTTGGCCACGTCTTCCATGCGCAGGCATTCGATGGCGATCTGGTCGAGCTGCTGCTCGTGCAGCCACAGCGGCAGCTTGTAGATGTTGTCCACGTCCACGCAGCTGATGACGGCCTTTTCCTGCACGTTGGTGAACAGCGCGATCTTGCGGCGCTCGGAATCGGGCAGCGGCCGCTCGCTGCGGCAGACTAGGATGTCGGGCTGGATGCCAATCGAGCGCAGTTCCTTCACCGAGTGCTGGGTGGGCTTGGTCTTGAGCTCGCCGGCGGCCGCGATGTAGGGCACCAGCGTGAGGTGCATGAAGATGGCCTTGCCCGGGCCGCGCTCGGTGCGGATCTGGCGGATGGCCTCCAGGAACGGCAGCGACTCGATGTCGCCCACGGTGCCGCCGATTTCCACCAGGCCCACGTCGAAGCCGTCGGTGGCCTCGAAGATGGCGCGCTTGATCTCGTCGGTGATGTGCGGGATCACCTGCACGGTGCCGCCGAGGTAGTCGCCGCGGCGCTCCTTGCGGATCACGTTCTCGTAGATGCGGCCGGTGGTGACGGAGTTCTTGCGGCTCAGGCGCACGCGCAGGAAGCGCTCGTAGTGGCCCAGGTCGAGGTCGGTCTCGGCGCCGTCGTCGGTGACGTACACCTCGCCGTGCTGGAACGGGCTCATGGTGCCGGGGTCGACGTTGATGTACGGGTCGAGCTTCATCATGGTCACGCGCAGGCCGCGTGCCTCCAGGATGGCGGCCAGCGAGGCCGCGGCGATGCCCTTGCCGAGCGAGGACACCACGCCACCGGTTACAAAGATAAGACGAGTCATGGTTTTGGCAGGCGCTGGAAAACCGCATTCTACCGGGTTGCCCGCCCGGGAACCAGAACCTTTTTCCGATCAATGGCTTGCAAACCGCCCGCTTGACCCCTTCCGGCGCCGCGCCCATCCTGCGGCCTCGCGCCCGCGCCCGCCCCTTCCCGAGCCCCTCCCCGAATGAACACCCGCTACAACGCCGCCGACATCGAAGTCCTCTCTGGCCTGGACCCGGTCAAGCGCCGCCCCGGCATGTACACCGACACCACCCGGCCCAACCACCTGGCCCAGGAAGTGATCGACAACTCGGTGGACGAAGCGCTGGGCGGCCACGCCAAGACGGTCGAGGTGACGATCTTCGCCGACGGCAGCTGCGAGGTGATCGACGACGGCCGCGGCATGCCGGTGGACATCCACCCCGAGGAGAAGATCCCGGGCATCGAGCTGATCATGACCCGCCTGCACGCCGGCGGTAAGTTCAGCGGCAAGAACTACACCTTCTCCGGCGGCCTGCACGGCGTGGGCGTAAGCGTGGTGAACGCGCTGTCGAAGAAGGTGGAAGTGGTGATCCGCCGCGAAGGCCAGGAACACCGCATGGAGTTCCGCGACGGTGACCGCAGCTCGCCGCTGGAAGTGGTGGGCACCGTCGGCAAGCGCAACACCGGCACCCGGCTTCGCTTCTGGCCCGACCCGAAATACTTCGACACCCCCAAGATCCACGCCCGGTCGCTGCGCCACCTGCTGCGCGCCAAGGCCGTGCTGTGCCCGGGCCTGACGGTGAAGCTGTACGACGAGGCCACCGGCGAGCGCAACGAGTGGTACTACGAGAACGGCCTGCGCGACTACCTGCGCGGCGAACTCGTGGGCCGCGACCTGCTGCCGGCCGAGCTGTTCGTGGGCCACGTCAACAAGGACACCGAAGTGGTGGACTGGGCCGTGGCCTGGGTGCCCGAGGGCGAGCTGGTGCAGGAAAGCTACGTCAACCTGATCCCCACCGCGCAGGGCGGCACCCACGTGAACGGCCTGCGTTCGGGCTTCACCGACGCGCTGCGCGAGTTCTGTGACTTCCGCAACCTGCTGCCGCGCGGCGTGAAGCTGGCGCCCGAGGACGTCTGGGACCGGGTGAGCTACGTGCTCAGCATCAAGCTCACCGACCCGCAGTTCAGCGGCCAGACCAAGGAGCGCCTGAGCTCGCGCCAGGCCGCGGCCTTCGTCGAGAACGCCTCGCACGACGCGTTTTCCCTCTGGCTCAACCAGCACGTCGAAACCGGCCTGCAGATCGCCCAGCTGGCGATTGACCGCGCCTCGGCGCGGCTCAAGACCGAAAAGCAGGTCACCCGCAAGAAGATCACCCAGGGCCCCGCCCTGCCCGGCAAGCTGGCCGACTGCATCAGCCAGGACCTGGGCCGCACCGAGCTGTTCCTGGTGGAAGGCGACTCGGCCGGCGGCAGCGCCCGCCAGGCCCGCGACAAGGAGTTCCAGGCCATCCTGCCGCTGCGCGGCAAGATCCTGAATACCTGGGAAGTGGAGTCGTCGGGCGTGCTGGCTTCCAGCGAAGTGCATGACCTGGCCGTGGCCATCGGCTGCGACCCGGGCGTGGAGGCCATCGACGGCCTGCGCTACGGCAAGGTGATCATCCTGGCCGACGCCGACTCCGACGGCCTGCACATCGCCACCCTGCTGGCGGCGCTGTTCCTGCGCCATTTCCCGTCGCTGGTGCGCGCGGGCAACATCTTCGTGGCCATGCCGCCGCTGTTCCGCGTGGACGTGGGCAAGCAGGTGTTCTATGCGCTGGACGAGGAAGAGAAGCGCATCCTGCTCGACCGCATCGAGAAGGAAAAGATCCGCGGCCAGGTCAACGTCACCCGGTTCAAGGGCCTGGGCGAAATGAACCCGGTGCAGCTGCGCGAATCCACCATCCATCCCGACACCCGCCGGCTGGTGCAGCTGACGGTGGACGACGCCGACCTCACCCGCGGCCTGATGGACATGCTGCTGGCCAAGAAGCGCGCCGGCGACCGCAAGGCCTGGCTCGAAGCCAAGGGCGACCTGGCATCGCTGGAAGTCTGAGCCCCGGCCGGCGCTGCCGGCGGCGCGGGACTTGGCTATAGTCGGGGCGTAGTCCACGCCCCGGAGACGCGCCTTGGACCTGACGGCCCTGATGACGATGATGGCGCACAAGAATGCGTCCGACCTGCTGCTGAGTCCGGGCGCGCCCCCGACCATCAAGGTCGAAGGCTTCAGCCGCCACTACAACGACGTGCCGCTCTCGGTCGCCGACGTCCGCACCATGGCCTATTCGGTCATGAACGAACACCAGCAGTGTGATTTCGAAACCAACTGGGAAATGAACCTGGCCATCGCCATGGGCGACATCGGCCGGTTCCGCGTGAACATCTACCGCCAGCGTGGCGACGTGGCGATGGCGGTGCGCTTCATCACCAACAAGATCCCCTCGATCGAAAGCCTGAACCTGCCGCCCCTGCTCAAGGACATCGTGCTGCTGCCGCGCGGCCTGGTGCTGGTGGTGGGCTCCACGGGCTCGGGCAAGTCCACCACGCTGGCCTCGATGATCGACTACCGCAACAACAACCGCACCGGCCACATCCTCACCGTCGAGGAGCCGATCGAATACGTGCACCAGCACGTGGTCTCGGTGGTGGACCAGCGCGAAGTGGGCCTGGACACCCACAGCTACGCCAACGCGCTCAAGAACGCCATGCGCGAGGCGCCCGACGTGATCATGATCGGCGAGATCCGCGACCGCGAGACCATGCAGGCCGCCATCGCCTACGCCGAAACCGGCCACCTGTGCCTGTCCACCCTGCACGCCAACAACGCCAACCAGACCCTCGACCGCATCATCAACTTCTTCCCCGAATCGGCGCGCGAGCAGCTGCTGATCGACCTTTCGCTCAACCTCAAGGCCGTGATCGGCCAGCGCCTGCTCCGGGGCGTGCGCACCAAGCGCATCCCGGCGGTGGAAGTACTGCTGTCGACGCCCTTCGTCGCCGACCTGATCGCCAAGGGCGAAATCGCCGCCATCCGCGAGGCCATGAAGCTCGGCAGCGACGGCATGCACACCTTCGACCAGGCGCTGTACGACCTTTACGCCGCCGGCGAAGTCACCTATGCCGAGGCCATGGACAACGCCGACTCGCGCACCGACCTGGCGCTGCGGGTGCGGCTGCGGGGCCCGGCGCCGGAGGGCGCCGAAGTCGACCAGATGCAGCTCGAGGAGATGGCGCCCGACCAGCCCACCCCCAAACTGTGACGCCCGTCGAAGAATGTGACCTAATGCGTCACCTCTGGCCCTTTTGGGCAACCGGACGCCCTCGGCGCGACACGTCCCATGGGGCCAGGGGCGGCCAAGCCTTCCAGAAACGGCTGGCACGGATCCTGCAATTGAATCCACGCAACCCCATGGACCCCCCGCAGTAACCGTCGCGGACGCGTCCACCGCAAACGAACCGCAACCCCAAACAGGAAATACACCCCATGACCAACCGCCGTTCCTTCCGAGGCCTGGCCGCCGCCTGCCTGGCGTCCCTCGGTCTCCTCGCCATCCTGCCCGCGCAGGCCGAATCCGACTTCCAGACCGGCGCCGGCGCGCTCAACGCCAACGCCCGCCTCGACTTCCGCGTGGTGGTGCCCAAGTTCATCCGCTTCCAGGTCGGCAGCGCCGGCGCCACGGTGGACCTGGTGGAGTTCTCGGTCCCCGCCGCCAACGTCGGTGACGGCTCCGACATCGCCCGCACCAACGGCGGCGTCGTGCCCGTGCTGCTGCAGAGCAACAACGGCAACGTCTCGCTGACCGGCACCACCCTGGGCCAGCTCAACAACGGCGCCGGCGAGAACATCTCGTTCTCCGAGATCCTCTCCACCAGCTCCGACCCCAACCTCAACGTCCCCACCCTGGTCGACGGCGCAACCAGCGCCGCGGTCACCGTCACCCCGAACGTGGGTGCGCGCGTGGTCAACCGCACGGCCAACTGGTCGTTCGCGTACAGCAACACCAACTTCGTCGGCTCTGGCAGCTACGGCGGCTTGAACGTCAACAACGGCCGGGTCACCTACACCGCTTCCCTGCCCTGATCGACGCACCCGCTAAGGTTTCGCCTCCGGGGGCTGTCGGCAACGGCAGCCCCTTCCATCGAAGGATCCCGTCATGAATGCGCTTCAACGAGGCGCCCGCGCCGCGTGGCCGCTTCCCGCGGCGCTGTTGCTCGCCACGGCCGGCATCGGCGATGCCCGTGCCTACACGGCCACCATCGGCACCGGGCCCAAGGCGGCCTACCTTCGCGTGGGCGATGGCAGCATCACCGGCGGCAACTACAATTCGGGCGGCACCCCAGCCGCCAACACCACGGTCAACCTGGTCAGCGTCACCGTGCCGGCGACCGTCGTGGGCAACACGACCGACCAGGCCATGGCGGGCACGGGCCGGCTGACCAGTGACCTGGACGGCTTCGCGTTCTGCACTGCGGGCCAGGTCTACGTCGGCGGCTTCTTCCGGCTGCCCACCACCGCCACCCAGAGCGCCACGCTCCGGGTGACGGCGCCAGCGACGCTCACCACCACCGACGGCCAGAGCATTCCCATCAGCCAGATCCGCTGGACCAGCAGCGGCAGCGGCGACACCGGCGCCCAGCCCTTCCCCGCGGGCAGCTTCACCGGCGGCACGCAAACGCTGGCCACCCTGCTGCGCAACACGTGGGCTGAAAGCTGCCACAGCTTTTTCTACGGCAACGACGCCATCGTCGCCGCCGGCACCTACAACGCCCGGGTGACCTACACCCTGGCCACGCCATGACCGCCCGCTGGCTTTCGGCCTGCCTGCTGGCCGCGGCATGCGCGTTCTCTTCCCACGCCGTCGCGCAGGTCTTCCCGGTCGACGACAGCGCCAGCCAGGTGCTGCAGGCCGGCCCGGTGAAGATGCGCTGGGATTCGCTGGCCCCCACGCCCGGACGGCCCGCCACCATCAGCGGCGAACTGACCGTGCTGGTGCGGCTGGACGTCTCGCCCTGGCAGGGACGCCGCGCCCGGATCTACCAGACGCTGGCCACCGTGCCCTCCGGGCCGGTCACCGCGACGTGGAGCGCCAACGGGCCGCTGCTGCCGGGCCAGCTGCGTGACGGCGGGCGGACGCTGGTCTTCAGCGGCGTGGTGACGGCACCGCGCATCGAGGACACCTTCCGCATCCACATCCAGGCCGACGGCGAGCGCGTGCAGCGGCCCCAGGACCTGGTGTTTTCCTTCGAGATCGAACTGGAGTCGCCCTGATGGCCGTCCTCAAAACCGGCGCCCTGCTGGCGCTTGCGCTGCTGTGTGCGGCCGCACCCGTCTGCGCCCAGGAGTTCGCGGCGGTGATCACGCCGCCGCGCTTCGAGGACCGCGCCAAGCCCGGCGCCACCTATCGCAACGTCATCGAGATCAACAACACCGCTTCGCGGCAGGCGCGCTACACCGTGCAGACCGCCGACTGGACGCTCGACGCCCAGGGTGCGCCGCTGTTCGACCAGGCCCTGGCCCCGGCCAGCTGCCGGCCCTGGGTCGGCCTGGAGGCGAGTGAAATCGTCGTGCCGGCCGGCGGCAAGCGCC
>JAPLSJ010000097.1 GCA_026398695.1 Arenimonas sp.
GGAGCCGTAGCGCGCGATGTGTTCGAGCGCGCCCCGGGGGCCGTCGACGATGCGCACCGACAGGATGGCGTCGAGGTATTCGGTTTCCCAGTCGGCTTCGGTGGCGGGCGTCATGGCCGGCACGATGCGGCGCGCGGTCTCATCGCCGCGCAGTTCGCAGCCGCGTGCGGACAGGGCCGCGGCAATGCCCGGCAGCATCGCATCCGCGACGGCGGCGTCCACCAGCAGGGTTTCGGCGGCGTTGCAAACGCCGGTGCGGCGCATCTTGGAGTCGAGCACGATGTCGCGTGCCTTCGCCGGGTCGGCGTCGCGGTCGACGTAGACATGGCAGATGCCGTCGAGATGGCTCAGCACCGGCACCCGGGCGTGTTCGCGCACGTGCGCGATCAGCGGCTTGCCGCCGCGCGGGATCACCAGGTCCACACCGCCTTCGTTGAGCGACAGCAGCGCGGTGACCCATTCGCGCCCGGCATCGGGCGGCGTCTGCACCGCGTCCTCGGGCAACCCGACCGCGTGCAGGCCGGCGCGCACGGCGGCGATGATGGCCGCCACGGTGCCCGCGGCCTCGCTGCCGCCGCGCAGGATCACGCCGTTGCCGGCGCGCACGCACAGCGCCGCGGCGTCGGCGGCGACGTTGGGGCGGCTTTCGAAGATCACGCCGATCACGCCCAGCGAGACGCTGACTTCGGCGATCTGCAGCCCGTTCGGGCGCGTCCAGCGGCGTCGCTCGATGCCCACCGGGTCGTCCTGCTGCGCGACCGCCGCAACGCCGTCGACCAGGCCCTGCAGCCGCGCGGGATCCAGCGTGAGCCGGTCGAGGAAGGCCGCGTCGGCGCCCCGGGCACGGGCCGCCGCGACGTCGACGGCGTTGGCCGCGAGGATGCGTGGGCCGGCCGCGCTCAGGGCTTCGGCCATGGCAAGCAGCGCGCGCGTGCGGCCTGCTGCACCGGCGGCCTGCAGCGCGGCGGCGCCGGCGCGGGCCCGGGCGCACAGCGTGCGCATCGAGGTCATGTAATCCATGGCGTTCAATCCAGCACCAGGTCGGTGGCATGCACCAGGGCGGCGCCGCGCCGGTAGCCCAGTGCGGCCTCGATTTCGTCGGACTGCTTGCCGGCGATCTGGCGGCATTCGTGGCTGTCGTAGCCCGCCAGCGCCGTGGCGAAGGCCTGGCCCGCGTGGTCCACCAGCCGGATCGCGCTGCCGCGGTCGAACTGGCCTTCCACCTGGGTGATGCCGGCGGCCAGCAGGCTGCGGCCGGACTTCACTGCCCGGGTCGCGCCCTCGTCCAGGTGCAGCCGCCCGGACGGGGCCAGCGAACCGGCGATCCACACCCGCTTGGCGCTTTCGGGCGACACGGACGCGCGGAACCAGGTGGCGCGCACGCCCTCCAGCAGCGCCGACACCGGCCGCTCGCTGTCGCCCCGGGTGATCACGGTCGAACAGCCCGCCGCCATCGCCATTTCGGCCGCGGCGATCTTGGTGGCCATGCCGCCGGTGCCGGCGGTGCCCGCCCGCGAGGGGCCCGCGAGCGCCGCGATGTCGGGCGTGATCGCATCCACCACCGGGATGTGCACGGCGTCGGGGTTCGTGGCGGGGTCGGCATCGTAGAGGCCGTCCACGTCCGACAGGATCACCAGCAGGTCGGCGGACACCAGCTGCGCCACGCGGGCGGCGAGACGGTCGTTGTCGCCGTAGCGCAGCTCCTCGGTGGCCACGGTGTCGTTTTCGTTCACCACCGGCACCGCGCCCAGCTGCAGCAGGGTTTCCAGCGTGGTGCGCGAGTTCAGCCAGCGGCGCCGGTTCTCGGTGTCCGACGGCGACAGCAGGGCCTGGGCCGCGTGGAAGCCATGCGGGGTGAAGGCCTGGTCCCAGGTCTGGATGAGCACGGTCTGGCCCACCGCGGCCGCGGCCTGCTTTTCGTCCAGGCGCAGCTTGCGGGTGGTGGGCAGGTTCAGCCGCGGCCGTCCCAGCGCCACCGCGCCGGAAGACACCAGCACCACGTCGACGCCGCGCTGCCGCAGGCCGGCAATGTCGGCCGCCAGTGCGTGGAAACAGCCCATGTTGGCGTGCCCGGTCAGCTTGTCGATCAGCTGGGCCGAACCGATCTTGATGACGATCCGGCGGGCCTCGACCAGGAGGGCCTCGGGTTGGCTGCTGTGTTCCAGGAGTCCTCCGGGCAATGAAGCACGGCACGGGCCGATGCTTTGACGATACCGCAGAAGCCTGCGCCTGGCCCGACGCCTTTTGCGCGGGGCGTCGGTCCCGAAAGCCCCGCCCACTGGAAGTACCGCGCTCGCCCAAGCATGCTCTCGGCTGGCTGGGGACGTTCCGGGCCCTCTGGACCAGGCGCTGGACCCGGGGCCCGGGAGGCACCCCTTGGGGAAGGAAACACCGGAGCAACGATGAAAAAGGTTTTCTGTTTTGTCTGTCTTTCGATGGCGCTGGCGTCCACCGGTTGCGCCATCAACGCCAAATACGTCGTGGCCGAAGGGTTGCCAACCGCCAACCTGGCGATCGTCGCGCAGGCCGACACGCAGGATGTCACCGCGCTGTACTACAACGCCTTCCTGTTGCCGGACAACCGGTGCCCCGCCGTCCGCAAGAACATGCTGGGCGCCCGGCTCATCGCCAAGCCCCGTGAAGAGTTCCCCGCCGTGCGCATTCCCGCAGGCGCCCCGCTCATGGTGGGCCTGACCTACCAGGACGCGCGGTTCGCGCAAAACCGCGAATGCGGCTACCAGGCCCGGTTCACGCCCATGCCCGGCGAGGCCTACCGCCTGGACTTCAGCACCACCCAGGACGGCCGGGCCTGCCGAGTGGCGATCACCGACGCGGCCGGCAGCCCGGTGCCCTACGAGCCGGCGGACGAAGTCTGCCTGCCGTCCCTGCACCCGGACGCGGTGTACGTGAACGGCGTCGGCCACGACGTCATTTACGACGTCAGGATCCAGAGCTACTAGCCCCGCGGCGGGGGTGCCGAACGGGAGGGTTGCAAGGCTGGGGACCCGGCCCCAGAAAGGGGGTTCACGCCGAGGAATCGCCATGGACCCGAACGTTTTCCACGCCACCACCATCCTGTCCGTCCGCCGCGGCAACCGCGTCGTCGTGGCCGGCGATGGCCAGGTGACCCTGGGGCACACCGTCATGAAGGGCAACGCGCGCAAGGTGCGCCGCCTGGCCGAGGGCAAGGTGCTGGCCGGCTTCGCCGGCGCCGCCGCCGATGCCTTCACCCTGTTCGAAGTGTTCGAGGCCAAGCTCTCGGCCAACGGCGGCCAGATGCTGCGCGCCGCGGTGGACATGGCCAAGGAATGGCGCACCGACCGCCGCCTGGGCAAGCTCGAAGCCCTGCTGGCGGTGGCCGACAAGGACATTTCGCTGATCATCTCGGGCACCGGCGACGTCATCGAGCCCGAGGACGGCATCGTCGCCATCGGCTCCGGCGGCCCCTACGCGCTGGCCGCCGCGCGCGCCCTGATGGCGCACACCGACCTGGACGCCCGCGCCATCGCCGAGGCCTCGCTCAACGTCGCCGGCGACATCTGCATCTACACCAACCGCAATCTCGTGATCGAGGAACTGTGATGTCGCAACTCACCCCCCGCGAAATCGTCGGCGAGCTCGACCGCTACATCATCGGCCAGAACGACGCCAAGCGCGCCGTCGCCATCGCCCTGCGCAACCGCTGGCGCCGCATGCAGCTCGACCCGGGCATGCGCGACGAAGTGATGCCCAAGAACATCCTGATGATCGGACCCACCGGCGTGGGCAAGACCGAGATCGCCCGCCGGCTGGCGTCGCTGGCCAACGCCCCGTTCGTGAAAGTGGAAGCCACGCGATTCACCGAAGTGGGCTACGTGGGCAAGGACGTCGAGCAGATCATCCGCGACCTGGCCGACGGCGCGGTGAAGATGTTCCGCGAGCAGGCCAAGGCGCGCGTGCGCACCCAGGCCGAGGAGCGCGCCGAAGACCGCATCCTGGACGTGCTGCTGCCCAAGCGCCGCGGCCCCGGCTTCGCCATCGAGGTGAACTCCGAGGGCGAGAACGAAACCCGCAACAAGCTGCGCCGCCAGCTGCGCACCGGCGAGCTGGACGAGCGCGAGATCGAGCTCGAGCTCAGCCAGGCCCCGGGCGGCATGGACATCATGACCCCGCCGGGCATGGAGGAAATGGGCCAGCAGCTGCGCTCGATGTTCCAGAACCTGGGCGGCGCCAAGGCCCTCAAGCGCACGCTCACGGTCAAGGCCGCGCGCCCGATGCTGGTCGAGGAAGAGGCCGGCAAGCTGGTGAACGAAGAAGAAATCCGCCTGCAGGCGATCACCGCCTGCGAGCAGAACGGCATCGTCTTCATCGACGAGATCGACAAGGTGTGCAAGCGCAAGGACAGCATCGGCGGCGGCGACGTGTCGCGCGAAGGCGTGCAGCGCGACCTGCTGCCGCTGGTGGAGGGCAGCACCGTGAGCACCAAGTACGGCGTGGTGCGCACCGACCACATCCTGTTCATCGCCAGCGGCGCCTTCCACCTGGCCAAGCCGTCCGACCTGATCCCCGAGCTGCAGGGCCGCTTCCCCATCCGCGTCGAACTCACGGCGCTGAGCCAGGCCGACTTCAAGCGCATCCTCACCGAGCCGCGCAATGCGCTGGTGCGCCAGTACATGGCGCTGCTGGCCACCGAGGGCGTGAACATCGGCTTCGACGAGGGCGCCATCGACCGCCTGGCCGAGATCGCCTTCCTGGTCAACGAGCGGCAGGAGAACATCGGCGCGCGCCGGCTGCACACCGTGCTGGAGAAGCTGCTGGAAAAGCTCAGCTTCGAGGCCCCCGACAAGGGCGGCCTGTCGCTGATGGTGGACCGCGCCATGGTGGACGCCCAGCTGGGCGACGCCGTGCAGGACCCGGACCTGAGCCGCTACATCCTCTGAGGCCGGCGCCGGCTGTCAGGTATTCCGCGGTCCGGGGGACTAACTCCCCGGACCCCAAGGAAAACCGATGGCCACCGCCGCTCCCCTGGCTTCTGCGCGCCCCGTCCGGGCGGGTAGCATCCACCAGACCATGAGCCCCCCGACCACCGACATCGAGGCCGTGCTGCGCGAGCACGGGCCGATGCTGGCGCGCATCGCCGGCAGCTACGAATCCGAACCCGCGCGTCGCGACGACCTGCTGCAGGAAATCAGCGTGGCCGTCTGGCGCGCGCTGCCCAGCTGGCGCGGCGACGCCTCGCTGCGCACCTTCGCCGCGCGCGTGGCGCACAACCGCGCCATCGACCACCTGGCCCGCGAAAAACGCGCCCGCGGCGACGAGCTGCAGGACGACCACGAGGATCCCGACGCCAGCCCGGTGCAGCACGCCGTCGCGCACCAGCGCCGCCAGGGCCTGCTGGCCGCGGTGCGCGACCTGCCGCTGGGCCAGCGCCAGGTGGTGGTGCTGGCGCTGGAGGGCTTTTCGCAGCGCGAGATCGGCCAGGCCCTGGCCCTGGAAGAAAACACCGTGACCCAGCGACTCAGCCGCGCACGCCGCCAGCTGCAGTCGGTGCTGGGAGGAGAAGACTGATGGACCGTAACCAGGACTGGAGTTCGCTCGCCGCGGACTGGCAGCGGCAGGACACGCCAGCCATCGACGTCGAGGCTATCCGCGACGAGGCCGAGCGGCGCAGCCGCGGGCTGCGGCGGACCGTCCGAATCGAGATTGGTTTTTCCGTGCTGGCCATCGGGATGTGCGTGCTGATCGCCGTGAGCCCGAAGAGCGAGCGGGCGGAGCAGCTGCTGTTTGCCGGGCTGGCCGTTTTCCTTTGCGTGTACCAGGCGCTGATGGTGTGGATCCGCCGGCGCGACCTGGCCGACGCCGGCTGCGACGCGCTGTCGCTGGTGGACCGCGAGATACAGCGGGCGGGCACCGTGCTGCGCTACTGGCGCTGGGGCATGTGGACCTCGCTGATGCTGTGGCTGGGCATCTACGTGCTGATGCTCTACGGCATGGCTTCGGACTGGCCGGAACGGCGCGTGGGTGGCCTGTTAGGCGCCACGGCCATCAACGTGCTGGTCTTCCCGGCCATGGGTATTTACGGCTGGTGGCGCTGCTCGCAGGCGCGCGCCCGCCTCACGCGCTTCACCGCGCTGCGCGAGCAGCTGCGCGCCCCGTAGAATGGCGGCATGAGCACACCGCGCCCCACCGACCTCATCCTGCACCAGGCCTCCCACGTACTCGAAGTCGCCTTCGACGACGGGGTGCGCTTCCGCCTGCCCTGCGAATACCTGCGGGTGGAGTCGCCCAGCGCCGAAGTGCAGGGCCACGGCCCGGGCCAGAAGGTGCTGGTGGCCGGCAAGCGCAACGTCAGCGTCAAGGCCATCGAGCCGATGGGCAACTACGGCGTGCTGCTGCGATTCGACGACGGCCACGACACCGGCATCTTCAGCTGGAACCTGCTGCACCAGCTGGGCCTGGAATACGAGGCCCGCTGGGCCACCTACACCGCAGCCCTCGCGCTGGGCGGCTGCGCATCCAACCCGAGCAATACCCAGGTAGGCACCGGCGTGGGCGCTGTGGTCGGCGGTGTGGCCGGTAACGCCATCTTCGGCGGGGCGGTCGGCACCATTGGTGGCGCCGCAGCGGGAGCGCTGGTCGGTCACGAAATTGGCGAGGATCGCGACCAGCGTCGTCGTTGATCAAGCTCGCGCGGCACGGGGCCAAGGGCCCAGGGCCCGCCGCCTGCCTTGGACAGAGCCCCGGCTGCCGGGCGTTCCGTTTGAAGCCAAAGAAGCTCCCAGCGCTTGTTTCATCAGCACTGGGA
>JAPLSJ010000041.1 GCA_026398695.1 Arenimonas sp.
TTGGCGCGCCTGGAGGGATTCGAACCCCCGACCAATGGCTTCGGAAGCCACTACTCTATCCGGCTGAGCTACAGGCGCCCGGGCAGCGATTATGCCACGGCGCGGCGATCCGCCGCAGCCGGCTCAGCGGCGCGGGGAATACACCGCGGCGTGGATGCACGACATCACGCTGATCACGAACCAGCCGAACGGCAGCAGGCTCAGCGTGATCAGCCAGGTGACGGCGAAGGCGAGGCCGCCCAGCAGGAACCAGGTGAGCGCCCACAGCAGGCGGCCCTGTACCAGCTGGCCCAGGCCCGGGATGAACAGGCTGCAGATGGCGGCGATGACGTTGCCGGTCGAACCCTGGCCGTTGCTCATGGTGCGTGGTTCCTGAAAAGAGGAGTGGCACGGATGAAAATGGGGCATGCCGGGCGCCGGTTCAAGGCCGCGGGCGCCCCGGGCGCTCTGCTAGGCTTTGCCGATGTCTTATGAACGCTATTCCCAGCCCGTCCCCGAGCAGGGGCCGAAGTCCTGGCGCACCCAGTGGCCGCACTACTGGCAGCTGGTGCGCGGCGACCGCCAGGTGGGCACGCTGCTGCTGCTGTGGCCCACCTGGTGGGCGCTGTGGCTGGCCGCGGGCGGCGTGCCGCCGATCGGCACCCTGCTGGTCTTCACCGCGGGCGTGTGGCTGACGCGATCGGCCGGCTGCATCATCAACGACTACAACGACCGCTGGCTCGACCCGCACGTCGAGCGCACGAAGAACCGCCCCCTGGCCACCGGCGCCGTCTCGCCGCGCGAGGCGCTGGCGCTGTTCGCGGTGCTGATGCTGGTGGCCTTCGGCCTGGTGCTGCTGACCAACTGGCTGACGGTGGCGCTGAGCGTGGTGGCCGTGGTGCTGGCGGCCACCTACCCGCTGCTCAAGCGCTACACCTACCTGCCGCAGGTTTACCTGGGCGTGGCCTTCGGCTGGGGCATCCCGATGGCCTTCGCCGCGGTGCAGGGCACGGTGCCGCCGCTGGCCTGGCTGCTGTTCCTGGGCAACCTGCTGTGGACCACCGGCTACGACACCTGGTACGCCATGGTGGACCGCGAGGACGACCTGCGGGTGGGCGCGAAGTCCACCGCCATCCTGTTCGGCGAGTCCGACCTGGTGGCGCAGGGCGTGATTTACGCCGGCTTCTTCTGGGCGATGTGGCTGGTGGGTGCGCGGGCCGGGCTGGGCGGGACCTACCAGGCGGCGCTGGGCCTGGCGCTGGTGATCGTGCTGGTGCAGTTCTGGATTGCCCGCGGCCGGGGCCGCGAGGCCTGCTTCACCGCCTTCCGCGCCAACCAGTGGGTGGGCCTGGCCGTGTTCGCCGGCATCGCCGCCCACTACGCGCTGTCCTGAAGCGGCGCCCGGGCGGCCACCCAGACGTCCACGCGGGAGACGCCGGCGCGCTGCAGGGCGCGGGCGCACTCGGCCAGGGTGGCGCCGGTGGTCATGACGTCGTCCACCAGGGCCACGTGGCCGGGCAACCCGCCGGCGCGGGCGAAGAAGGCGCTGCGCACGTTGTGCCGCCGGCTGGCGGCGTCGAGCTCGGACTGCGCCGAGGTGGCGCGCACGCGCCGCAGGGCGTCGGCGTGCAGCGGCAGGGCGAACGCCCGCGCCAGCGGCCGGGCCAGCTCCAGCGCCTGGTCGTAGCCCCGGCGGCGCAGGCGCGAGGGATGCAGCGGCACCGGCACCAGGGCCTGCGGCCGCGGCGCATCGGCGAAGGCCTCGGCCATCAGCTGCGACAGCAGCCGCCCGGCCGCCAGGTCGCCATGGAACTTGAACCGCGGCAGCAGGCGGTCCACCGGGAAGCGATAGACCAGGGCGGCCGCGCTGGCGGTGAACGGCGGCGGCTGGCGCAGGCAGGCACCGCAGGTGCCCGGTGCCGGCAGCGGCAGGGCGCAGCGCGCACAGGCCACGCGGTTGAACGGCATCGCCCGCCGGCAGGCCAGGCACAGGTCCTGGCCGTGGTGGCCGGCCTCGCCGCACACCAGGCAGCGCGCCGGCAGCAGCGCCAGCCCCAGCCTCCGGCCGAGCGCGGCGAGCCGGCTCACCGGACGCTTGCCGACTTGTGACGGGCGTCAACCTTCGGGCGGTGCGTTTGGTTGACAGGGTAGGGCATGCTCACCAGACTCCACGGTCCCACCGCCCCCCGCCGTCAGGGTTCGACCATGCCTGCTGTCATCCGCCACGACTGGACGCGCGACGAAGTCCTCGCCCTGTTCGACCTGCCGTTCCCCGAGCTGATGGCGCGTGCCGGTGCGACCCACCGCGAGCGCTTCGACCCGACCCAGGTGCAGGTCTCCACCCTGCTGTCGGTGAAGACCGGCGGCTGCCCCGAGGACTGCGCCTACTGCCCGCAGGCCGCGCGCTACGACACCGGCGTGCAGGCCCAGAAGCTGATGGACCTGGACGAAGTGATGGACAAGGCCCGCGCCGCCAAGGCCGCCGGCGCCTCGCGCTTCTGCATGGGCGCCGCCTGGCGCAGCCCGAAGGACCGCGACATCCCGAAGGTGGCCGAGATGATCCGCGGCGTGAAGGCCCTGGGCCTGGAAACCTGCGCCACGCTGGGCATGCTCAAGGGCGACCAGGCCCAGGCGCTGCGCGCCGCCGGCCTGGACTACTACAACCACAACCTCGACACCGCGCCCGAGTTCTACGGCGAAGTGATCCAGACCCGCGAATACCAGGACCGCCTGGACACGCTCGAACACGTTCGCGACGCCGGCATGAAGACCTGCTGCGGCGGCATCGTCGGCATGGGCGAATCGCGCGCCCAGCGCGCCGGCCTGCTGCAGGCGCTGGCCAACCTGCCCGCGCACCCCGATTCGGTGCCGATCAACCGCCTGGTGCAGGTGGAAGGCACGCCGCTCAAGGGCACCGCGCTGCTGGACTCGTTCGAGTTCGTGCGCACGATCGCCGTGGCGCGCCTGCTGATGCCGGCCGCGATGGTGCGGCTGTCGGCCGGCCGCGCCGAAATGAACGACGAACTGCAGGCCCTGTGCTTCCTGGCCGGCGCCAACTCCATTTTCTACGGCGAGAAGCTGTTGACCACCGGCAACCCCGACGTCGAGGCCGACCAGGCGCTGTTCAAGCGGCTGGGTCTCACGCCGATGCCGCTGGTGCAGGAGTCGAACACCGGCACCGTGCACGCCGACATCGTGGTTCCCGCCAACACCTGCGCCGCCTGACATGGCCCGCACCCGCCTCGCCGACCGCCTTGCCGTTGCCCGCGCCGAGCGCGCGGCGTCGGCGGCCACGCGCACGCGACGCGTGGTGGAGGCGCGCGAAGGCGCCCAGGTGCTGGTGGACGGACGCCAGCTCACCAGCTTCTGCGGCAACGACTACCTGGGCCTGAGCCAGCACCTGGACGTGGTGAGCGCGCTGCAGGAAGCCGCCGCGTGGCACGGCGTGGGCAGCACCGGCTCGGCCCTGGTCAGCGGCCACCACGCCGAACACGCCGCGTTCGAACGCGAGATGGCGCAGTGGCTGGGCTACGAGCGCGGCCTGCTGTTCAGCAGCGGCTATCTGGCCAACCTGGCGGTGATGCAGTCGCTGCTGGGCGAAGGCGACACCTGCGTGCAGGACAAGCTCAACCACGCCTGCCTGATAGACGGCGCCCGCCTGGCCGGCTGCGAACTCAAGCGCTACCCGCACGGCGACGTCGAGGCCGCGCTGCGCCAGCTGATGTCGCGCCGCGAAGGCGCCGCCATCCTCGCCACCGACGGCGTCTTCAGCATGGACGGCGACCAGGCGCCGCTGGCCGACCTCGCGCTGGTGGCGCGCACCCAGGACGCGATGCTGTACGTGGACGACGCGCACGGCATCGGCGTGCTGGGGCCGGAAGGCCGCGGCAGCCTGGCCGTTGCCGGCCTGGGCGCGCGCGAAGTGCCGCTGCTGCTGGTGCCGCTGGGCAAGGCCTTCGGCGGCCAGGGCGCGATGCTGCTGGGCAGCGCCACCGTCATCGGCCACATCGCCGAAACCGCACGCCCCTACCTGTTCTCCACCGCGCCGGCGCCGGCCATGGCCGCCGCCATGCGCGCCAGCCTGCGCCTGATCCGCACCGAATCGTGGCGGCGCGCGAAGCTGGCTTCGCTGGTGGCGCGCTTCCGCCGCGGCGCCTCGTCGCTGCGCCTGCCGCTGCAGGAATCGTTCACGCCGATCCAGCCGATCGTGCTGGGCGGCAATGACCGCGCGCTGGCGGTTTCCAAATCGCTGGAAGCCCAAGGCTATCTGGTCACCGCCATCCGCCCGCCCACCGTGCCTGCCGACCAGGCGCGCCTGCGCATCACGCTCAGCGTGGACCACGGCGAGCGCGACGTGGACGGCCTGCTGGCCGCGCTGGCCGAAGCCGTCAACGCACGGCCCGACCCGATTCCCGCATGACCCTGTTCCATGAAGTGCACGGCCAGGGCCCGGCCCTGGTGCTGCTGCATGGCTGGGCGATGCACTCGGGCATCTTCGCGCCGCTGGTGCAGCGGCTGGCGCCGCATTTCACGCTGCATCTCGTGGATCTTCCCGGGCATGGCCGCAGCGCCGGGCTTCCGCTCACGCTGGAACATGCCGCCGCGCAGGTGTCGGCCGTGGTGCCCGCGCGCGCGCTCTGGCTGGGCTGGTCGCTGGGCGGGCTGGTGGCGCTGCATGCCGCGGCCACCCGGCCGGCGCAGGTGCGCGGCCTGGTGATGCTGGCCGCCAGCCCGCGCTTCGTGCACGCCGACGGCTGGGAGCACGGCATGCCTGCGTCGATTTTCCGTGATTTCGCCACCGCGCTCGGCAGTGACTACCGCGGCACGCTGGATCGTTTCCTGATGCTCGAAGCGCAGGGTTCGGACCATGTGCGCGAAGAGCTGCGGCTGCTGCGCGGCGAAGTGTTCGCGCACGGCGAACCCGCGGCCGACGTGCTGTGCGACGGCCTGGGCCTGCTGGAGCACAGCGACCTGCGCGCCGCGCTGCCGGCGCTGTCGATGCCCAGCCTGTGGATCGCCGGCCGCCGCGACCGGTTGGTGTCGCCGGCCGCGATGCGGGCCGCCGCCGCGCTGGCGCCGGCGTCGCGCTTCCACCAGGTGGACAGCGGCGGCCACGCGCCCTTCCTCACGCATGCCGACGAAGTGGCTTCGGCGCTGCGCGATTTCGAAGCGGGCCTCGCGCCGTGAGCGGCCTGTTCGACCGCCGCCAGCTGCGCCGTTCCTTCGGCCGCGCCGCGCCGAACTATGTCGCCGTGGCCGCGCTGCAGCGCGAGGTCGAGGCGCGCCTGCTGGAACAGCTGGACTACCTTGGCGAGCGCGCGCCGCTGCGCGTGCTGGACCTGGGCAGCGGCCCCGGCCGCGCCGCGGGCGCCATGAAGAAGCGCTGGCCCAAGGCCGAAGTGATTGCGCTCGACGCCGCCCTGCCGATGCTGCGCGAAGTGCCCAGCCACACGCGCTTCTGGCGCCCGGTGCGGCGCGTGTGCGCCGACGTGTCGCAGCTGCCGCTGGCCGACCAGTGCACCGACGTCATCTTCTCCAGCCTGTGCCTGCAGTGGCTGGACGACCTGCCGGCGGTGCTCACCGAATTCCGCCGCGTGCTGCGGCCCGATGGGCTGCTGGTGTTTTCCACGTTCGGGCCCGACACGCTGCTGGAGCTGCGCGAGGCCTACCAGGCCGCCGGCGAAACGCCGCCGCTGTCGCCGTTCGCCGCCATCCAGCAGGTGGGCGACGCAATGATGGCCGCGGGCTTCAAGAACCCCGTGCTCGAGCGCGACCGCTTCACGCTGACCTATCCCGACGTGCGCGCCCTGATGCACGAGCTGCGCGCGATCGGCGCCGGCGATGCGCGGCACGACCGACGCCGCGGCCTGGGCGGTCGCGCCCGCCTGCACAAGGTCACCGCCGCCTACGAACCGCTGCGCCACGACGGCGTGCTGCCCAGCACCTGGGAAGTGATCACCGCCCAGGCCTGGGGTCCCGCGCCCGGCGCCCCGCGCCGCGGTGAAGGCGGCGACCTGGCCAGTTTCCCAGCCGACCGCATTCCGCTGCGCCGGCGCTGAGGCCCGGCCGCTGCACCGGCGTGGCCGGCGCTAGACTGGCCGCCCCGGTTCCGGAGTTCGCCATGTCCCTGCTTCGTCCTTGCCTTGTCCTGGCCGCTGCACTGTCGTTCGGCCTCGCCGGCTGCGCCACCACCGCGTCGGGAGAAGCGGGCACCACCGAAGCGGCGGCCAGCGCCCCGGCGGGCGCGGCCCTGCCGCCGGAGGGCCGCGAGATCATCGTCAACGTGGCCGGGCAGCGCGCGCCCTGCGAGGGCGCGGCGCCCATGCTGTGCCTGCAGGTGCGCACCCAGCCGGGCGCACCGTGGCAGCTGCACTACTTCGACATCGAGGGCTTCAACTGGCAGTCGGGCACCGAGTACGTGATCCGCGTGCGCGAATTCCCGGTGGCCGATCCCCCGGCCGACGCGCCTTCGCTGCGCTGGGTGCTGGAGGAAGTGCTGGAAAGCGGCCCCGCGCTGTAAACCTCAGTCCAGCGCCGCGTGGCCGCCCAGGTCGTCGTGGCCGCCGCCGCCGGACTCCAGCGTGCGCACGCGCTTGGCGTCGCGCCGCGCTTCGGAAAGGCGGCGCACGGATTCACGCAGCGCTTCGGCCTTCTTCAGCCACGGCAGGTGGATTTCCGGGGTCGAGGCGTCCGAGGTGAACAGGATCACCTCGCCCAGGCCGAACATGCGCTCGAAGAAGGTCTGTTCCAGCCGCGTGTCGCGCACGCGGTAGAGCTCGAGGTCTTCGGTGACGCGGTTGAACACGCCGCGGCGGATGCTCAGCCGCTGGTCGGTCAGCGTGTAGACCGTGTTGCGCGTGACCGCCCAGCGCCAGATCGCCCAGGGAATGGGGATCAGCAGCAGGCAGGCGATGTACCAGCCCAGGTTCTGCATCTGGGAAGGCGTGCCGGTCCATTCGATGCGTTCGTCGGCCATGTCGGTGTCCTGGGCGGTGGCGGGCGGGGGTGGGGCGAGTATAGCGGTGGCCCGCCGCGGGTGGCTCAGGGGGTCGCGTCCAGCGGGCTGCGCACCGCGCCGGCGCCCCTTCCGAGCACGTGGGTATAAATCTGCGTCGTCGCCAGGTCCTTGTGGCCGAGCAGCGCCTGAACCGTGCGGATGTCGTAGCCCGATTCCAGCAGGTGGGTGGCGAAGCTGTGGCGCAGGGTATGCGCGCTGACCGGCTTGCCGATGCGCGCGCGCAGGGTCGCCTGCTTGATGTGCCGCGACAGCGCTTCTTCGCCGACGTGGTGGCGGCGCGTGGTTCCGTCGCGCGGGTCCACCGACAGCGCGTCGGCCGGAAACAGGTATTGCCAAGCCGGCTCGGCGGCGGCGTTGGGATACTTGCGGGCCAGAGCGTGCGGCAGCCACACGCGGCCGTGCCCGTCGGCCAGGTCGGCCGCGTGCAGGCGCAGCGCATGGGCCAGGGCTTCGCGCAGGCCCGGCTCCAGGCTGGCGGGCAGCATGGTGCGGCGGTCCTTGCCGCCCTTGCCGTCGCGCACCATGATTTCCCGGCGCGCGAAGTCCACGTCCTTCACCCGCAGCCGCAGGCCCTCCATCAGCCGCATGCCCGTGCCGTACAGCAGCGACGCCAGCAGCCGCGGCCGCGCCGGCATCAGCTCCAGCAACACCCGCACCTCACCCGCGGACAGCACCGTGGGCAGCCGGCGCGGCCGCTTGGCGCGCACCACGTTCTCCATCCAGGGCAGATCCACGCCGAGCACCTTGCGGTACAGGAACAGCAGCGCCGACAGCGCCTGGTTCTGCGTGCTGGCCGCCACGTTGCCACGCACGGCCAGATGCGTGAGGAACGTCTCCACCTCGGGGCCACCCATCTCGCGCGGATGCCGCAGCTGGTTGGCCCGGATAAACCGGAGAATCCAGCCAACGTAGGCGGTCTCGGTGCGAATGCTGTAGTGATTGGCGCGAAGCTTGCCGCGAACCTCGTCCATCAGGCGGGGACGAGGTGCAGAGTTATTCACCGGTGCTACACCGGCGTTTGCGGGAGGAATCGCGCTAGATGGTCGTTTGCCTTCCATAACGGGAGAGGCTAGCGAGGCGGGTGAGGTGAGCGATGTCGGGCAAGTCGTTGGGCCGGGGTCAGAATTCAACGGTGAGGCAGCTGGACGAGGGGTTGGTGGATGGGGTTAGATGGTCGTATCAACCGCTACAAGTAGTTAGGCCTGAGCTGTTGAGTGTTCTTCGGTCGCTTCGGCGGCCGTTGTTGTTTGTGGGCTTCGGAGAGTTCGGTGGGTCAGAGCGCGTAGCCCGCGCCTCGGACATCGGGCGCAGGGGAGTTCCGGCGAGCCGGATGGGCTGCGTTCGAGGACCGTGCAACCTGGCGGCCACTGCCCCTCTTGCCGAGACTCCTGGCGGCGCGGACCCGGCCGGCGTGCTTCGTTGCTGGCTGCACAGGGCTCGGCCTCTTGGCGCTTGCGCTTCGCCCGGTTGGCGCGGGTCGCGCCGGAGGCTCATCGCCGCTTGCGGCCCGGCCGCGGCGGCCGTAACGTATAGGCCTACCTAAGCATTCAAGCCGACCGCCGGGGTCGGGCCGAT
>JAPLSJ010000019.1 GCA_026398695.1 Arenimonas sp.
GAGTTCGTGCAGTTCTGGGTGCCCGGCCGCACGCCGCTGTGGTCGGACGTACGTGATGATTTGCTTGGGGGCGTGGTGGGTGTGTTGCTGGGTACGTTGGTGGTTGGCGGGTGGCGGCTGGCGATGGCCTCACGCCGCTGACGTCACCCGCGGTCGCCTTCAGCCGTACTTCTTCGACAGCACCGCCACTTCCGCCAGCGCCTTGTCCGCCGAGGAGTATTTCTGCGGGAACTCCACCATCAGCGCATCGGCAATGTCCCGCAGGCTCCGCCCCTGCGCCATGGCCTGCAGCACGGCGCGGGCCACCTGGCCTTCCTGGTTGAGCGACGGCACGTAGTCGGCGCTGCCCTTGCGCAGGGTGGCCGGGTCCAGCATCAGGCCATGGAAGGTGGACTGGTCGAAGCTGGCCTTGAGGCTGCCATCGGCGCTGGTGATCCTGCTTTTCCACTGGTAGACGAATTCACCCTGGACACTGCGCACCGAAAGCAGGCAATCCAGCCTGTCGCCGGGAACCACGTCCGTCGGCTGCTCGAACGGGAAGAAGGCGCGGCCATAAACCAGCTCAGGCAGCTGCGGCGCGTTGGAGTAGCCGATCCCGTTCCCCAGGTCTCCCTCGAACCAGACGTAGAGCCCGTGCATTGTGCCGGCGCGTTCAATCTCCCAATGCAGCTGCTTCTCGAGTCCACGGATGTCGGCAGTGGCGTAGGGCACTTCACCCCACGTCTGCGGACCGGACAGCAGGTGCTCGGGGCGCGCCGGTTCGCTCTTGGCGCGCCGCCATTGATTGAAGACGTGCTGGGCGCCTGCGGACAGGTCCAGCCCGTAGTCGTTCTCGCGCCACGGGTTGGCGATGCTGAGGTACTCGTCGTGTGCTTGCGCCGGCACCGCAAGAAGTACGTCGCGCGCGGGAATCATCCGGCCGCCCGGCTTGAGGTGTCGCTTGCGCGCGTCGGCCATGGACTCGAGGTTGCCCCTGAAGAACGGCATCACTCCGTGCAGGTCGCCCACCACCACGTCCACTTGTTCGGGCAGGTCGATTTCGGTCGACAGCCCCTGGATCCAGACGATGCGTTCGGCGCCTGGAATGGTCTTGGCCGACACCCTGGCCAGTTCGATCGCCGGGTCCGGCTCGATGGCGTAAACCCGCGCCGCGCCGAACTGGCACGCCAGGAAGGCGAAGATGCCGGTGCCCGTGCCAATGTCCAGCACCACGCTGCCGGGCTTGATGGCCTGGCGCAGCGCCTCCACGAACGGGCCGGTGCGGCGCGCGTCGCGGATCATCGCGCCGTAGCTCGCGATGGAATAGTCGTTGTAGCTGGTCATGGGCGTTGAATCCTCAGCGGTCCAGCGAAAGGCTGGACAGGTGGTGGGCGATCTTGCGCGCCAGTTCAGGGCCCTGGGCGTAATCGCGCGGGAACTGGATCTCGAAGGCGGGAACGGCCCGCGCCACGGCGCTGCAACGCGCAAAGTGGCTGGCATTCCCCAGGCGGTCATTGAGGTCGAGGCGGAAGGAGTGTTCGATCAGCGCCCGGCAAGCTTCCCCGGGCGGAAGTGGCGTGATGTGGATGGCACCTTGCGCCAACTCCGGATCGGCCAGGACATAGAGCGCATCGATGGCGGTGGCGACGCAATCGCCCTGGGGCGGCGTGACGGGCACGCGCAGTTTGTCCGAATAGTCTGCCATCGGCGATGCGTTTTCCATGCCCGGGAACAACTCATCCAGGCTGTCGGGCAGCAGTCGCAGGCTGGGATAGGTGGACAGTGCCAGCAGCTGATTTCCCTCCTCGAACAACTGCACGCAGTCATCCGAGAGAACCCCATGCCCGCTGCGAAGCAGCAGTGCGGCCAGCGTCGACTTTCCCCAGCCGCTTTGCCCCAGGAACAGCGCATGTCGGCCGTGGATGGCGATGGCGCTGGCATGTGCCACCAGCGTGTCCAGATGCGCCACGTACCGCGGAAGCACCTGGTCCACCAGAAGGTGTTCAAGGGTGTTTTCGTCGGCGGAAGGGCTGCAGTGCACGCCGATTCGCCCCGCAGGGAACTGCAGTTCGAACGCTGCCAGGTCCGGGAAATCAAGCCACAGGTGGCCATCATGGCGTGCCAGTGAAAGCACCACCTCATCTTGCCCAAGCCAGTCGTGCAGCCATTGGGCGCCGGGAGGCAGCCCGCCATGGACGCGCTCGATGATGATGTCGACGGGTTCGGCCGCGCCCACGGCAAGCGGCAACACGGGCAAAGGCACCGCGCTGCTTACTAACCGTGAACCAAACCGATACGGGAAGAGGCGGCTTCGCCCGGAGTAGTCGCCCGGGCCGGGAGGCGTTGGCGTCATGACGGCGCAGGTTCGGATCAGGGCTGGCGCGAGTGGCTGCCAGCGCTGGTGAAAGGCGGCACCTGTGAAGGAGCGCCGCCGAAGATGATCAGACCATGATCATCAGGTCGTTGATGCTCATCGCATTCTCGTCGCCCATCTGCGAGCCGGAAGCCGTCAGGCTGCGCACTTCGCCGAACACCGTCAGCTGCGGCTTGGAATACGGGAGGCGCTCGTTGTTGTTCTCGGTCTGCTTGATCTGCGATTCCATGGACTTGCTCCCGGGAAGACTATTTCCTGATTTCGCAAGGTTATCACTTCCCGTCGGCTTCATCGCTATCAGGGGAAGTGGGCCGTTCAGTACCGATTTGCGAGCCAGCGGCCGACAAGGGATTCCCGGGCGTTGTCCGGCGCTTCCCCGGCACGCCGGAAGTACGGCGGGGCGGTGGCCTGCACAGGCGTCTTGCCTACCCATGGCAGGGTCAGGGATTGGGTGAACTTTTCGCCCAAGTGGGCGCGCAACTGTCGCCAGGAAACCGTGCCGGGCAGCGAATGGGACAGGCAGTCCCTCAGCACCCACTTGTCCCACCCCTCCCGCAGCCGCAGGTCCAGGGGCAGCCAGGCGTGCAGTTCGATCACGCGCCGGTCCAGGAAGGGCGGCCGGGGCTC